>JBELEU010000243.1:0-2506 GCA_042093455.1 Crocinitomicaceae bacterium | reverse complement strand
TGGGGCCTAACGATGATATTACTCATTTTGAGTATACCAAGAAAAACTTCAGAGAAAAGGGACATGCAGTAGTAGGACTTGAAATAAAAAACAAAAAAGACCTTCCTCAATTAATTGAAAGAATGAAAACAAATGGTTTTTATGATGAATATTTAAACAATAAGGAAAGCCTTGGTCAGATATTAATTTAATTATTTAAATTAGATTCAATACAAATTATTGAATTGTAATTCTAAATATTATTCTTTTTTCATTGTTGCTTTCTTTTGCCCGATAATTCTTTTTTCACAAAATACATATCACAGGGTTTTTGAATCTATTTATGATGATATCCCTCAATGTGTAATTGCTACTCCAGATTCAGGATATTTAATAAGCGGTTATACAGAAAAAAACAGCAATGATTGGTCAATTTACTTATTAAAATTTGATTCTACTGGAAATGAACAGTGGAGAAAGGAATACAATGGGTACAACAAAGATTTACTTCACGATGTTAAATTAACAAGTGACAATGGGTACTTAATCTGCGGAAGAACATGGTCTTACCTGACTCAAGGAGGAGATGCATTTATATTAAAAGTTGATGAAAATGGGAATCAAGTTTTTGCTAATGTTTTTGATGGACATTCTACCAATTGGTACAATGCAGGTCAATCAGCATGCGAATTAAACAACGGTGAATTTATTGAAGTTGGCAGCTATCATATGCTTAATAACCCTGTAAGATACGATTGGGAGATCAATCGTTTTGACGTTAATGGAAACCTAATCGATAGCTACACAATTGGACTTCTTAACGGAGATGATAAAGCAGCAGATGTTATTTCACACAATACAAATGAATTTATTGCAATTGGCTATACTGACACTTCTTCAACCGGTTTAGATTTTGCATTATTCCACGGAGATAACAATGGAAATGTACTTGCATTTAAAAACTACACCTCTCCTGGTGATGATCAACCAAAAAAAATTATTTCAAATAGTGATGGCACTTTTTACATTGCTGGATATGGTGACCAAAATGGTAGTGGAATGAATGATTTTAAAGTCATAAAGTTAGATAATAATTTTTCTGTTTCATGGTCAAAAAGTTATGGATCATCCGGAGACGAGATACTGTATGGAGCTTGTAAAAACGGACAAAACGAGTTAATAATATGCGGTCAAACTACAGGATTTAATGTTCAAGGAACAGAAATGATAGCAATGGAAATTGATGAAAATGGTAATGTTTTAAATTCAATTTTGATTGGTGGAAATGGCAATCAATGTGCTTTTTCTATAGCCAAAGACACATATGGAAACTACATACTTCATGGACAAACTGACAATTGGCAAAACACTGGTCACAAACATTTTACAGTCACTTATTTAGATTCTAATTTTAATAATATTTGTGATTTTCAGACCGCCTCTATTTCTTCAAATGCAAATCCAATAAACACCATTAGCTCTTTTACAAGTTCTGCTTCTATTCCATCTGAAGCTATTACAAATATTGCTCAGTATCAGCCAACTCATATCTTAAATAGTTTTGTTCCTAATATTACTTTATCGGTAAATGGTATTGACAGCATATCAGACCAACTTGTCTGTTTAAATGACACATTACTTTTATATGCCAACAATCCAAATCAAGCTACAATTAGTTGGTCTAACTCTATATTAGATAGTATCCCGTTTATTTTCACAGAAAGTTTTGCATCTTATGTTGTAACGGCTTCTGCCTATCAATGTTCTATTTTCGACACAGTAAATATTACTTCGGAAACGGCTATCCCCCCTTCACTTACTGTGTCTGATACTTCAGGATGCGCTCCAAAAACAATTTATTTCCAAAATACTACTGATTCATCTCAGTTTTATAACAATTCATGGGATTTTGGAAATGGTTATCTTAACTCATCAGGAAATGATACATCCTTTACTTTTGTTAATCCGGGGTGTTACGATATCTCATTACAAATCACAAGCAATAATGAATGTTTGTACGATACTATAATGGCATCGTTAATATGTTTATATGAAATACCAATTGCAGATTTCTCATACACTCCAAGCACCCCAACTTTTAATGATTCCACATTCTCTTTCGTTAACACTTCTCAATTTTCAGATTCTTTCTTCTGGAATTTTAACAATACTGATACTTCTACATTAACTAATCCTATCTACTATTCAAACCTATTTAATGATATTGAGGTTCAGCTAATTGCATATTCCAATTACGGCTGCTCAGATACTACTTCACAAGTTATTCAAATTGGAAGCAATGCCTTTTTCGTCCCAAATGCTTTTTCTCCTGATGGCGATGGCATTAATGAAGTTTTTCAAATATCTCCTACTGAGGTTCAGTCAATTTCAGAATTTGATTTTTTAATTTTCAATAGATGGGGAGAAGTTATTTTTAAATCTGATGACACTAACATTGGATGGAATGGAAATCATTCTGGAAAACAATGTAAATCAGGTCTTTATGTATGGAAAATAAACTATATCG
>JBELEU010000242.1:0-2540 GCA_042093455.1 Crocinitomicaceae bacterium | reverse complement strand
TCAATATGTTGAGAAATTTTATCACACTTTTAATTTTCACATTTACAATTATTAGTTGTAAACAAAATGAAATAGTTCCAAAATACTCAAAATTCAAAACTGATGATTCACAATTAAATTTTAGAATTTTATATCCGAAGAATTTTGATAAAAATAGATCTTATCCTCTTACACTATTTTTACATGGTATTGGAGAAAGGGGAGATGATAATAAATTACAGTTAAAATATGTTGATAAGGTTTTTTTAAGTCCTGAAAATTATAATAATTATCAATCAATAGTGGTGTTTCCTCAAGCACCAATAAATGATAATTGGTCTTCACGAATTTTAACTGATAATGAAGTAAGACAAGTTTTTCCAGAAATTGAAAAACCAACAAAATCTCTTCAATTGGTTATAAAACTTATGGATTCCCTTGTTAAAGAAGATTTTATCGATAATAAAAGAGTATATCTAAGTGGGTTGTCGAATGGGGCAATGGGATCCTTTGAATTGCTAAAAAATAGACCAAATATGTTTGCTTCTGCTGTATTGATATGTGGTGGTGGTAATCCTAGATGGGCTAAAGACTTCGCTAAAACAACACCAGTTTGGGTTGCTCATGGATCTGATGATGACGTTGTTTTTCCTGAGCTTTCAATAAATATGGTTAAAGCAATTATTAAACATGGTGGAAGTCCTAAATTCAACTTGTATGAAAATGTAAACCATGAAAGTTGGTTCAATGTATTTGATGATCCTAATTACTTAAAATGGATGTTTTCCTTTACTAAAAATTGATATTCTCGGAAATTTCCAATCCATACCCAATCATTCCAACTCTTTTTTTACCTTTTGTATTAGTGATTAATTTAAGGTTGGTTATATCTAAATCATGAAGAATTTGTGCTCCAATACCAAAATCCCTATCATCCATACTTAATATTGGGGCTTTGGTAATTTCGTTTTCTGATTGATTTTTTCTTAAGATTTTTAATCTTTTTAAGGTGTCAATTGATTTAAGTTCGGGACTGATAAATATCATTGCTCCTTTAACACTGTTTATTATATTAAACATATTTGATAATGAAGTTTCTGTATCTGAAGTGAGAGTGCCTAAAACATCATTATGAATAGACTTTGAGTTAATTCTTGTTAAAACAGCTTCCCCCTTATTCCAGCTTCCTTTTGTTAGAGCTATATGAATATTATTATTCGTAGTCTGTTTGTAAGCTCTTAATCTAAATTTTCCGTATCGCGTATTTATTTCAAAGTCTTCCTCTTTTTCAATTAGGGAGTCATGTTCCATTCTGTATGCAACAAGATCTTCGATTGAAATAATCTTTAGCTTAAATTTCTTTGCAACCTTTATTAAATCTGGAACTCTGGCCATTGAACCATCCTCATTCATAATTTCAACAATTACACCTGCTGGCTTAAGTCCAGCAAGTCTTGGTAGATCAATAGCAGCTTCAGTATGACCAGTTCTTCTTAAAACACCACCATTTTTTGCAACTAATGGAAAAACATGACCTGGCTTAGAAAATTGATTTGGCTTGGTTTTTTTATCAATTAATGCTTTGATTGTTGCAGCGCGGTCTGAGGCGGAAATTCCTGTAGTGACTCCATTTCCTTTTAAATCAATTGATACAGTAAAAGCCGTATCTTGCGGATCCGTATTTGTCCCAACCATTAAATTTAAACCCAATCTTTTAGAAATATTCTCAGTAATAGGAGCACAGATTAGACCTCTACCGTGAGTTGCCATAAAGTTTATGATTTCAGGGGTGATTAATTCAGCAGCTGCTAGAAAATCACCTTCATTTTCCCTGTTTTTATCATCTACAACAATAACAATCTTACCATCTCTAATATCTCTAATAGCAGATTCAATTGTATCAAGTTTAAACTTATCCTCTGACATAATTTTCTATCTTTTTGTAAAATGAAACAATACTCTGACCAAAATTAAACACACTCTGATCGTTTGTTGCCCGATAAGTTAAATAAATACTAAAAGGTAACATTATTAGAGTTGAAAGCCAGCTAGCTAAAATAGGATTTATACTACTATCCTCTGCTAAATTTTTTGAAAAAATACCTAAAAAATGATAAGCTAAAAATAATAATATTGAAATTACAAGAGGCAATCCATAACCACCTTTTCTGATTATTGTTCCAAGCGGAGCACCAATAAAAAATAAGATAATGCAAGCAAATCCTAATGAAAATTTATCATGCATTGTCATCACATGTTTATTTAAATTTTGTTCTCTGAATGATTGAATAGTTTTATTTGATTTTACAATACTGATTGTACTTTTAACAGAACTTATTGCAAGATCGTAAAGCTGTTTTTGTTTTTTTGGTTGAAAAAGATTCAAGAAATTATCACTTTCATAGTTTACATCATCATTGGGATTAAGATTATAGTCAATTGTTTTAAAATTTGACCTGTTAAACATTTTAGAACTTATAACATCTAAATCCTCAATTTTTTTCTTTGAAAGAGAGTCAATTGCAGAGCTTAATTCGTTAACCTTCATCATTGAGTGTTTA
>JBELEU010000241.1:0-2628 GCA_042093455.1 Crocinitomicaceae bacterium | reverse complement strand
GGGCTCAGTAGGAGCAATGAATAAAGGTTCTGCCGATAGATATTTTCAAAAAAATCAAGGTTAAACTAGATGCTGGTGATTACCACTCTGAAGAAGTACTTAACACAAATGTATGATGACTCTCTAAGAGTTAATCACACAGAAAATACAGACAAATGTCTGTCGTAAATTTTTTTCAATTAATTGCCATTTTCATTTGCACATTCATTGCTGCTCTGACTGCTTCTATTTGCTTAATTTTTTCTAAAAAAGTTGCTTTTTTAATAAGCAAAAACATTTGGGCCAAAACCATTTGTAAAATTGTTGGAATTAAAATTAAAGTATCAAATATTCAACTGCTAAAAGATCAAACTGAATCAGTAATATTTTGTGCAAATCATCAATCTAATTTTGACATTATTGCTCTTTTTGTAGCTATAGATCGACCCATTTACTTTATTGCTAAGAAAGAGTTGAAAAAAATTCCTTTCCTAGGTTGGTACATGCAATTGGCAGGAATGATTTTTATTGACAGATCAGATAGAAAAAGTGCAATTGAAAGTATGGATGAAGCCGGAAAATTAATTTTAAGCGGCAGAAATGTAATTACTTTCCCAGAAGGGAAAAGATCTAAAAATGGAGAAATAAAAGCATTTAAAAAAGGAAGTTTCTTCATTGCTAAAGAAAATAATATTAACATTATTCCAATTGCAATTCACGGAGCGAATTCAATAAATAAGCCAGGAAGTTTTAGACTCCAAAAAGGGGAAATAATTATCAATTTTGGAGAAAAAATCATCAGCCAGTCCTGCGAAACAATTGAAGAATTGACTCAACAAACTAGAGAAAAAATCATCAAACTCCATAACGACATTGTTAAATCATGATTTGTCATTGATTTAATAGCTTTTAAATAGTTAATGAGTTCTCTTAAATAATTTGGCACGATAATTTCACTGGTATTCGTAAATTTAAATATGAGTATTTTTGAAAAAATAGCATTTCTAGAAAGCTTCTTTAAGCTGTTTAATATTGAAGAGAAATTAGAACTCAAATCAGAGGATGAAATTGATCAAATTTTAAAAAATATCAGTCATCAACTGAGCCAATTGATAAATTTTGATGCAAATCCTCAAATAAATAAAATGCCTTTATTTTTCAATTGAAACTAAATTTCAAATTATTTAATGGTAAAAAATTATTTGTAACTTGTAGTTCTAATTACTTCTCATTTAGATAATAAATAATGAAAATATTTTTCTACTCTTTTGTTTTTTTGATTTCATTTTCAATTTCAAACACATTTAAAGCTCAATGTACCATTGACTATAGCTATACTTCACCAGGCATTTACCCAAACCCCCTGCCTGATGGATATGCTGGACAAACGTATTCTGAAGACATCACATTTGTAATGCCATTAGACACAATGGGCGCTACCATTCAGAACTTTGAAATCATTAGTATTGCCTTACCAGTTGGTCTTGACTGGGTTTGTAATAATGCTGCTAACAATTGCAATTATAACCCTCAAAATAATCAATATGGATGTATAAACGTGTTTGGAGCTCCCCTAACCACAGGGGTCTTTGATATTGATGTAGGGATTTTAGTTGATGTTGTTGCTTCTGGTCAAAACATAGACAATATCCCTATCGATTTCCAAATTACTTTAACTGTAAACAGTGCAGCTGTTGGAAATACTGGATTCACATCAAGTACTGGCACAGGATGCATCCCTTTAGATGTTGATTTCACAAATAATAATCCTGGTTTAATACTTTACCAGTGGGACTTTGGAAATGGTCAAACCAGCAACCTAGAAACACCTCCCACTCAAACCTATTCATCTCCAGGAAACTACCCGATTAGTTACAATGCATATACTAGTATAGACACACTTGATGTATATACATTAACAGAAGTTACTATTGAAAATATTAGTGGAGGGTGGGGTCCTGAATACATTCCATTTGTTTACACAAATGGTAATGACCCTGACCCATATTTTATTATTTATGAAGACGGTACACTCATTTACCAATCATCAATAGAGTGTAATGAAGATAATCCCGTAACATGGCAAGTAAATATTAACCTTGACCCTGCTAAATCATATGAACTTACTGTTTTTGATGGCGATCAAACTGCAGCAACTTGTAATCAGTCAGAAGTAGTTTTCGGATCTGATGACAATCTTGGGACTCACGCTATGAATTTTGTAAGCTGTTCGAATTGTTCTGCAGGCTCAAATGCAACAGTATCAACTATTATTGGCTATCAGCAAATCAATCCTGTTCCTTCTGTTCAAAGTGCAGACACAATTTCTGTCGGTGATAGCCCAGGAATTCCAAACATTGTATACGATTCTTTGAATTATATTGTTTATACAGATTCATCTCAATTTATTTTGCAATGGTACTTAGATTCAAATATGATAGCTGGACACTCAGATCCAGTGGACACCATTCAAAACACAGGAAATTATTACTTAATTGCCTACAACAGTTTTGGATGTTCTTCCATTTCAGACACTATTTACATAGTGTATTGTGATCCATCGATAAGTTACCAAATCAACATGAATTCATCTTTAGATCTTTTTACATCCATTCCTGTAGGTCATTCTATAAATTGGTATGAAAATGG
>JBELEU010000240.1:0-2634 GCA_042093455.1 Crocinitomicaceae bacterium | reverse complement strand
CCGATCTTTTAATTGCCCTTCAATATAATACCCTTTATGTAACAATTGACCATCAGAATAATGATCTTCTTTCCATCCATTTATAGCATATCCTCCTTCCATTCTAGACGAATCAGATCTTGTAAACATATTCAGTGGTTCGTACAACAATATCCCATAAACTGGGTCAATAATATCAGCCGTATAAATTGGTTTATTTAACTGCTTCTCAAAGTTGAATTGTGCAGCTGTTCTTAAATTAATACATGTCAAAAGAAGTATAATGGATGATATTTTAATTAATGTTTTGATGGTTATTTAATTAATTCTACGAATTTACATTTTTGAAGGACATAATACTTCCATATTATACTCGAATTTAAAACGCCTTTCATTTTTTTAAAGTCTTTAAATCTATGATTCTTTCTAAATGAGTTTAGTTTTCTGATTTTACCGTAGTAATTGAAATGAGCTTTTAATATACTTATGATAAAACTAGGTTTACCGCTTAATGTGTATTTTAAACATGCAATACCGTCTAAAAAAAGTCTACAAAAAATAAGAAATATTAAAGGTGATTTAGCATTGTAATTTTTATGAATCATAAAAAGGTTGTTCCTATGGTTTAAGAATACCTTCTGAGGACTGTTGTAGTTAAGTGTTCCTCCGCCAACATGAAAGACTGTTGATTGACCGCAGTAAAATATCGATTTTCCATTATTTTTCCATCTCCAGCATAAGTCAATTTCTTCCATGTGAGCGAAAAATGTTGAGTCGAATCCACCTATATCAAAAAAGTCTTTTGATTTAACAAATAAACATGCCCCTGAAGCCCAAAATATTTCACTAATATCATCGTATTGATTGTTATCAGTTTCAATAGAATCTATTACTCTTCCTCTGCAAAGTGGAAACCCTAATTTGTCAATCCATCCACCGCCAGCACCAGCATGTTCAAATTTTGTTTTGTCATGATATGATTTTATTTTCGGCTGAACAGCAACAACATTTTCATCTGATTCTAAAATTTTAATATTTGGACTTATCCAATTTTCTGTAACTTCAATATCTGAGTTTACAATTATAAAATAAGTATGATTAAGTTGTTTCAGTCCTTCGTTGTAGCCACCAGCAAAACCAAGATTGAATTCAAGTTTAATTAATTTTATTTCAGGATGTTCTTGTGAGATAAATTGTACTGATTCATCAGTTGAGCCATTGTCGATAATGACAATGTCAGCTTCATTACTATGTAATATAAAAGTAGGAATGAATTTTTTGATCCAATTTAGACCATTATAGTTTAGTATAACAACAGCAGTATTTTTCAATTTTATGGATTGTTGAAAAACGTATTACTATTACTTCCCCAATGGTTAAAATTACCTTCTTCTTGAGAGTCAATATCTCCTCTGGGAGTATTTCTTTTATGTAAATCTGCTTGCCATTTGTTATTTGAATATTCTCCTTGTAAGTTGGAGTGTAATATTATATATTCATTCGTAATTAAATCAGGCATATAAAAAACAAATCTTTTGTTGTTGAATCTGCCAATTTTGTAATAGTGCCAAATTTGATATGGATAGGCACTAGGTTCGTTTGCTCTGTCAGTAAGTGTGTTTGGGGGGCCATATTTCAAATATATTCTTCCTCTATCAGTTTGATATCCATTTCTAACTTTAGTTGAAAAGAGTTGATTTACTTTTTTGACATTTCGCTTGTAAATTTCCCATGCCTTTTCTGGTTCATTTGGATCTCTGTTGTACCAAAAACTATATAGAAACTGTCTTTTCAATGTGTCATCTATAGCGTCAATTTTATTGTCAATTATATTAAGTTCTAAAGTCGAACTAATAGGCGTAAGACATTGCATGAAATCCTTGAGTGAATCTTCATTCATTCTACTAGCAAATGTATTGTTGATGTTAACAGAGTTTAACCTGTCGATTTTAATGTTATTTACAAAACTAGTTCTTTGAAAAGGAACATTTTTATTAGCTATTAACTCATTTTTAGAATTAATCAATTCAATTTCAAGAAGGTAGTTTCCCGTAGGTAAAGATTCAATATTAAATGAATTTATCACTGGAACAACACTTCTACTTTTCTGTTTTTTTAATTTATTAAACTGACCTGCTATTTCTCCATTTTCGGCAATTCTTATGGACTGGGTTAATAAAAATGCCTGACTTGTATCGATAATTTTGTCAACTCCATAAATTTCAAAATAATATGCTAGTTTATTAAACTCAGGAGAGAAGTAGTTTGAAACTAAAGGAATCATTGCGATGCCTGATTTACTTAATTCTGAATTGTTTTCATCTTTCCAATAACTATCTAAGAATTCAATGTCAGAAATTTCTAACTTATCACTGTATGAAATGTCTATCATTTCGGAATGTTTTTCAACATTATCGTTTTTGTTTAAATCAGTGATTTCAATTGTTATTCTGTACGATCCATTTTCAAGAGAAAAACGTTGTAAATCAATAATATCATTGAAAGAATCATCAAATGGTTTTTCAGTAATCTTGTATTTTTTATGTGCAACTATTTTGTTGTTTTTATCCTCAATAAATTGAAGAATTTCTACACCTTTTGTTTTTACATTGGTATCAATATTGTCAATTAGTGAAGATGTATAGATTTGTAAAT
>JBELEU010000239.1:0-2641 GCA_042093455.1 Crocinitomicaceae bacterium | reverse complement strand
GGTTCTTCTACAAAATGAAGAGAAATCATAGAACCTATACTGTTAATGTGGTAAGAAATATTTGTTTTATCTAAAACTTTTTCCATTCCTAATCTTAAATAATTGGTTTTTTCAGCTAATGAAGAATAAACATCATTGTGCTCATTTAAATAAGTTAGCATTGCTAATCCAGCTGACATTGCGATTGGATTACCACTCAAAGTTCCAGCTTGATAAACGGGGCCTAATGGAGCCAAAAAGTTCATTATTTTCTCTTTTCCTGCAAAAGCACCTACAGGTAAGCCGCCTCCAATAACTTTTCCAAATGTAATTATATCTGCCTTAACATTTAAAAGTTCCTGAGCACCTCCAGGCCCAAGTCTAAACCCTGTCATCACTTCATCAAAAATCAATAAAACTCCATAATCGTCACAAAGCTCCCTAATTAATTCCACAAAGCCTTTTGAGGGAATTACACATCCCATATTTCCAGCAATTGGCTCTAGGATAACAGCGGCTAATTCTTTGCCATTATTTTTAAAAGTTTCTTTTAATTGTGCTCTATTATTGTAGTCTACTAAAATAGTATTACTTGCGCTTGCTTTAGTTACCCCTGGACTATTTGGAGTTCCTAGTGTGGATGCTCCACTTCCTGCTTGAATTAAAAACGAATCTGCATGACCATGGTAACATCCAGAAAACTTAAGTACTTTTTCTCTATTTGTGTACCCCCTTGCTAACCTTACAGCACTCATACAGGCTTCAGTTCCTGAATTTACAAACCTAATTTTATCAATATTTGGAACCATTTCAACAGCTAACTCAGCAATTCTTGTTTCTAAGACAGTAGGAATTCCGTATGATGTTCCAAATTCAACTTGGGTTTTAATACTTTCTAAAATAAATGGATGTGCATGTCCAATAATCATTGGACCCCACGATGAAATAAAATCTATATATTTATTATTGTCTTCGTCATACAAATAAGCCCCTTTTGCCTTCTTGATGAATATTGGTGTTCCCCCTACGGCATTAAAGGCTCGTACTGGAGAATTAACACCCCCTGGGATTACTTTTTTAGCTTGTTTAAAAAAACCTTTTGAATTTATATTTATCATAATCAAACAATATTACAACTAAGCTGCTAAATCAATTATATTTGTATAATAATTATTAAACTTAATTAAGTGTCGAATATCGTTAGTAATTGGGAAAATTCTGAATCATTTGCAAAAAAACTTGATCTTAATGATCCTCTTAAAGATTGTAGAAACCTATTTCACATACCAACCTTTACAAAATATCCTGTAATATATTACACAGGAAATTCATTAGGGCTTCAGCCAAAAGCAACAAAATCTTATATTCAACAAGAACTAGATGATTGGGCTAAATGGGGTGTTGAAGGTCATTTTTTTGCTAAAAACCCTTGGATGCCTTACCATGAACTATTAGCTGAAAAAACGGCTAAAATTGTTGGTGCAAAAGAAAATGAAGTTGCTGTAACTCACAGTTTAACAACCAACTTACATTTATTAATGGTTTCTTTCTACAGGCCCAATAAACAAAGGTTCAAAATTTTATGCGAGAAAAAAGCCTTTCCAAGTGATCAATATGCACTACAAAGTCAAGCTCAGTTTCATGGTTATAAACCTGAAGATTGCATTGAAGAAATTGCACCAAGAGATGGTGAAAAGCTAATTAGGACTGAGGATATTATTGAAAAAATAAACGAATTAGGAAATAGCTTAGCAATGGTTATGATTGGTGGTGTAAACTATTTTTCTGGACAAGTTTTTGAAATGGAAAAGATAACTAAAGCCGGCCATAATGTAGGTGCAATTGTTGGTTTTGATCTTGCTCATGCAGCAGGCAATATTCCTCTTGAACTTAACAATTGGAATGTTGATTTTGCAGCTTGGTGTACCTACAAATATTTAAATTCTGGCCCAGGTGGTGTTAGCGGTTTTTACATAAATGAAAAGCATGTGAAAAACCCTGAGGTTTTACGTTTTGCAGGCTGGTGGGGTCATGATAAATCTGATCGTTTTGAAATGCCAGATAAATTCAAACCTATTCCAACCGCAGAAAGTTGGCAATTAAGTAATGCTCCTGTTTTGTCTATGGCAGCTCACTTAGCTTCTCTTGATATATTTGAAAAAATAGGAATGAAGGCTTTAAGAGAAAAGAGTGAGCTTTTGACGTCTTTTCAAGAATATATCATAAATGACATCAACTCTAAAACTGGTGATAAATTAGAAATTATAACCCCAAAAAACAGTAAAGACAGGGGCTGTCAGCTGTCTATAGTAGCTCACGGTTATGGTAAAAAACTATTTGATGAAATTTCTGAAAAAGGGGTAGTTGCAGATTGGAGAGAACCAAATGTAATTAGAATAGCACCCGTTCCTCTTTACAATAGCTTTGAAGATGCATATAGATTTGGACAAATATTGAAAACAGCACTTAGTTAATGACTTTAGATCCAAATACTAAGATGATCGTAATTACTACTGGAACATTAGTTTTTGGATTAATTGCATGGAGATTTACTACAAGACTTTTTTCAAAAACCAATAGTAGAAATAATACAAAATTTAACGAATCAAAATACAGACAAAAATGGAGAAGAAGGCAATAATAGTTGGGGCTGGGTTAGTAG
>JBELEU010000238.1:0-2727 GCA_042093455.1 Crocinitomicaceae bacterium | reverse complement strand
AACTTAGAAAGAGTTGAAAAGCAATATGTATATGGTATCAAGCCAAGAAATGCTGAACAAACATTTGCACTTCATGCTTTATTGAATCCAGATGTTAAATTGGTTACGTTGCAAGGTGTGGCTGGAACTGGAAAAACATTACTTGCATTGGCTAGTGCATTGGAACAACACAACATGTATCAACAAATTGTTTTAGCACGTCCAATAGTTCCTTTAAGCAATAAAGATATTGGTTATTTACCTGGAAATGCAGAGGATAAAATAAATCCTTATATGCAGCCTCTATTTGATAACTTAAAATTCATTAAAAATCAATTTGGTGCTAATGAAAAAAAGTATAGAAAAATTGAGGAAATGGAAGAGAACGGTAAGCTTACAATTTCAGCCCTTGCTTTCATCAGAGGAAGGAGTTTGTCTAACGTTATGTTTATTGTTGATGAGGCACAAAACCTAACCCCTCATGAAATTAAAACTATAATAACTAGAGCTGGAGAAAATACTAAAATTGTATTTACTGGTGATGTTTTTCAAATTGACACCCCATACTTAGATGAAGACAGCAATGGTCTATCGTATTTAATTGACAGGTTAAAAGGAAATGAACTTTTTGCCCATATTACACTCGAGAAAGGAGAACGTTCTGAATTGGCAAATCTTGCAAACGATTTATTGTAATTGATTAATTATAAAAAAGCACGTGAATTTGGTACACTTGAGCTATTAGCTAAACAAGTGGTAGAAGGTTTTATCACTGGCCTTCATAAAAGTCCATTTCATGGTTTTTCAGTTGAGTTTGCAGAACACCGATTGTACAATACAGGAGAATCAACTAAGCACATTGATTGGAAATTATTTGCTCGATCCGAAAAATTATTCATTAAAAGATACGAGGAAGAAACAAATTTAAGATGTCAAATTGTTGTAGATAGTTCCTCTTCAATGCAATTTCCATCAGAAAAGCCTTATAATAAGTTGAGTTTTTCGATTGATGCGGCAGCTTCGCTGGTGTATTTAATGAGAAAACAAAGAGATGCAGTTGGTGTTACTGTCTTTAACGATGAAATTGAAATACATACAAAACCAAAATCTTCAATAACCAATCAGCGTTTTATTTTAGCACAATTAGAAAATCATTTAAAAAACATATATAAGGAAAAACAAAAAAAAGGAACTGATGTTTCGGCTGTAATTAAAAGATTAGCTGAAACAACTCATAAGCGTTCTCTAATAATAATTTTTTCAGATTTTCTTGGAGTTGACAATATGGATGAGTTGATGAATTCGTTCAAACATTTAAGACATTACAAACACGAAATACTCGTTTTTGATGTTTCTCATTTTACTCTTGAAGATCAACTAGATCTTAAAAATAATTTCTACACCTTTGTTGATATGGAAACTGGTGAAAAGATAAAACTGCAACCATCGCAATTAAAAGAAAGATATTTAGAAAGTAAATCAGCACATAGAGAGAAGCTAAAAACAAGTTTATTACAACAGAAAATCGAGTATGTTTTTGCTGATATTGAAAGAGGATTTGATCAAGTTTTACTAGAATATTTAATTAAGCGAAAAAAAATTATTTAAAATATCTCAATAATACTTGCAGCTATTTTAAAAAAAAGTAAATTTGGCATTCCAATTAGGACCGGTAGTTCAGTTGGTTAGAATACCTGCCTGTCACGCAGGGGGTCGCGGGTTCGAGTCCCGTCCGGTCCGCTTAAAGCCATTTCATTTGAAGTGGCTTTTTTTTTGCCTTTAGCTAAAGAGTTCGAAATGTGCCACTTTGGCTCCACTTTTTATTTTCATTTTTATTGATTTATTTTTCACAAATGTTTTTAAAATCTTGATTCATAACTTTATAAAGCTCTGACATATTTGCCTTAACCTTTTTTGTCATTAAAAAAGGGCTTAACATTCCTTTCATTATTTCATAATGGATCAGATGAGTTCCCTTTCCATCATTTGTTGGTTCGAAAACAAATACATGTTCAGCTTTGATCAGAATTCCATTATAAATTCCCCAAACAAAAACTTTTTGATTGTTAATGGAAACAATTGGATTTACGGGTGCTTTTTTAGGATCATTTTTTCTTCCAAAATCTAATGTTAAATCAAGTTTTGGTTTAGATTCAATAAGATTGATGTCACCACTTATAATTTCGATTTTGGGAAATACTTTGCACCATTTAGACCATTGATCAAATTCAAGAAATATCTTTTTTACTTTTTCGGGTGAAGCGTTAATATTTATTTCTGTATAAACTGTTTGTTTACCTTTTACTTCATCAATATTTTTTAAATAATCATAACTTTTTTGTGCGAAAACTGATTGTGACATTAGTAAAAAATTAATTATTAATGATGATTTTCTTTTGAATTGATTTACTAGAAGTGTTAAAAACTAGCATATACATACCAATGGAAAGGTCTTGTAGATTGAAGTTGTAATTAGATTTTATGTTATCAATTTTAAAAATTATTTTCCCTTCTATTGAAAATAAAATAAAGTTTTCAATTTCAGAATTTGGATCAATAATGTTAATGTTAAAAACCCCATTATTCGGATTAGGATAAACAGTGATTTCAAAATCATCTGTATTATTAACATGAGAGGGGTCAATACAGTCTTCAATTGTTAACTCAATGGAGTCACTTTTTGTGCAACCGTTTGAATCAATTACAAATAAACTATAATAAGGTGTTTGTGTGGAACTAAATGGTCCT
>JBELEU010000237.1:0-2730 GCA_042093455.1 Crocinitomicaceae bacterium | reverse complement strand
TATTGATTAAAATATTTTGATACTTTAATTGTGATTTATCAAAAATCAGAATTTTTGAATTATGAGATGAATATAAAGGTATTACAATTTCATCTTTAAGCACTGGATATTCATGATGATTTATCTTATTAGTATGTAACAAAAACAAAACAGTTAAACCCTTATTTTCAGTTCCGTTAAAAAAAGCATGCTTGTATATATCAGCTACTTCTTTAAAAAATGATGCTGAAGCTTTTAATTCTGATTTAGTTTTGACGTTAAAAACTAACGTATATTTACCAATGAAATCATCTTTGTCAAGTTTAATGCCTTCAACATTTTTTAGTTCACTAAAATCAGCAATTTTTAAGTTTTTTTGAGAAAAACTTGATAAAAATAAACCACAAAATATAAAGATCAATAGCTTTTTCATATTGCAAATTTGTGCGAAATAAAGTATAAATTATAAAAATACACCTTATAATTCAAAAAAATGATATCATTAGTTACACAAATAGTTGATTTCATCTGATTACTCATATTACAATTGGAAACGGTAACAGCAACAAAGGTTGCCTTAAAACAAACAAATTTTAATAAAATGTTAATAAAATTATAATTTAAAAATAATGTTTCAATTGATTTAATTTCACACATTTGTCTGTCTAAAAAAAACACCAATGAATAAAGTTCATAACTACAGTGCTGGGCCTTGCATTCTTCCTCAAGAAGTAATGAAAGAAGCTGCAGCATCAATTCTAAATTTTAACGACTTAAACTTATCATTAATAGAAATATCTCATAGAAGTAAAGATTTTATTGATGTTATGGAAGAAGCAAGAAATCTAGTAAAAGAAACGCTTGAAGTTCCTGATGGATATCAAGTTCTATTTTTACAAGGAGGAGCTAGCTTAGGTTTTTTAACTGCTGCCTACAACATGATGGGTGTTAACAGAACAGGAGGATACTTAGTAACAGGTGCTTGGGCTAAGAAAGCTGCCAAAGAAGGTTCTTTTGTTGGTAACGGTAAAATAATCGCTTCATCAGAAGACAAAAATTTTAATTACATCCCTAAGAACTATACTCTAGATAACGATTTAGATTATTTTCATGTAACTTCTAACAATACAATTTTTGGAACTCAACTAAAAAGTTTACCCAAAACAAATGTTCCTATTGTATGTGATATGTCTTCAGATATTTTTTCGAAAAAAGTAAACATTTCAGACTATGATTTAATTTATGCTGGTGCTCAAAAAAACATGGGTCCTGCTGGCACTACTCTTTACATCGTTAAAGATTCTGTTCTAGAATCAAATGCTGTTCCTGTTCCAACTATGTTGAACTTAAAAACACATGTTGACAAAGACTCTATGTTTAATACACCTCCAGTATTTGCTATATATACTTCAATGCTTACACTTAGGTGGTTGAAAAAGAATGGTGGAATAAACTGGATTGAAAAATTAAATCAATCTAAAGCAGACTTGATATACAATGAAGTTGATAGAAACCCACTTTTTAAAGGTACTGCAAATGTTGAAGACAGAAGTAACATGAATGCAACATTTGACTTAACAAATCAAGATGTAAAAAAAGCATTTGATCAACTTTTAGTTGACAACAATATCAGTGGACTTAAAGGGCACCGTTCAGTTGGTGGATACAGAGCATCCATGTATAATGCTTTACCACTAGAAAGTGTGAAAGTACTTGTAAATGCAATGAAAGAATTAGAAAATAAAAAAGGATAAATTATGAAAGTATTAGCCAACGATGGTATTTCTGAATCGGGTGTTACAGTTCTAGAAAACGCTGGATTTAATGTTATTACAGAGAAAGTAAATCAAGAAGACTTAATCAATTATATCAATTCTGAAAAAGTAGAGGTAATTCTTGTAAGAAGTGCTACTCAAGTAAGAAAAGACATCATTCTTAGTTGCCCTTCACTAAAAATAATTGGTCGTGGTGGTGTAGGAATGGATAATATTGATGTTGATTTTGCTAGAGAAAACGGATTAGAAGTGATCAATACTCCAGCAGCCTCATCACAATCTGTAGCTGAATTAGTTATGGGTCACCTTTTTAGTATTTCAAGATCTATTTATGATTCAAATAGAAACATGCCTAATTCAACCAATGGTGAATTTAAAACTTTAAAGAAAAAATACGCTAAAGGCTCAGAGCTGAGAGGAAAAACAATTGGAATTATAGGCTTTGGAAGAATTGGACAATTTACCGCTAAATATGCTTTAGGAAATGGAATGAACGTAATTGCTTTCGACCCTTTTATAGAAAATATTAGTATCTCACTGGACATAGCTAATCAAAAACTTGATGTTCCAATTACCATGTGTTCTATGGATGATTTGCTTTCAAAATCTGATTTCATATCATTACATGTACCAATGCCTAAAGATGGAAATGCATTAATTGGAAGTGATGAGTTTAACAAAATGAAGGATGGGGTAAGAATAGTCAATGCTGCAAGAGGTGGAGTTATAAACGAAGATGCTCTTTTAGAAGCAATAAACTCTGGAAAAGTTGCCGGTGCTGCTCTTGATGTATTTGTTGGAGAACCTAACCCAAGAAAAGATATAATATCTAACGAAAAAATAGCTCTTACTCCACATATTGGTGCTGCTACATTAGAGGCTCAAGATAGAATTGGTACTGAGCTAGGTGATAAAATAATTAGTTTTTATAAAAATTAATGTATTAATTAGTCCTTTAAATGGCTAAAATCATCCC
>JBELEU010000236.1:0-2805 GCA_042093455.1 Crocinitomicaceae bacterium | reverse complement strand
AGCCCAAATGTGTACCCACCACCAAAACAGCATTGGTATTTAATGTGAAAGATAATTTCTCTATTTTTTCGCCCTTGAGGTTTTTAACAATTTGTTTGGTTTTTGTAGGCTTTTTAACGAGCATAGGCTCCTCTTCTTGAAAATGTTTGTTCCAACCTTTAAGGTCTTTAAGCAGCAGTTTCATATTAAAGTTCTCTGAATACCTAATAGATTCTCTGTATGCCATATAATTCTTATGGCGTTGTTTTTCAAGAGCCATGTCCTTTTTTAATGACTTGTAGGTTCTTTTTAATTTTTTTTGACTGTATTTCAACAATAAAGAAACCTTAGCACTCACTTGTGAATAATCGCTGTAGGAATCAGAATATTCTTTCATTCTATTTTTATAATCAGCTATTATTTCATCGGCCTGTTGTTTTTCATTTAAATTCTTAAAAGAATTCTTTTTGGCAGATTTAATTGCCTTTAAGGCGTGTTTTGTATTGTTGTAATCCGATTTTACACTTGATTTTAAAAGAGGAAGAAATTGAGTTAAATCTTTAAGTAACACATCCAAATCGTTTAAATTCTGATTGTTAGCAGCTGAAAAATTTATAGGAAACCAAGGCTTATCAACTAAATTTTTATCTAAATATATAAATGCATAATCACGCATCTTTTTTAAATTATGTTTCTTCATCAATAATGTATTTTTTTGATGAATTTTAGTGACAGTTGCTTCTGAAATAGACATTCTACGTTGTTCAATTTTATCGTATTCAGAAAACAAAGAATCAGTCAAATAGCTATAATTGAAAAGATCACAGATCAAACTATCCTTTTTAAGAAGATAATTTTTAGCTAAAGACGGATTGGACTTATCAAAATCAGGACGTTTTGTTCGATTCAGCTTAAATCGTTTAAACCTATCTTTTGACTTGTTGGTTGACTTAGCATAAGCTGTTGATTTTTTATCAATTTTCTTTATTGAATTTATCTGTTTTTTATTGAGTTTTTCTCTAAGATTTACTTGTTTTATGTAGTTATAGTTACAATGACTAAGGCTGTCTTTCCATGCAATACTTCTTCTGTTATAATGCATGTATTCTAAGTTATTATTTCTAATGCTTTGTAATAAATTTCCTTTAGCCTTGTCATAAACAGACTTCATGTTTTTTATGACCTTTTCTGAAGCCAAAATTTCTTTTGCATTTTCATCGAAATTATTTCGATGAAGCTCTTTAAATATTAAATAATTATTAAAGCCAACTAATCTGTTGTTGTTTGGATTAATTCGTTGGGTTTGCGTGATTTCTAAATCCAATTTATTGAGATCACCCATACCTAAATAGGCCTTTAATTCTGGGGTTGTTGATTGTAAGGGTTTTGAAAGGCTCGCTGAAAAATCATTGAACTTTTCAATAGACAATGGTTGATCTAAAAACTGAAAAAAATCTAAGGTTGGAAAATGAGACGTAATCATTTGATTAGGGTTAACGTAAAACCAATCAGGGTTGTAAGCATGAACGTAATGCCATTCCACTTCATATGGCTTTTCAAAAAGAATCCACATTAAATTTTTAAGCAATTGTTTTTTGGGCTCTAAATGACCAGCTCCCCATGTTAAATCCATCAACTCCCACTTGTCGTCAACATTTACTGTAGACCATGCGTGTTCAGCTCTGTATAAAGTATCACCTGCAAAAAAATCAAATTCGTGTACATAACCATTTATGGCTTCAGCTTGTATACCAACTGACTCACACATGTCGTTAAAAAGTGTAGCATACTCATCACACAAAGCAACTTTTCTTCTCAACACTTCGCTACTACTATGACGATTCATTGCTTTAGATATGTAAGCTGAAAAATCGTATTTGATGTTTTTAGTAATCCAATAAGTAATTGCAATCACCTTGCTTGCGTCATTATCTAAATCATTAGTAAGCTTTGCAGCAAGAACACTTGGGTGCTTTGTGAACTTTTTACGAACATATCTAGAATGTCTTTGAATCTCTTTTTTTTCCTCTTCAGAAATAGATTCCTGAGAAAAAATTGCAAGTGATGAAACTATAATACCTAACGTAAATAGAATTTTGAAAAAACTGTGTTTCATTGTGAATTGTTTGAGGGTTAGGTAGAGTATATTCTATAGGCATTTCTTTAGTTTCATATAGTATAACCCAATAATAAATAAAGGGTACAGAACAAGAAAATATCAACAACATTGTACCTTTTTACAGAAAAATGTATTGTATGATTACACAATAAGAGATAACATTCTCGTTTGTTTTTTAATCATTAATACTAATATCATGAAAAATTTAATCAAGAAAACATCAATAATTCTATTGATATGTTCATCATTTATTAGCTGTGCAAGTAAACAGTTGATTTCAGACAAATCAACAATTGATGGAGCTGTAAAAAACTTAACAGAATTAAACAGATGGTTCTATTATGACAATGAGCATGGTGATATTAGTGAAAAGACACTTAGAGAATATGACAATTTGATTGAATTGGTAATAATGCAATTAGAAGACATCCAGTACAAAGAAAAAAAGTCAAAAGAAGAATAAAAAAGCCCATCAAAAGACAGGCTTTAAAGTCGGGATGAGAGGGTTATTTTATGATCCGTTGTGGTGGGGATTCAAACAAAAGGCTACCCTCACTTCGTTCAATCGTTTATATTTTTGTCTTACTTAACAAAGCCAGCTTTGTACGCTTACAAAAAAGGCCCCTATGTTATGCATTGAAGCCTTTTGTTTGTCGGGGTGAGAGGATTCGAACCTCCGATCTCGCGCCCCCCAGACGCGCACTTTA
>JBELEU010000235.1:0-2834 GCA_042093455.1 Crocinitomicaceae bacterium | reverse complement strand
CTTGAGCCCCATTGATTAATGCACTCATCTACTTCTATAAGTTGCTCGGATACATGTATATGAAAAGGAAGGTCACTTTTATTGTAGTTGTTCGTTTCAATAATTTCTTGTTTATCGACTGCCCTTAAAGAATGTATTCCTATTCCAATATTTGCATGCAATTGATCATCACTTATTTTTTTTGATTTTTCCAGTAGGTTGATATAATCATCAACATTAGTGTTAATAAATCTTCTTTGTTCTTTACTAGCAGGTGAGTTAAACCCTCCTTTTTGATAAAAAATTGGAACTAGTGTTATATTAATTCCTGCATTTTTTGCAGCTGAAACTAATCTTTCTCCCATTTCAGCTATATTATCATATTTGTTTCCGTTCTTATCATGATGTAGATAATGAAATTCAGCAACATTTGTGTATCCATGCCTTAGCATTTCACTATATAGCATGGTTGCTATTGCTTCCATTTCATCGGGATTAATATTTAAAGCCAGATTATACATAGCATTTCTCCAAGACCAGAAGTTGTCAGCTTGTTTATCTATAGGATGAAATTCTGCTATTCCAGCCATTGCGTATTGAAACGCATGAGAGTGGGCATTTTGAAAACCAGGAATAGCTAAATCAATAAAATGATCAACATTTTTTTTAATCTTGTCAATTGAAACAATTTTGCCGTCTGAGTCAGTGGTTATGTAGATGTTTTTTTTCCATTCGTTTTCAAATAAAATAGAATTGAATTTAAAAATGCTCATATCAAGAATGGAATTAGTTCTTCAAATGTTGATTTTAGTATTGACTTCATAGATTTTGCTTTTTCATAGTCATAAATAGTTTCTTTCTTATTCATGTATAAATCTTTTGACATTTCAAGTTGAATTGCATGAATATTATTTGTTGGATTCCCTTTAGACCTTGTTAGATTTCCACCTTTAAATGGAGTGTTATGAGTTAAGTTTAAATTGCTTTTTGAAAGCTCATCAAAACATGTTTTAACGAAAGTGCTATGAGCAGTTTTCCCATCATTATCACCTATGATTAAGTCGGGAAAGGGTTGGGGGTTTATAGTAGGTACATGTCTTCTAATAGAATGTGCATCCCAAAAAAATACTGTTTTGAATTTGGTTTTAAAATCATCAATTAAATCATCTATCTTATTATGATAAGGCCAATAGTATTTTAGTAATCTATTTTCAATGTTTTCTTTAATAGGTTCTTTTCCAGCATGGTAAATATTTTCACCTAAAAAATTAGTTATAGGGCATAAAGATGTGATTATTCTACCATCACTATACAAAGATTTATTCTCTGGGTCTCTGTTTAAATCAATTACCCATCTTGAATAATTTGCAACTATTGTTGTAATGCCAAGTTTTGGTGCAAAATCATACAGTAAATCTAAGTCCCAATCTGTATCGTCTGGGTTTTCAATAATCTCTTTTTTGTAACTAGATTTAAGTTCGTCAGGAAATGAAGTACCACAATGTGGAATACTTAAAATAAAAGGAATTGGTTCAACTACAGGGGGTATTATTCTGAAACTGTTTTGGTCTGCCATTATTTATTACATAAATTTTAAACATGTGAAAGATAAAGCTCAATAAACATATTTCAAAAACTTTATTTAATATATATTTAGGTAAAAATTATAAAGATGTTTAAATCTGATGTTGAAGCTGCTGACGCTTTCATTAAAAAATATCAATTACTTAAATCGGAAATTTCAAAAGTAATTATTGGTCAGGATGTTGTTCTAGACCAAATCCTCATTAGTGTTTTTAGCAAAGGTCATTGTCTTTTGGTTGGTGTTCCCGGATTAGCTAAAACATTAATGGTTAGTTCGGTTGCTGAAGCTTTAGGGTTGAAATTTAATCGAATTCAATTTACACCTGATTTAATGCCTTCAGATATTATAGGTTCTGAGGTTTTAGATGAAAAAAAAGAATTTAAGTTTATGAAAGGTCCTGTTTTTTCTAACATCATTTTAGCTGATGAGATTAATAGAACTCCTCCTAAAACTCAAGCAGCATTATTAGAAGCTATGCAAGAAAGATCTATTACAGTTGCTGGCTCAAGCTATAAATTAGATGATCCATTTTTTGTGTTGGCAACTCAAAACCCAATAGAGCAGGAGGGAACCTATCCTCTTCCAGAAGCACAGTTAGATAGGTTTATGTTTAACATTTGGGTTGATTATCCGTCTTATGAAGAGGAGTTGTCTATTGTTGACGCTACAACTAGTAATAAAGATGTTAAAATAAATCAAGTATTGTCACGTGAAGAAATTTTAGAATTTCAAAAATTAGTCAGAAAAATACCAGTGGCTGAAAATGTTCTTCAATATGCCGTAACTTTATCCAATAAAACAAGGCCAAACAGCCAAATGTCTAACGATTTAGTTAATAAATATATCTCATGGGGTGCAGGTCCAAGAGCATCTCAGTTTCTAGTTATTGGTGCTAAGTGTCATGCATTGTTAAAGGGTAAGTATTCCCCTGATATTGAAGATGTTAAAGAAGTTGCTAACCCTATTCTTAGGCACAGATTGGTTAGAAATTACGTAGCTGAGGCTGATGGGTTTACCATTGATGCAATTATCGATAAATTAAAATAATTCACCATTCAAAAATATAGCTTATTACTCTTCCCATCCAAGGGTTTGACTTGGCTTTCATTGCTAATTCTTCCTTCAACTCACTTTCAGTATATGTTTTTTTCTTGATCTTTGGGGAAAGTTCTTCTAAATCACTGTATTTTTCTTGAACAGTTTTAGCAAAATAAACAACTCCACCATCTTCAGTTGCTAAGCCTAAAATTGTTCCTGGTAGCCCATTAAA
>JBELEU010000234.1:0-2838 GCA_042093455.1 Crocinitomicaceae bacterium | reverse complement strand
CAGGTGCTATATTATTGCCTGTTCAATCTGTTGGTGTTATGGGTGACGAAAGAACCTATGAAAATGCTGTTGCTTTGAGAGCTGTTTCTTCAACAGATGGTATGACAGCTGATTGGTGTCATTTGCCTTATGATTTTTTAGCTAAAATTTCAAATGAAATAATTAATAAAGTAAGAGGGATAAATAGAGTAACGTATGACATTAGCTCTAAACCTCCAGCTACAATTGAGTGGGAATAACATGTATATTTTAAGGTATTTATATTTTTTAGGTTTCATTCTGTTTTCACAGTATTCGTTACTGTCTCAAAACATTGATGATCAACTTGTTGATTCTTCATTAACACATGTTGTTCAAAAGGGAGAAACAAGCTATGGCATAACCAAAAAATACAACGTGGACATCAATTTATTCTATGAATTTAACCCTGATGCTATCAAAGGAATAAAAAAAGATATGATTTTGATTATTCCAATCGTTTCTTCATTACCCACTAAAACTGATTCTAGTTCTGCATTAACTCATTCTGTTTTAGAAGGAGAAACTCTATGGTCTATAGCAAAAAAATATGGGGTTAATGTAAACGAAATTCAAACCCTAAATTTATTTGAAACTGAATCACTACAGTTGGGTCAAATAATTAAAATACCCAATCAAATTGCAGATACATCAGATGTTGTAATGTCAATTGTAAAGCATCCAAAGCATCCGTTATTAAATCCATGTGACACATTAATTATACACAAAGTTAGAAAGAGAGAGACCTTATATTCTTTGTCCAAATCTTATCATGTAACTATTGATCAGATAATGCAAAATAACCCAGAATTGATAGAAAATGGATTACAAAAAGGCAAGGAAATAAAAATTATTTATAAAATAAAGAATTGCATTGAAGACTCTTTGATAAATGCTATTTCAAGTACTATTTCGTCTACCGAAATTGATTCTGTTAACAATATTAAAATAGCGCTTTTTTTGCCTTTCTTAATTGATAAGTTTGACACCTTAAAAGCCAATTACTTACCTTCTGAAACTTTTCCAATTGATAAAAGCTCTATTCAATCAGTTCAATTGTTCAATGGAGTTATCCTTGCTCTTGATAGTTTAAAAAAAATGGGTTACAAAATTGATTTGTCAATACATGACACTCAAAAAGATTCTTTACATACAGTAGAATTACTACAAAATATTGAATTGTTAAATGCTAATTTAATTATTGGACCAGTTTTTTCTAAACAAATTAAAATAATAAGAAATTTCGCAAAGAAATATTCAATTCCAATGATTTGTCCGTCTGCAATTCCTAATCAAGCTTTGTTTCAATATCCAGTTCTTTATAAAATTAATCCTTCAAAATCTACTCAAATATTAGCCATTGCTAACTATTTAAAAAAGCAAAACATTTCTAATGATAATATCACATTGTTGGCTAATAAAAAAAATTCTAAAAGTTTAAAATACGCTCAGTTATTTGCTGATGCGTACAATGATTCACTTTCAATGAGTGACTCAATTAAAACCATTGCTTTGGAGCATACATCTAACTTTAAAAAAGTAAAAAACATAAGTAAATCTGATACAAATATTTTTGTTATTGCATCATCGGACATACCATTTATAAGTTTTGTATTCACTAAACTTATAGTACTGTCTAATTCATCTCAGCACTACAATTCCAATTTTAAAGTTTTTGGATTTGAGGAGGTTTTAAAAATGAATACTATTGATGAAAAGTACAAGCAATTATTTAACCTTCATGTTTCATCTAAAGGAAATGTAAATTATGATAACGATGACGTAACTTCATTCATTAAGTTGTTTTACGAAACATTTGAAATGAAGCCTGAATTAAATGCTTTTATCGGCTATGATTTAACACTTTCAATTATCAATCAATTATTTGGAAACGAAAAATCAGAGTCAAAGGGTATGTATAATGAAATGAATTTTGATCAAATCGACCAACAAAGTGGCTTTGAAAACAAAGCTGTAAAGCTTCTCAAATATCAAGATTATAAATTAAAAACTGTTTTTTGATTTTGAAAAGAGTTGCATTATTAATCATTCTATTTCTTTTAGGTCTACTTGCGTATAAGGCATTTCCTTATTACCAATTATTTCAAGCTAAAAGCTTAGATAATATTGCTTTTGATGGTGATAGAAAAAATGTTACTATTGAAGATGATATTGATTTTAAGCAATTAGGTCTCAAGCTTTTTGATCTTGGAGTAATTAAGGATTTAGATGCATTTTCCCTACTAGTCGATTATAAAAAATATTCTGATGATACCCTAAGAAAAGGCAAAATTGCTATTTTATCAGAGTGGGACAATAATACAATGGTGAACCAACTTTATTTAATGAGAAATCAGGGAATTGTTGATTTGACAGTAGTTTCTGTATCTAACCTTGAAGAATTGGCTGGTAACATAAGTGATTTAACATCTATAGATTCACTTTCTCTATTAAAACTGCTAAAGGCGAAAACAACTCATGATAAGTATGGTTTTACAGAAGATCAATTCATGACCATGTTTATCCCAAATACATTTGAAATTTTCTCTACCATAACTGAAAGTGAATTTGTACAATTAATGGCTGATTATTACAAAACCTTTTGGAATGAATCAAGAAAAAAGCAAGCAAGAAATATTGGTTTGTCTCAATCAGAAATATACACTTTAGCATCAATAGTTCAAATGGAACAACAAGTTAGGTACGATGAACACTCTAAGATAGCTGGACTTTATATTAATAGATTAAATATCAATATGAAATTACAGGCTGATCCAACTGTGAAGTTCGCAAATAAACTACCAAAATTAAGAAGAGTAC
>JBELEU010000233.1:0-2864 GCA_042093455.1 Crocinitomicaceae bacterium | reverse complement strand
CCCATTTTATTGGCTTTCAAAAATTAGGTGCTGAATTTGACTATGATAAAGAAACTAATTTTTATAAAGCGCATGCACCTTCAGGACTAAAAGGAACCTATATGCTTCTAGACGAAGCTTCAGTAACTGGAACTGCAAATATTATCATGGCTGCTGTAATGGCAAAAGGCCAAACGACTATATACAATGCTGCCTGTGAACCATACATTCAACAACTATGTGAAATGCTTAACAGCATGGGAGCAAATATAACTGGTATTGGTTCAAATAAAATATATATTGATGGCGTAGAAGAACT
This sequence comes from Crocinitomicaceae bacterium, assembly GCA_042093455.1. Lineage (GTDB taxonomy): Bacteria > Bacteroidota > Bacteroidia > Flavobacteriales_D > Parvicellaceae. The sequence goes on along the minus strand of JBELEU010000233.1, from coordinate 2,566 downwards.
AAACGGGTGTAACCACACAATTCTTCCAGACATGATAGAAATAGGTAGTTTCATCGGTTTAGCGGCAATGACCCAATCTGAAATCACCATAAAAAATGTTGCTTACGATAAATTAGGTGTTATTCCAGAAGTTTTTAAAAAACTTGGAATTAAAATTGAAAGAAGAAATGACGACATCTTCATTCCTTCTCAAGAAAGTTACGAAATAGAATCCTTTATTGATGGGTCTATAATGACTATTTCAGATGCCCCTTGGCCAGGTTTTACACCTGATTTATTAAGTATAATATTGGTTACAGCAACTCAAGCAAAAGGAAGCGTTTTAATACATCAAAAAATGTTTGAAAGCAGACTGTTCTTTGTTGACAAATTAATTGATATGGGAGCTCAAATCATACTATGTGACCCACATAGAGCAACTGTAATAGGACTAGAGCGAAAAACATCTTTAAGAGGAATAACCATGACTTCTCCAGATATAAGAGCTGGTGTATCACTATTAATTGCTGCTCTTTCAGCTGAAGGGAAAAGTACTGTTCTTAACATTGAGCAAATTGATCGAGGTTATGAAAATATCGAACAAAGGCTGCTAAATCTTGGAGCTCAGATCAAAAGAGTAAATTAATTTTGGAATAATTTTTGATAATTAATTTGTTGAAAAAACACATATGAAAACACTACTTATTGCCTTTACTATAATCTTTAGTAACCTCCAAACTCATTCTCAAGAAACCATTGGTTTAGATTTGGGAAACAAAGCACCTGAACTCAGTTTTAAAAATCCTGATGGTAAATTAATCAACTTGTCCTCACTCAAAGGAAACATTGTTCTTATTGATTTTTGGGCTTCTTGGTGTGGACCATGTAGAAGAGAAAACCCTAATGTAACTTCAGCTTATGATAAATATTCTAAAAGTAAGTTCTTAAATGCTTCCGGTTTTAAAATCTACAGTGTATCACTTGATAAAAATAAATCATCATGGCTCAGTGCAATTAAACAAGATAAATTATCTTGGTCTGAACACGTTTGCGACTATAAGGGTTGGCAAAGTGATGCTGCTGTTAAATACAACATACAAAGAATACCATCAAATTTCATCATTGACGCAAATGGGGTAATAATTGCCAAAAATCTTACTGGTGATATGCTTCACACAGAACTAGATAAATTAGTCAAATCATTTTAAAACTGACAAAAAAACCTCTACAGTGTCAGTTTAGCTGAGTATGTAGTGACAGTTTGTCTCATATATTTTTTGGTGCATATTTTGATGTAGTGGAAATTCATTTAAATACTTATTAATGAAAAAGAGTAAAAGCAAAATGAAGTCTGACAATGTTAAAAACCAAGTAAAGGAAGAAGAGGTTGAAAATATTGATTCTGTAGTTGATGAAAAACTAGAAAATTCAACTGAAGAAAATGATGATGTTAAAGAGCAAGAAGATTTTAAAGAAAAATTTATTAGGCTTTATTCAGAATACGAGAACTACAGAAAGCGTACTGCAAAAGAAAAAATTGATATTCTAACAAACGCTAGTGAAAACGTAATAAAAGATCTACTACCAGTTGTAGATGACTTTGAAAGAGCAATTGCTAATAATGATAAAATTGAAGATATAGAAGCCATAAAAGAAGGTTTCGGCTTGATATATAACAAATTCTATAAGACTCTAACTTTGAAGGGACTAAAACCTATGGATTCAAAAGAAACTGAGTTTGATTTAGATTTACATGAAGCTATAACCAAAATTCCGGCTCCTAAAAAAGAACTAAAAGGAAAAGTAGTTGATGTAGTAGAAAAAGGGTTTATGATCAATGAAAAGGTCATTAGATTTGCAAAAGTGGTTGTTGGAGAATAAGGATTCAAATAAATAACAATGAGTAAAAGAGATTATTACGAAGTATTAAATGTTTCAAAAAACGCTTCACAAACTGATATAAAAAAAGCCTATAGAAAATTAGCTATTAAATATCACCCAGATAAAAATCCAGACAATAAGGAAGCTGAGACAAAGTTCAAGGAATCTGCCGAAGCATATGAAATTCTAAGTAATTCTCAAAAAAGAGAGCAATATGATCAGTTCGGCCACGATGCCTTTAACGGCCAAGGTTTCGGTGGTGGTGGCGGAGGTATGTCGATGGATGACATATTTAGTCACTTTGGAGATATTTTTGGCTCTTCTTTTGGAGGTGGAGGCTTTGGAAGAGGTGGAGGAAACAGAGTTCGAAAAGGTTCTAATTTAAGAGTAAAACTTAAATTAACTTTAGAAGACATTGTAAATGGAGTTGAGAAAAAAATAAAAGTAAATAAGCTAGTTGCTGCTGAAGGAGTTGAATTTTCAGAATGTACAAGTTGTAGAGGAACAGGCCAAGTTACAAGAGTAACTAATACAATCCTTGGGGCTATGCAAACTTCATCAACTTGCCCAAATTGTAAAGGGTCTGGTCAAATAATTAGTAAAAGGCCGGATGGTGTTGATGCTAGTGGTTTAGAAAAAAAGGAAACTGTTATTAAAATTGACATACCTGCTGGAGTTGAAGGTGGAATGCAATTGAATGTTCAAG
>JBELEU010000232.1:0-2867 GCA_042093455.1 Crocinitomicaceae bacterium | reverse complement strand
GTTGCATTTCCACTAACAATTACATTGTTTTGATTCATTTCACAATAAATTGTACCGCCCCTTTTAGATAATTGTTTAGCAATCATTTTATTTTTTGAAAGTATTTTGCTCCAATAAGGAGCTAAACTACAATGTGCAGATCCTGTAACTGGGTCTTCTAATATTGTTGCCTGAGGCGTGAAAAATCTTGATGCGAAATCACAATCTGTTCCCCTTGACGAAACAATAACACCTCCAGTTTTCAAGTTAATTTCATCAAAAATTGATCTATCAATTTTTAATTTCTCTATTTCATTTTGACTTTTATAGATCAATAAATAGTCTCTAGCTTTTAATATTTCGATAGGTTGAATCGATAGAGACTTTTGAATAATATTTGGTAATTGAGCTGGCTTGGCCTCTCTAATAGGCAAGTGTAAGTCATATTTATTTTTTTTGCAAAAAACTGAAATACCTCCGCTTAGAGTTTTGAATTTAATTTCTTTTGCTTTAAAGTTTAATATACTTTTCAAGCAATGAGCAGTTGCTAGAGTTGCATGACCACATAAGTCCATTTCAATGTCGGGAGTAAACCATCTTAAATGTATAATGTCATTTTCTATGACAAAAAAGGCTGTTTCTGCTACAGCATTTTCCTTTGCAATATTAAGTAAAGTAGAGTCGGGGAGCCACTCTTTTAAAGGAACTACACATGCAGGGTTGCCTTTGAAAACTTGATCTGAAAATGCATCTATTTGATATATGTTTATTTTCATTTGCTTAAATGCTATCTATTTTTTTCTGTGTTAAATTATTTATTACTTCTCCGGTATTAATTGTTGATGAAGGTTCAAATAACATGACTGAAACTTCTTTTTCTGCAACGGGTCTGTGTTCAACTCCTTTTGGTACTATAATGAATTCATTTTCATTGATTTTTTCAATTCTATTTCTAAATTCCATAATGAAACTTCCTTTTATTACATAAAACATTTCATTTTCATGTTTGTGCCAAATGAATTTGCCTTTAAATTTAGCCAGTTTTATGTGTTGTTTATTTAGTTCTCCAATAAGTTTAGGATTCCAATAATCTTTTATTTTCATTAATTTCTCGTCAATATTAACAGGAAGCATATATGTTTTTTTTAAATCAGTACATTCAATTTACATTTTTATTATTCATATTGCATTATATTTAAGTAATGAAAAAATATTTTTTATTGCTATTGTACTCTGCAGTTTTTACATCAACTGCTCAATCATCTTCTTTTCAAATTTCTTACAATGGAGCTACTCCTCAAGCCAAAATTGCTATTGATAAAGCTGCTGAAATATGGAGTAATATTTTAGTTTCTGATGTGCCAATTAAGGTAAATGTTAATTGGATAAACGCTACTTCATTGGGTTTTTTAGGTGTTTCAATTTCTAATGGAGTTAAAGATTTTCCTAATGCTCCACACAGTGGGGTATGGTACCCATCTTCTTTAGCAGATGCTATTGCTGGTGTAGATTTAAACCCTACAGAAACAGATATGGATGTTTATCTAGATAGTTCAAGAAATTGGTATTTTGGTATGGATGGAAATGGCCCTGGAAATCATTTTGATTTAGTTAATGTAGCCTTGCATGAGTTGGGTCACGGTTTAGGTTTTTATTCTATTGCAAATATTGATGCTCCAGGAATAGGATCTTTCAGTTTAGTAATAGATCCAGTTACCAGTTTATTGGCATCTTTTCCCTTGCCTAATTTAGCAGGTCAGCCTTTAATATTTGATTTGTTTGTAGAAAACTTACAAGGAGAATTGTTGGTTGATAGCAATTTATTTTTGAATCCTTCTTTAGGTTTAGCTAACCAATTTACTAGTAATAATTTATTCTTCAACGGTTCAAATGCAATGAATGCTTACTCTAATAATCGACCAAAATTATATGCACCTGGAGTATTTTCATTTGGGTCAAGTATTTTACATTTAGATGAAACTTCTTTTCCTCCTCATACAAGTGATGCAGTTATGACACCCTTTTGTTCACCTGGTGAATCAAATCATAGTCCAGGACCTGTAACTATTGGTATTTTACAAGACTTAGGTTGGGTTGTGAATTCAACAAATATTGAAGAAAAATCAGTTGATAAAATGTATGATATATCTGTTTTTCCAAACCCATCAAATGGCTTTGCTAATTTAAATTATGAATTAGCAGAAAGTCAATTTGTAAATATTTCAATTTACAACATACAGGGTCAAAAAATATCAACTCTTGTTGATCAGTTTCAATATAAAGGGGAATATGATAGTCAAATTGAATTTAATTACCATAGCGGTCTTTATTTTGTTATTTTTAAGTCTTTAAACAACACTTCTATCGCTAAGCTATTAGTAAAATAAAAAAAAGCCCTTCAATTGAAGAGCTTTTAATAACTAATGGAGTAATGATTTATTAATTTCTATTGAACTCCATTTTTATATCATAATTGTAGTCTGTTACCATTCCGGTTGAAGGATCAGTTTCTGAATCAGAACCACTTGAAATAATTCTCATGAAAGTACCACTTACGGTATCAATATTGAAAATCATTGTTGTATCGTCCATAGATAATGATAAATCATTATTTGTTCTAGACCAAGAACCTGTGTCTGTAGGTTCATCATTACTGTATATGTAAAGAGATCCGTTAGCTGTGAAATCTAAACCAGAGGGATCCAAAGAGTCTGGATGAGGAACCTCTGTGAAAGAAGTGTCAAATAATGGTATACCAAACGCTGAAACTGTCATGTCACCAGAAATTTCTTGATATGTTGAGTTCCACGATCCAATTTGATCATAAAGGCACTCGCTACTTATTGTTGCATCTGGATTGTAATTTGCTGCAGCAGGGTCTGTACAAC
>JBELEU010000231.1:0-2868 GCA_042093455.1 Crocinitomicaceae bacterium | reverse complement strand
AAGACGAGCAATATGCTTTGGTTAAAAAGCAAGAATACGTTAAGTAATTTTAATTATATTAAAATTAAAAGTTTTACTAAATTGATAATTAATATTTAAATATCCAGAAATGAAAAAAATAGTCATCATTAACGGCCCAAACCTTAATTTATTAGGTAAAAGAGAGCCCGATACTTACGGGAATACCACTTTTGATGATTGTTTTAAAGAACTAATAACTGAGTATCCCTCTTTAGAATTGCATACTTTTCAAAGTAATGTTGAAGGAGAAATCATAAATGAGTTACACGACAAAGGTTTTTCTTTTGATGGTATTGTGCTAAATGCAGGTGGCTATACTCATACTTCAGTAGCCATTGCTGATGCTGTTGCAGCTATCGATTCTCCTGTTATTGAGGTTCACATTAGTAATGTTCATGCTAGAGAAGAATTTCGCCATCAATCGCTAATGGCAAAAAATTGTAAAGGAATAATTGCTGGTTTCGGGTTAGACTCTTACCGATTAGCCTTAGCTTCTTTTTGAAATTAATTAATCGACTAGTTTGTCAATTTCTCTATATAGTCTATGTAAGGGTAGCCCCATTACATTGAAGAAATCACCTTCAATTTTTTGAATTCCAACATAGCCCATCCATTCTTGAATACCGTACGATCCTGCTTTATCAAAAGGTTGATGATTTTTTATGTATTCATTTATTTCTTCATCGGAAAGTTCATAAAAACTTACATGAGTTGCATCGTAAAAAGAAGTTAATTTGTTTTTAAACAACAAGCTAACTCCGGTAAATACTGTATGTGTTTTGCCAGACAAAGACCTTAGCATTTCAAATGAATTTTCGTGGCTTTTTGGTTTTCCTAAAACCTTGTCTTCTAAACAAACTATGGTATCTGCAGTTATAATCATACAGTTGTCGTTAGTGTGTGCAAAAGCCTTTGCTTTTTGTTTTGAAATATACTGAGCAATTTCACCACCTTTCAAAGTGTCTGGAAACGTTTCTTCAATCTCTCTTACCTCAATCTTAAAATTAGATATTATATTCTTCAATAGCTCTTGTCTCCTTGGTGATTTAGAAGCCAAAACAATGTCAATTTTATCTATTTTTTTGTCTAAAATATTCATAACATTAACTTAAGATACACCCATATACTTGCTCCTAAAAAAACTATTTTTAAGTGTAAGCTCAATTTACTAAAGTCTGTGCTTTTATTACTTTTTTTAAGTTGAATTAAAAAATAGCTTAATGGTATGAGAATTAAACTAGGAAATAGTACCGTTAAAAAAGAGATGTTTTTAGATAACTCTAAAAATGAAATACTTCCCACTGTAATTATAGTCAATAATGTAATTAACAAACAAACTACTTTAGTTGGTCTTAGCCCTGCAACTACTGCCAATGTTTTACTCTCTACAGCTTGATCACCAACAATGTCTTCTCCATCTTTTATTACTTCTCTAAGAAGTGTTAATAAAAATGCAAATAGGGTGTAGGTCCAGCATATTCCATTTATTGTAGTTAGGTTAAATTCAATTTCCCAAAGTCCATTTATGTCATGATCAAAAATCAATGGAACAATCATCACTAAGCCACAAAGAGTTGCAACAACAAGGTTTCCTACTAGAGGCAGGTGTTGTAGTTTCCATGAATACAAATAAAGCAACAGATTGGTCAATAGAATAAGAACAATCCAGCTTTGATTTAAGTCTGTAAAGCCTATTACTAAAACAGCTACAATTGAATGTAGAATTGAAAGTCTGAGTAATTGTGACTCGCTTAAACTACTTTTCGATTTATAGCTATTTAATTTATCACTATCAACATCGTAATAATCGTTGATTAAGTAGCCACTTGATGCAGTTAAAACAATAGCACAAAAGAGTAAGATGAAATCCAATTCAACTACAAATATTGAAGAGTTAATTAATAAGCCTTTGAACCCCCAAAACAATAAACTAAGAAGAAATAAATTGCCAATTCTTATGGCTTTCAAATAATCTTTTACCATTGCATTGCGTCCTTATCCATCCATTTTCCTTGAACTCTCATGGTTTGCTCAAGAATATCTCTTACACAGCCTTTCCCTCCGTCTAGATGTGATATATAATTCGAAATTTCTCTTATCTCAACTGCAGCATCATTTGGACAGCATCCTATTCCAGCTAAATCAATACATGGAAAGTCTGGTAAATCATCACCCATATATACTACTTGATCTGTAGTTACATTCTTTTCTTTTAAATAAGTTTCAAAAACACTTTTCTTTTCATGAACACTCATAAATACATCTTGGATTCCAAGTCCTTGTAGTCTTTTCTTCACCATCATTGAGTTTCCACCTGTTATTATACAAATGTTGTATCCTTTTTTGATGGCGTGTTGAAGAGCATATCCGTCTTTTGTATGCATGGATCTAACCATTTCACCTGATGAATCTAAAATAACTAATCCATCAGTCAATACTCCATCTACATCAAACACAAACGTGCTGATGTTTTTTAATTTTTGTTTATAGCTCATTGTTGTGGTGTTTTTTTAGAATTTGTTTGCTGAAAAGTTCGTAAATTTCTGTTAGGTCTTTGTTATCTTCTAATAATTTCAAATGTTCTTTGACCAATTTTAAATCGTTTCTTGATGCTGGCCCTGTTTGCATTGTAAAGGCCTCTTTTTCAAATGAGTTATCTATAGACTTCTGCAGTAATGTTTTTAAATTGTCAAAATTCAAATCGTTTTCCTTACAAAAAACTTTAATTGTACTGAGTAAATGATAACTGAAGTTGTTGGTTGTAATAGCTGCAATATGATTTTTTCTTCTTTGAGTTGAATAAGACTTTTTTGTTTTAAATTCTAAAAGATCACAAGTGTTCTGTAT
>JBELEU010000230.1:0-2877 GCA_042093455.1 Crocinitomicaceae bacterium | reverse complement strand
GTTCAAATTGAATTTCACCATTGTTTAAAACATAATCATTACCAGAAAGAGTTAAATTAATATCTTGAAAATCTGTATCTATGAAATCATCTGGATCATCTGAAAGCGGGATTCTACATCGTCCACTTAAATCATTAAAATCCTTACTATCCAATGATAAAATCTTTATTTTCAAGGCACCAACCATAAAATAATCTAAAAAAGAAGGAGCAAGAAAGGTTTGTATTTCACTGCTTGCAACTAGTTGGTTATCGCTATATCCTTCAACCTTCCAAGCATAACTTTTATCTTCAATCAAATCTTCAACTAATTCAAAACTATATCCACTCGTTGAGGAGGATGCTGGGGTTATTTGTTCTTTCCAAACAGAGTTATTTTCAACAGCTGCAATTGAATCTTGACCTTCAAACATTTCATAGATTTTGACTCTGTATTCAAAATTTTGACCATTTACAGCAGCATCTGATAATCCCCAACTAAAAATTCTTCTATCTTGTTTAGAAAAAGAATAACCATTAATTGGAGACTGAAGAGGAATATTTCCATTTTCAGGGTATCCATAATAAAACCAACACCATTCACTGTAACCATCATTAGAAAATGAAGAAACTGGTATTCCTCCCAAACCAAAGTCATCGTCTACAGCTCTTACTCTAAAAACATATTTCTCACCAGCTATTAATTGGGTAGTATTTAAATCTAAATTAAAAGAACTCAAAGATTCATAACCAGATTCATATACTTTTAAAGCATTTGCATTCTGAACAGCAAAATAAGGGTCAACATCTGGGTCTGTAACCTGATAAATAGTAAAAACATAATGAGTATTAATAGCATTAGGAAGAGATGATAACTGCCAGTTAAATGGAATAAAAGGAACTGCATTTGGAACTATAACCTCTTCACACAAAGGTTGTAAAATAATAGGAGGAGGATCCAGCATTAAAGAGGCATATGTTGGCACATCATTAGAAATTTTTATTCCACTTGGGTAATCATGAACTTGTACAGAAAACTTATAAAAACCTTCCGGCAATTTTCCACTTGCACCTAGTACAGCTGGTGTTATACCTTGTAGATCAACATTGTTTAAATTTAAATATTCATACAAATCTGAGCCACTCAAAGATAAGATTTGACCACCATTCAAATACAAAGGAGAAATAGGCTTAAAGCCTGGCTTTGTTGAAATTTTCAATCCATTTGCCTCATCTTCAATTTTAATGGACAAATAAACAGGCCAATTACTTTCATTTATGTCTAATAATGTAACATTGATTTTCAACTTATCTGATCCAACAGCATAGTAATCAGCATAAATTATAGAAGAAGATTGAACCGGATTTACATAAGCATTTACAGGATATATTTGAGCAAACCCTTTAAATTGACCTAAAATAAAAATCAATAACCAAACAGAACAATATTTAAAACCAGTGGTCAACTTCATTAAAAAGAATAATTATAAGTTAATGAAGTAATTAGCTCTGTTTCTCTTACGCTAGCCTTTAATCTACTAGCTAAAACCAAGTTGAAAGCAAATGAATGATTTTTTTTGTATCGGTAGTTTGCTGAAAAACTACCATTTGATACTAAACCTAAAGGAACCCCATCAATATAGGACTGTAACAATGACACCGATAAATTAGTATTTACTGGTTTTTTCAAAAAAGTTTTTGACAAAACAAGTGAAGGTCCAAGTGTTGAGGCTGTTGGGTTTTGACTGATATTTTGATTTGCACTAAACAACAAACTCAAAGATGTTTTAGTTTTTGTCCAATTAATTGATGAGCCCAAAGAAGCATTGTAAAAAGTTGCATCACTTGAAGTCGTGTCATCAACACTCACTTTAGCATTTTGGTAATTCGTTGATAAGAAAGAAGTGAAAATATTATCTTTTGTAGGCTTATTAAACATTATTTGTCCTCCAGCACTTTCAGTAACTTGTGCATAATTTTGAATGCTCAATGGAACCAAACTTGTGTCAAGCATTATGACCAATGTTTTTTGAGTATTGGCATTGAAGTTTGAATATTGAAGGTTAAAATTCCATTTGTTATTTGGAACATAATTTGCAGCCACTGCATATATCCTTCTTAACATTTCAGTAGCCTTGTCTTCCTTTAGGTTATTTCTTTGTAAACCTCCGGTTACATTAAAATTAATTTTATTTTTTAAAAACTTGTAAGCAATAGAAGTTGTTAAATCTTCAAAATCATTGTTTAAATAAACAGAACCCATTGTTTTGTATTCAGGATCAATTCGTCTGTAGCCGAATTTTATACCTAGGCTCTTTTTTGAATATTTAAGGTTAGCTAAAATAGCCTTATTAAAAGTAGTTGTACTATTGGCATAAAATAAAGAACCCAAGTTATTTAAGTAGGAAAAACCCTGTAGAACGGATTCTTGTACTCTGGTGTTATTTGTGTAAGCACTCCAATCAATTTCAGAATCAAAACTCAGATGTTTATTTACTTTTTGTTTAGTTGTGATTCCAAAAATTAAATTTTCTGCTGGTTTAAAAACTGCACTTGAATCATATAAATTAGAAATTGAATTAGCATCATCTTTGGCTTTAAAAAGCAACAATGAAACATTATTGGAAACAGTACCAAGCTCAATATGATTACCCCAACCCCATCTTTCAAATGTTGGAATTGCACCTAAAACAACATCGTTTGTATCACCATAAATAGCTTTTGAAAACCTACCAATAAGACACTTATATTTAAACATTTTATCTTTTGGAGCCAATTCAACACCTGCACCTAAAAATTGATTACCACTCAAAGAAAATTCAGAAAACCGCATAGTTCTATATCCCAAATGAAGTTTTACTGCTTTGTACTTAGGACTTAATCCGTATTGATTGAACGG
>JBELEU010000229.1:0-2890 GCA_042093455.1 Crocinitomicaceae bacterium | reverse complement strand
TTCAACCGGCTGGCATCAAACACGTCAACTTAGCCAAAGAAAGTAAAAAGCTCAATAAACAATCAACACCATCTGCCTCTTCAAAAAAAATTGATGTAGATAAAATTGTTGCTGAACTGCAAGATGTCCCTTTTTCTCACCTACATAATCATTCGCAATATTCTGTACTTCAATCTACCATTCAAGTTAAAAACATTATCAATAGGGCAGTAAAATTAGGCATGCCTGCTGTTGCTTTAACCGATACTGGCAATATGATGGCAGCTTTCCAGTTTATGGAAACAGCAAGGTCGTACAACAAGGGAGTTGAAAAACAAATTCAAGAGTTAGAAGATGAAAATGAAGTTGATTATTCTAAAATAGATAAACTAAAATCTCAAAAAATACTCCCAATATCTGGATGTGAATTTAACGTATGTCATGATTTGAAAGATAAATCATACAAGGACAATGGATACAAAATACCTTTTTTAGCAAAAAATAAAAATGGATATAAAAACTTAATTCGCTTATCGTCTACTGGCTTTGTTGAGGGGTTTTATTACGTGCCAAGAATTGATAAAGAAACTATTTTAAAATATAAAAATGATATTATTGTTTCATCTGGAGGGTTGTATGGTGAAATTTCTCAAATGATTCTTAACGAGGGAGAAACAAAGGCAGAAACACAATTGCTATGGTGGAAAGAACACTTTAAAGATGATTTTTATATAGAATTAGTCCGACATGGCTTAGAAGAGGAAGATAAAGTAAATGAGGTTTTATTAAAATGGGCTGAAAAACATCAAATCAAATATTTTGCATCCAATGAGACTCACTATTTATATGAGGAAGATTATGATGCGCATGATATTTTGTTGTGCATAAAAGACGGTGAACGCAAGTCAACTCCAAAGGGTAGAGGAAGAGGCTTTAGGTTTGGATATTCTAACAATGAATACTATTTCAAGTCTCAAGAAGAAATGAAGGAGCTTTTTGCAGATATACCTGAAGCAATAAAAACTACAAATGAAATAATTAGTAAATGTGAACCTTATCAGCTCTCTGCTGATGTTTTGTTACCTGAATTTGAGATTCCAAATGAATTTAAAGATGAAAAAGACCTTTCAGATCGAACACTAAAACTGGGTGAAAATAATTATTTACGTCATTTGACCTATGAAGGAGCAAATAAAAGATACAATGAAATTACAGATGAAATTAGAGAGCGTATTGACTTTGAATTAGAAATTGTTAGAAATACTGGCTATCCAGGTTACTTTTTAATTGTTCAAGATTTTTGCAGTGCAGCTAGAGATATGGGAGTTTCTGTTGGCCCTGGTCGAGGGTCTGCTGCAGGTTCAGTTGTAGCTTATTGCACAGGTATTACAAATGTAGATCCAATAAAGTATAACCTTCTTTTTGAGCGTTTTTTGAATCCAGATAAAATATCCATGCCCGATATTGATATCGATTTTGATGACGAAGGTAGAGGAAGGGTTATTCAATACGTTATAGATAAATACGGATCAAGTCAAGTTGCTCAAATCATCACCTATGGAACTATGGCAGCCAAGTCCTCTATTCGAGATACTGGGCGAGTTTTAGATTTACCATTACAAGATACCGATCGCTTGGCTAAATTGGTTCCAGATATTAAGTTGAATAAACTTTTTGGGTGGTCAAAAGAAGAAAGAAAGGATAAATTAAACGGAGATCAATTAACCAACGCAGAACAATTATTAGCTAAACATGAAGATGATGATCTTGAAGGAGAAGTTATTCGTCAGGCTAAGTTAGTTGAAGGCTCTTTAAGAAATACTGGAATTCACGCATGTGGAGTAATAATTACCCCTTCAGATATTAGAGATTTTGTGCCAGTTGCTTTGGCAAAAGATTCTGAAATGTGGTGTACTCAATTTGATAACGCAGTAGCTGAGTCTGCTGGATTATTGAAAATGGATTTTTTAGGTCTCAAAACATTAACTTTAATAAAAGATACCGTTAAGATTATAAAAGCCATGACTGGTGAGTTTTTAGACATTGAGTCCATTCCTTTGGATGATGTAATAACCTATGAACTATTTCAAAGAGGGGAGACAGTAGGTATTTTTCAATATGAATCACCTGGAATGCAAAAGCATTTAAAGTCACTTAGACCAACTGCTTTTTCAGATTTAATTGCAATGAACGCCCTATATCGTCCAGGTCCAATTGAGTACATCCCAAGTTTCATCAAAAGAAAACATGGCAACGAAGAGATCAGCTATGATTTGCCTGAAATGGAAGAGTACTTAAACGAAACTTATGGTATTACGGTTTATCAAGAGCAAGTAATGCTTTTGTCTCAAAAATTAGCAGGTTTCTCTAAAGGTGAGGCAGATACACTTAGAAAAGCCATGGGTAAAAAGAGTTTTGATCTTTTGGCTAAAATGAAACCAAAGTTTTTAGAACAGGGGAATGAAAGAGGACATGATACAGAAATTTTAGAGAAAATTTGGAAAGATTGGGAAGCTTTTGCTGCCTATGCATTTAACAAATCACACTCTACATGTTATGCTTTAATTGCTTATCAAACCGCTTATTTAAAAGCACATTATCCTGCTGAGTACATGGCAGCAGTTTTAAGCAACAACATGAACGATATCAAAACGGTTACATTCTTCATGGAAGAGTGCAATCGAATGGGATTACAAGTTTTAGGTCCTGATGTAAATGAAAGTTGGTATAAGTTTGCAGTCAATGAAAAAGGGGAAATAAGGTTTGGTCTTGGTGCTATAAAAGGAGTAGGAGAGGGTCCCGTTAAAAACATTGTAGAACTAAGAAAAAATGAAGGTAAATTTCATTCCATTTTTGATTTTGTAAAAAAAGTAAGCCTCAAGGATTGCAATAAAAGGGTTCTAGAAAGTTT
>JBELEU010000228.1:0-2897 GCA_042093455.1 Crocinitomicaceae bacterium | reverse complement strand
GTACTTCAAAGTATAGTTAGTGGTGTCTGAACTGGTGTTAATAAATGTATAAGTCGAATCATTAGGGCCGTTTAAAACAAAATTATTAACTATTTGACTATAGACAGGAGATGAAATGGTTTGAACATCAGCAAATGAATTGTATGGATTTACAGAGTATGGGTTTGAGAAGGTATATCCAAATATTAAATTAAAGTCAAAATTTTCTCCAATATTTCCAGCACCATTTAAAGAAAATTCAATTCCAGGTATGCGAGTTTTACCAACATTTAATGATTTAAATCCAATACCAAATAATTCATCCGTATCAGGTCCAAATTTACCAAAAGTAAATTCCATCATATTATCGTATTCCATTATAAAACCGACTAAATCAATGTAACCACTAAAGTTGTCAATTTTAAACACCTTTTTAAAACCAATTTCAGAAGTCCAACCAGATTCAGGCTTTAGACTTGGGTTATTATAAAGATTAACAGGACCAATGTCACCTTTCATGTATAGCTCTGTTATTGTAGGAAATCTGAAACCTTGTCCAAAAGATGCTCTTGCATTAAAACCCTCTTTTATTTCATAATTTATTCCCGCTCTTAAAACCGGTCTTCCCACTTTAATAGTATCTAAATCAAAATATTCATACCTAGCACCTGTTGAAAAATTCCATTTTGACAGTTTGTAATCAAATTGTGTATAACCACTGATGTTTTTACCAGAATGTTCTCCATAAGCATAAGCATCTCCCCACAAAGTTGTAAGAGTTGCTCCACTTGTCAATGTTAAATTATCAGTTCTGTATTGATTTTGATACTCGTTAAATGTCATTACAGATGTAATGGTACTTGGATTGTTGTTTACATATGTAACATTTCTACGTAAAATTCTACTTCTTAAGGTGTGTTTAAAAAAATTCTTATAAAAAGTTAAGTAAGGGTCAATATAAAACCTTGAACCATAATTTGGAATTGCTGATCCTTCGTAAGGAATGTAAGCACTAGTATCTGAACTCCACATGGCAAAAAGAGGACTTTCTCTTTGCATGTAATTCGCATTAATACCAAAAGTTAAATCATCTTTAACATACCTAGTATTAAGAGATAACCTTGTTTGGATATTATTTACATCTTTCACAAAACCTCTATCATTGTAATGATTAGCAGAAAGAACTAGATCTAAATTTTTAATTTTTCTAGAATGGGTCATACTTAATCCAGATCTCCAACGCATATCACTTAATGAATCACCCCACCATTTTAAATTACTATCTTTTGGAGCGTCCCAAAAACCTTGAAAAAAACCAATTGTGGTTTTAGGTTCTAAACCAGGCATTTTAGTTTTAATATTTACTACACCGTTTAGAGCTGAAGATCCATACAATGCTGAGGATGCTCCTTTAATTATCTCCATTTGTTCTACATTTTCCATGGGAATTAAATTGAACTCTACTTCTCCCTGATCAGCTGAAAGAATTGGCATGTCATCAACCATAACCAAAACTCTACTTCCAGTACCATAACTCCAACCACTACCAGCTCTTATGTTTAATTGTCCATCAGTCAATTGAACACCAGGTGCATTTCTAATGACATCAGCTAAAGTGATGCAATTTTTGCTTTCAATAAGTTTTGCACCTATTACATCAACAGAAACAGTGACTTCTTCTAACTTTTGTTTGAATTTTGATGCAGAAACAACCATAACATCTAATTGACTGTCTTCTTCTTTCAAATAGATATCTTTTACTACTGATTCAGTAATATCAAGATTTATTAATTGTGTTTCGTAACCAATGTAAGAATACATTATTTTATGAGAACCAGTTTCAAGTTTAAGTTTATAGTTACCATTAAAATCTGTGACGCCCCCTTTGCTGTTATTGACTTTTACATTTACGCCAATCAAGGGCTCTTTAGAAACAGCATCATAAATGATTCCAGAAATATTATTTTCTTGAGCTGAAGCATAAAATGAAAATAAAATTATGATAAGTAAAATACGAAATTTAGTCATTTGCAATAGCGATAAATGAGATTCAATTAATAAGTAAGCTTGATATGTCCATATAGGGCATTCAATTTAAAAAAATAATATTAGTACTTCAGTAAATTATCAATTGAAAATGAGAAAAAACAACCATTAAACAGCAACTAAATTAGTTAATCATCTTACTATCAACCAATTAGTTATTAACATTTTAAGCATATTGTTGAATAAATATTTCATAAAAATAATTTAGTTCAATATATTCACGATCCATAAATTATTTATGCCACTTAAATTTATTAGAAATACCATTTTATTTACAGCTTTTATTTTAGCCAATCACATTGCTGTAGGCCAAAATACGGATGCTGTTCATAATGAATTTAGTGAAATAAAAAAAGAAGAATCAATTGAAAATAAAGACCAATTAATTCAAAACGAACCTGTTGTTGAAGATGTAAATTTTGATGGTAAATTCTCGTTCAATAAAAGAAATCGTAAGATTGACAAAAATAAACCGCTTGTTTCTGAAGATCATAAAACAAAAATTGGATCACTATTTATTAGAATTAGTAGTGGAATTAAAAAATACTGCCACGACAACAATATTTCAGGAAAAAGACTTTTTAAAATAGGTAGATTATTTATTTAAGTTTCTTAAATGATAATTAACAAGACCATTAACTGGCTTCCTAACAATATTACCAATTACTACTTTATTTTTTTTAGCAGCTGACCTTAATTTTTTCTCATAAATTGCACTTAGTGAACCAATAAAATGTGTTTTCACCTCTTTGTAATTCTCATAACAACAAACATGTGTTTTCATAAATTGATCCATTCCATCTTCAACCATTTTTGAGACATAATCATGCTCTTTATGGTTGGTAATGAACCTCATAAAAGAAGCTAAATAA
>JBELEU010000227.1:0-2919 GCA_042093455.1 Crocinitomicaceae bacterium | reverse complement strand
ATAGGTACTTCACTTGTTGAGGACGATTACATACTAACAGCCAAAGAAATTATTGAAAAAGCTAAAATAAATGGTGTAAAATTACATCTTCCATCAGATACTATAGTTTCTGATCAATTCAGTAACGAATCGAATACTGATTTGTGTGATATTTATAAGATAAAAGAAGGTTTTATGGGCTTAGATATTGGTCCAAAATCAATTGAATCATTTAAGAGTGTTATTTTATCATCTTCTTTAATTTTATGGAATGGACCTATGGGAGTTTTTGAAATGAGTAATTTTCAAAAAGGTACTGTAGATATTGCTTATGCAATAGTTGAAGCCACTGAAAACGGTTCTTTTTCATTAATTGGAGGTGGAGATAGTGTTGCTGCCGTAAATAAATTTAAATTAGCAGATAGAGTTAGTCATGTTTCAACAGGAGGCGGGGCTATGTTAGAATATTTAGAAGGAAAAGAGCTTCCAGGAATAAAATCAATTACAAACTAAAAAAATATATTTCAATGAAATTAATATACTCATTACTGCTAATTGCAGCATTATCATCTTGTAAAAAAGAGAAAAATTGGCACGATAAAATCATTTTATCTGATGATCAGGTAACTATGGTAGCCTCTGTTGATTTACTTGGCCTAATCAATAAAATGGACATTTCTAACAGTCAATTGCCTATTGATCAGAAAATAATGTTGAATGGTGTTTTATCATCTTTAGATAGTGATATTTTAGGTTTTAAACTTGAAGGTAGTCATAGATTTTTCTTAGTTCCTGAAGAAGGGGAAGAGAATGGAGGATTATTCTTTTCAGGTGATATTATTGATATAGATAAATTCAAAAATTCAATAACATCTACATTTGGTAGTAGCAGTGAAGAAAGGGATGGAATTAATTTTGTAAATGTTGAGTACTATAATTTGACTATTGGGCATGACGATCAAAAATTTATTGCTGGTTTATCCTTAGATAATTCATTTACAGAAAGTAAAATTATTTCTTATTTTAATTTTTCTGTTAGTTCTGAGCAATCTAGTGAAGGTTTGGAATCCTATTTAGAAAGAAATGATGATTTTTCATATTTTCTTTCAGCTGATAAATTAATCAATGCTGTTGCAAAAATGAATATACCATTTTTCAATACTGAAGATCTTCCTATTCCAAATGTTAATAGTATGATTGCTTTGAATTTTAACGATGGTAATGTAAGTATTGAATCTGAAATTCTATCTAATGACAATGAATCAAATACTACCATTGCTGGTAATGGGTTAGATCAAAAGTTTGTTGATTTATTAACAGATGATGATGAAATCATAGGTTTTGCTTTAGCAAACCTTAATAAAGATGAAATTATTAATCAGCTTGAAAAATTGAAAGACCAAGATGAAATTTATCAAATTAACAGAAAATTGAAGCGTTTAAACGTTACGTTATCTGAAGTCATAAATATGTTTGATGGTCAAATTTCTATGTCCTTAATTGATTTGCCATTAAAGTCTAGAAATAGCTACGATAATGATTGGAGTGATGATGAGTGGGAAAATGAAGTTAATGATGTTCCTGAATTCATTTTTAACGCTGGTATTTCTAATCAATTGGCTTTAACAGAATTTTTAAATAAGGGCAATATAACTGTTGTTGGAAATAAGGTTGCTAGTTCTAATGGTCTTAACATTTTAATAAAAGACAACGTGTTGCATCTCTCATCAAAATCTGATATTCTTGAGAAAATTTTATCTAACAATACATTGGGTTCTTGCTCAATGGTTGATAAGAGTCTGATTAACGAACCTGCTTATTTTGAGCTAGTTACTAACTTAGATCATTTTCCAGCTAATATTATTGATGCTATTGAAGAAGAGAATAGTGAGCTTTCAATCAAAGAATTATTTGAACAAGTAGAAAGAATTTATTTTCATGGAAACGGTGTTAAATCATCATTTAATTTAGACTTTTCTAATAAAAATAGAAATGGTTTGGCACAGCTTATTGATATTGTTTCAGAACGTTTAGCAGTTTTGTTTGCTTAACTTTTTTTGAATCCATTAATAGCTGATCTAACATTTCCATATTGTTTTAACAATTCTTTGGCTTTAGAAATTTCGACATTAAGCTCTTTCATTATCATTTTTTCGCCTCGGTCTACAAGTTTGTTATTGCTTAATTGCATGTCAACCATTCTATTGCCTTTTACCTTCCCTAAAGCAATCATAATTGTTGTTGACACCATATTTAAAATTAATTTTTGTGCAGTTCCCGATTTTAATCTTGTGCTACCTGTTACAAACTCTGGGCCAACATTTGGGCTAATTGGAAACAAAGCAACTTGATCAATTGGACTACCCGGATTACATGTAATGCATCCAGTAGTTATATTATTTTTATTGCATTGTTCTAATGCTCCTATTACATAAGGCGTAGTTCCTGAGGCTGCAATTCCAATAACAGAATCATTAATATTGATTTTATATTTTTTAAGATCTTCCCAACCTTGGATTTTATCATCTTCAGCAAACTCTACGGCTTTTCTTATGGCTTTATCACCACCTGCAATTAGTCCTATAACTAATCCGTGAGGAACCCCAAATGTTGGAGGGCATTCGCTTGCATCAACTATTCCAAGTCTTCCACTTGTTCCAGCTCCAATATAAAATAATCGACCTCCTTTTTTCATGTTTGGAATTATTTCTTCAACAAGAGCATTTATTTTTGGAATAACAAGTTCAATTGCATTTGGAACTGAATGGTCTTCTTTGTTCATGCTTTGTAATAATTCTAAAGTTGATTTATGTTCTAAATCATGGTGGTTAGATTCACTTTCTGTTATTTTGTTAAAGGCCATTTTCAATTGTTTAAGTGTTGAAATAAAAGTGTTAATAAGTTCACTTTACAATAATTGCTAATATTCCTGCTTATTTG
>JBELEU010000226.1:0-2974 GCA_042093455.1 Crocinitomicaceae bacterium | reverse complement strand
ACAATAATTGTAATCCCTCACCTACTATAAATACTGTTCCTGATAGTAACCCAACTGATGGAAGTACTGTTGAAAAAATAATTTATTCTGGTGGCGACAATGGGACAAGTGTTGAGCACTTTAAAGTAACTGGTGGTGGTCACGATTGGCCTGGTGTTTGGGGAAACATGGACATTGACGCAAGCATTGAAGTATGGAAGTTTTTTTCTAAATACAATTTATCAGAATTATCAGCACCGGTTTCTTTAGATGAGAGCAGTAGAGAAACCCTTTTCTGCTTCCCTAACCCCACATCAAGTGTAATAACAATTGAAAATCCATTCAATAAGCCTAAACATTTTGTTATAACCAATTGCCTAGGTAAAGTTGTTTACTCAGGGTTTATTAGTGAAAAAGACAATCAAATCAATGTTGAAAATTTTATACCCAACGTCTATTTTATTCAAATAGAATCGTCAATTATTAAATTTCTAAAATTATAGACATTTAAAATACTCGAAAGGTTCAAAACAGTCCTTGCAGGTATACATTGCCTTGCATGCTGTTGAACCAAAAGGACTAACTAGGTTTGTTTTTATTGATCGACACCTTGGGCAGCTTACTGTTTTTGGCGCACCTAGAACTGCATTTTTATCTGTTGTTTTAAACTCTGGTGGAGCAATACCGTATTTTTTTAATTTCTCTTTAGCTGCATTATTAAGCCAATCTGTTGTCCAAGCAGGATCGTACTGAGTTACTATTTCAAAGTTTTTTACTTCCATACTTTTCATAACATTTATAATGTCGTCTTGGAACCTATCCATTGCTGGACAACCTGAATAAGTAGGAGTAATGGTAATAATTATTTTATTTTTATTCTTGGATACATTTCTTAAAACACCGAGTTCCTTAATGGTTAAAACCGGAATTTCAGGGTCTGGTATTAAAGATAGCTTATCGGTAATTTTGTCTATATCCATACTGTTTGAATAACCAATTTAGTCAATTTGAAAATTAAGGCCATTTTGCTGTTGGAGGCATAGACATAAGAATAGCTTCCGTTGAGCCCCCTGTCTTTATGCCAAATAAAGTGCCTCGGTCCCAAAGTAAATTGAATTCAACATACCTTCCTCTTTTTATTAATTGCTCTTCTTTTTCTTCTGCTGTCCATTTTTTATTCATGTGAGCTTTGACAATATTAATAATTGATTCGTGTGTTCTTCTGCCAACATCTTTAATGAATTCAAAATCTTTATTCCAGTCTCCTGAATTTAAATGATCAAAAAATATTCCTCCTTCTCCCCTTGCCTCTTGTCTGTGAGGAAGGTAAAAATATTGATCGCATTGTTTTTTAAAATCTAAATAATAGGTTTCATTGTGTGGGTCACAAGCTTGTTTCATTTTATCGTGAAAAAGAGCAGTGTCTTCTTCATTTATAAATGTTGGGGTCATGTCTGCTCCACCTCCAAACCAAGTATCTCCAGTAACAAGAAATCTTGTGTTGAAGTGAAAGGCAGGAACCAAAGGAGAGTTCATATGAGCAACAAGGCTTATACCAGAAGCCCAATAATTTGGCGATAATTCTGTCCCTTTAATTTTACTTCTATATTCTTCGCTGAACTCACCTGAAACAGTTGAGATATTAACCCCAACTTTTTCAAAAACCTCTCCTTTCATAGTGCTCATCTCTCCTCCACCTGACCCTTTATGGTTCCAGGTTTTTCTTTGAAATGTTGAATTATCTAGCTCTTCAAAAGACTTGCAAATAGAATCTCTTAAAGCTTTAAACCAATTAGCTGCAGATTCCTTTTTTAATTCTATTTCCATAATAATTAGTTTCTATTGTCTTCGATTAGCCATTCCGCATAGCTATTGGCTGTTTCTCTAAGAAATCCTTTAACAAGAATGGTTCCTAAGGGCTGTGTAGAACGAAGGATCTCAATAATTTCAATCAACATATTTTCACAAGTTGGTTGATAATCAACAAATCTAATCCTTTCATTAATTGGGGCTATTTCCTTAAATCTTGAGTCTTTTCTTAAAATAAGCCTATGATCAAATAATGGTAATATTCTTTCTTTTACGATGGCTTTAACTTCACCAAAGTCTACTACCATACCACAATCGGACAATTGGCCATCTTCTTTTGGTTGTCCAATATAGGTCACTTTTAGGTGATAGCTGTGACCGTGTATGTCTTTGCACTTTCCGTCATAACCATCAAGTGCGTGTGCTGCTTCAAAATTAAATTGCTTGGTTATTCGAACGTTCATTTGAATTTTTTTTACAAAATTACGATTATATGTTTACTTTTTTTTTTGTTGCACATGTTTTAGGGTTTATTGTGATTGATTTTATTTAAAATCGAAGATTTTGGTGTAATTTTATTTACAGATAAGTGGAGATGAATTCTTTTGACCAATTAATATCACAACTAAACAGGTTTAGTAAAAAATACCATGCCGTTTCTGCCGTTAAGGGTGGGCTTATTTTTTCGTGCTATGCAATTATTTTGCTTTTTACAATTGGGTTATTAGAGTATTTTTTAAACTTCTCTTCCTATGGTAGAATTATCTTGTTTTACGGAGTTATTACAGTTCTTTCAATGTTCTTTTTTTCTTCAATATTTATTCCGGTTTTAAGGTTTTTTGGAATAATGAAGCGTTTAGATCATATTTCGGCAGCAAAATTAATTGGAGGTGAAATTCCAGAGATTGGTGATAAGTTAATTAACACCATCCAACTTTCAAAACAAGATAGCGTCAAAAACTCTCAAGACCTTTTATTGCTCTCTGCTTCAATTAATCAACGCTCCAACGAACTAAGTGCATTTAGTTTTTCAAACGCTACATCATTCAAAAAAAACAAAAGATTTTTAATGGCTTTTATTGTGCTATTAGTAACGTCATCACTTATTACGGTGCTTAAACCTGAATTTATTTTTCATCCTCTTTCAAGAGTTGTTAATTTCAACAATTCCTTTTTAGCTGTTGCC
>JBELEU010000225.1:0-2988 GCA_042093455.1 Crocinitomicaceae bacterium | reverse complement strand
GTAACTATTATAAACACAGGTATTGGGTGGCATGAAGCTAGAATTCCAACTATTGCAACAAGAGTTCCCAGAGGAGGTTTCAGCTGGGTAACTAAAAAAATGATGGGTGAGGTTTCTATCCCTTTGATTACAACCAATAGAATTAATACGCCTGAAGTTGCAGAAAATATTTTAGCAAATGGTCATGCAAATATGGTTTCTTTAGCTAGACCTTTTTTAGCTGATCCGAATTTTGTAAACAAAGCAATTGAAGGCAAGTCTAATGAAATAAATACATGTATAGCTTGTAATCAAGCATGTTTAGATCATGTTTTTAAAAGAAAGGTTGCTTCATGTTTAGTAAATCCAATAGCGTGTCATGAAACTGAAATTCCATTTATTAAGCCAGAAAAAGTAAAAAAAATAGCAGTGGTTGG
Source organism: Crocinitomicaceae bacterium (assembly GCA_042093455.1). Classification (GTDB taxonomy): domain Bacteria; phylum Bacteroidota; class Bacteroidia; order Flavobacteriales_D; family Parvicellaceae. The sequence continues at coordinate 2,572 of JBELEU010000225.1, read as the reverse complement.
TGCTGGCCCTGCTGGTCTAGCATTTTCTACATTTGCCGCAGAAAGAGGACATCAAGTTACTTTATTTGATAAATCTGATGAAATTGGAGGACAATTCAATTTAGCAAAGCAAATTCCTGGAAAAGAAGAATTCCATGAAACAATTAGGTATTACAATTCAATGATTCAAAAACATGGAGTTGAGCTTAAGTTGAATACAGCTTTTAATTTTGATGACTCTTTGCATTTTGATGAAGTTGTAGTTGCTACTGGTATTACACCAAGAAAGTTAAACCTTGAAGGTATTGACCATGAAAAGGTTGTTAGCTATTTAGATGTACTACAAAAAAAAGTAACAATTGGAGATAAGGTTGCTATTATTGGTGCTGGAGGCATTGGTTTTGATGTTGCTGAATTCCTTACCCATCAAGGAGAATCTACAGCTTTGAATTCTACAGCTTTTATGAAAGAATGGGGAGTAGATCAAAGTTTTGAAGCAATTGGTGGTATTGAGGGGGTTAAGCCTGAAGTTACTAAAAGTCCAAGAAAAGTTATTTTATTACAAAGAAAAAAATCTAAAGTTGGAGCTGGATTAGGTAAAACAACTGGATGGGCACATCGTTTTAGTTTAAGAAGTAAAAATGTTAAAATGGTCAATGCAGTCAGTTACAATAAAATTGATGATGCTGGATTACATTATGTTAGAAATGAAAAGAATATTGTTCTTGATGTAGATCATATAGTGATTTGTGCAGGTCAAATTTCAAATTCTAAATTACACAATGAATTACTTGCAAATAATGTTAAATCGCATTTAATTGGAGGTGCATTTAAAGCTGCTGAACTTGATGCTAAAGAAGCAATAAATCAAGCGGTAAGATTAGCAGCAGTTATTTAAATAAACCATATTTGATAATGCAATAAAGTGCTCTAAAACCATCTTTCCATCTGATTTTTTTGCCTTCATCTTTTGTTCTTGGATTGTAAGAAATAGGGACTTCTTTCCAACTTAAATTTTTAATTTTTGAAAGTTTAGCAGTAATTTCTGGGTCAAAGGCAAATCTATTTTCTTTTAAAGTTAACGACTTAAAAACATGAGTAGGGATCATTTTGTAGCAAGTTTGCATGTCGGTAAGTTTTACTCCAAAAATAACATTCCCTAGACTTGTTAGAAAAACATTGGCTATTCTATTTAGGATAGATTCTTTTTTTTGTTTTTTATTGTTAATAAACCTTGATCCATAAACAATATCAGCTTTATTGTTTAAAATTGGTTCTAAAAGATTATTTATCTCATTAGGGTTTAATTCAAGATCAGCATCCTGAATTACAGAATAATCACCCTCAGCTTTTAAAATAGCCGATTTTATAGCGCCACCCTTGCCAAGATTTTTCTTATGATCGATAAAAATAATATCGTTTTTATTTTTAGAAGATGCAATGAATTTTTCTATTTCTTCTCTGCTTTTATCAATTGAAAAATCATTAATAATAATTAGTTGTTTTTTTAAATCATTAATTAAAGAAATACTTTCTACCTTATGGAGCAGTTCATTTATTGTGGTTGCTTCGTTATAGACAGGTATAATTATGGTTAATTTTTCAAACAAAATTTAGTTTTGCTACAAGGTTAATACTTAATATTAAGTTTTTTGTAAATAAAGTGCATTAACCATGCTGGTCCAATCATTAGAAACTGAATATCCTTTAGAAATGAAGGCTTTTTTCCTTCAATTTTATGCCCAATAAATTGAAAAACCCATGAAACAATGAAAATACAAACAGAGATCCATAAGATTGAAAGGTTTAAAGAAATTAGTTTGTTACAAATGTAAAGACAAATAAACGAGAATATTGTCATACCTAAAGTTAGCATGAATGACATGGATAGATAATAAACCATAACTAAAAGAACAGTAAGAGATGCCCAATTAAAGTAGTTTTCTGATAGGTATTCATTTGAAAGTAAATCTGACGGAATCGAACGAACTAGACCTACAATACTTAAATAAATTAAAGGAACACATATCCAATGAATTAATTTATTGGTTTTATTTTTATGGCTTTCACCATATTCATTGAGAAGAGAATCAATTTTTTTCACAACAATAAATATAACGAATTAATTCAAAATGGTAGCTTAGATAGGTCTACATTTCCTCCTGTGATAATGATTCCTACTTTTTGACTTTTGAAGTGATCTTTATTTTTTAGTAAAACTGCAAGAGGAACAGCACAAGATGGTTCTATAATTATTTTCATTCGCTCCCAAATTAACTTCATTGCCTCAATAATCTCACTTTCTTCACAAGTAAAAATGTCAGAAACATGTTTCATGATAATATCAAAACCTTTGTCTCCTAAACTAGTTCTTAGCCCGTCAGCAATTGTATTTGGATTATCCATTGGTATAATTTTACCCTCTTTAAAAGAACGAAAAGCATCATCAGCTCCTTTTGGTTCGGCTCCATAAACTTTAACATTTGAAAAGTAATTACAAGCAAGTGCTGTTCCGCTTATTAAACCTCCACCTCCAATTGGTGCTATTATGGAATCAAGTTGATTTTTTTGTTCTAATAGTTCGATTGTAGCT
>JBELEU010000224.1:0-2965 GCA_042093455.1 Crocinitomicaceae bacterium | reverse complement strand
TTCCCAATTATTTTCCTTGTATAAACCATCAGCTTTTAAAACAGCTGCATCAAATAACTTTTGTTTTTCTAAATCTGCGGCAACTTGATCTTCAATTTCTTTTAGCTTATTTTGAATCAAAATAATTTGATCCTTTGGGTATTTTTCATCAGGCTTAAGTGCTGAAGCTTCTTCGTATGATGACAATGCCAAGTCATAAGATGTATTTTGAAATAATCCGTCAGATTTAGATATTAATTTATTGTATTTTTGATCCAAGATAGCAGCTGCTGATGCTGCTTCTTTTAACTCATTCGCTTTTTTAATTTGATCTTTAGGATAAGATTCTGTTGGTTTAATCTCCAGAGCATTTTGAAAATATGAAATTGCTTTATCAAAGTCATTTTCTAAAAGAGTTTGATCTCCTTGAGAAATAAGTTTATTGTAATCTTCTTCATCCTTTTTCATTTTAGCGAGCATATTATCAATCTCGATAATTCTATCTTTTGGACTTCGCTCATTGGGTTTAATTTGAAGAGCTTCGTTGTAAGATGACTTTGCTTGATCCCATTGTTTGCTATCATAAAATTTTTGAGCCTCTTGCATTTTGGCTTGGTAATTTTTGTTGATTTCAGCATTAGCCAAATCTTCTCTCATCTTGTTGGCGTCTCTAATTTTATCGTATGCTAATTGGACACCAGGCAATAAATCTTTAGCTTCATTATAGCTTGAAATAGCATTATCAAAACCACTAGAAGACAAGAAGTTATCTCCTTTTTGTATTAAAGCATCATACTGTTGTTTCTTTTCTTTTTGACCAGCTTGAAGAGCAAGATTTTTTTGAGCATCTAAAATCTTCTTATCAATAGCTTCATCATTTTTAATCTTTAAAGCTTCTTTGTATTTAAGTATCGCTATCTCGTACTCTTCTTTGTTGTAGGCTAGATTACCTTCAGCAACCATTTTCTTAAATAATTCTTCTTGTTGTCTTGCCTTCTGAGCAATTTGCTTTAAATATCTTTCAATTTCGTTTTTACGTTGTCCTAAATAAACATAATCCCAGTCCATTTTACCAGTAGTTGGGTCTATCCTGGCCTTACCAACAGGTTTGTTCTCAACTATTGAATAATCAACATCTTTTTTAGCTTTAAACATACTTGCCTCAGCTTTCATGTAGGTTTCAGGTTCTATATCATCTTCATAGTAACCCTTTTTTGCATCAACAACAACTGCTTTAGAGACATAGCCTTCCATTTTGAAAGTAATCTCATAAACATGTCCAAAAGGAGCTTCAATATCTTGGTATTTTCCGCTTGACCCTGACTTGGTCTGTTTAAAGGGCTGACCGTCTTTTTTAACAATAATCTGAACACCATCCAATTTCTTTCCAGAAACGTCTGCCACTTTTCCTTGAAATATCAATACAGGGCCATCGTACTGTGCACTAACTGTACTGAGCAAAAAGCTGATAAAAAGGAATGATATTAAATTTAAAAACTTCAAGATTTAATCTTTATAGGTACAAATATGATGAATATGATTTAAACTACTAAAATAATGCCAAAATAGTTTGAACGATGAATTGTAGATAGCTTTCCAAAAAAGAATCAATATTCAATATGAAAAACTATTGTTTTACCAGTTAATATATAGAAAACACATTGGTAACCTTTAAAAGGTCTATTTTTTTAAAAAAACTCCATTAGAGGGCTCTTCAACAGAAACTCCTAATTTATTGGACAACTTATTAAGTTTATTATACAGGTCTTTGATGGCTTGATTTTGATTAATTATTTCTGTTTTTAAATCTTCTAAATCAGTTTCTTTTTGATTTAATTTAACAACTAAATCTTGAATAGATTCTACGAGTAATGGAACTAAGTGACTGTATTGAATAGACTTAAAACCGTTTTCATCGTCATCAACTAGTTCAGGTATAATTTCCTCTAACTCTTGTGCAATAAAACCAATTTGTGTTCTATCTCCTTGATTTGAAATTTTATTATTTTTCCACTTATAGGTAACTCCTCTAAGTTGAAGAATTTTATCAAGTGAGTTTTCCAATGATTGAATGTCTTTTTTTAATCTTTCATCAGATGACTCTGTAATTCCAGATGTTTTAATCCTTCCGTAAACATGTAACTTGTAGGATGGGCTTGTAGTCCCGATACCAACATTACCAGTAGAGTCAATTGATAACCTATGATATCCAGCAACGTCTTGAAATATTGTAAACATGTTATTGTCTTTTTCCAAAATACTCCATGCGCTACTCGCATCACTGTTGTCAATTTTTAGACCAACATAGGAACCTGAATTTTCAATTTCTAGATTTCTAGCTGGAGCAGTAGTACCCATTCCAATTTTACCATCTTGTTTAATGACCATTCTGGTAATAGAATTATCACTAAAATTTGGAGTATCGTTCCAATTGGAACTTGGATTAGTTGTACCATTAGTAAATTCCAATTGTGCTTTTCCATAAGCATCTTCAGCTCTGTATCTAATTCCACTACCAATTCTTTTTCCTGAAGCACCTGAACTCATATCATCGTTATAAAACAAAATAGAACTTAATACATCTCCATTAGAGGCACTTGACTGAGTGGTTTTCAATAAAACATCAGCCCTTACGGCACTTATATCTAATTTCTTTTGAGGTGAAGTGGTTCCCAAACCAACATATCCTGCTGTATTTATTACAAAATTTTTATTTGCCCCCCCTCCTACACTTGCCAATTCAAGTGAAGTTGCAGCACCTGTTCCTAACTGTTTAAATTGCCAGTTCCTTTCCGTATTTAAATCCAATAAAACACTACCATCTATCTGACTAGTTATAGTCGCTGTTCCAATAACATCAAGAGGTGTTTGAGGGTCATTTTCTCCAATACCAACATTACCATAGGTATATATATCATCGTTTATATTATCTGGAGAATTAGCAGTACTAGCTTCATTCCAATCTGCATCAAACCCAACAGGACCT
>JBELEU010000223.1:0-2984 GCA_042093455.1 Crocinitomicaceae bacterium | reverse complement strand
CAAAAGAAATAAAACCTACAAAAAGAGCTACCAATTTAGCTTGTATAATACCTGGATCAGGTCATATTTATAACAACAAGTTTAAACCAGAGAAAGTTCGTTCAAGGGTTTGGTGGAAATTACCAATTATTTATGGGGGCCTTGGTGCAAGTGGTTATTTTACTTATTTCAATTTAAATGAATATAAATCAATAAGAAATGAAAGATTATCAAGACAAAATAATCCCCCCTCCTATTTGATTCAGTATTCAGATAGTCAACTTAAATATTTACAGGAAGATTACAGAAGGTTGAGAGATATATCAGTAATATCTTTTTTTGGTGTTTATCTTCTACAAGTTATTGATGCAAATGTAGAAGCTCATCTTTTTCAATTTGATACTGATGATAAATTAAGCTTAACTTTAAAACCAAACGTAATTGGCATTAATAACGAAATTTCATTTAACGAATTATCATTAAAATGGAAGTTTTAAGAGATTTAATGTTAAATAATAAACTTAGAACTGGTTTTTTTATTTTTTTTGTTGTAGACCAAACTAAAACTCATTGATGGAAGAAAAATATGATTTGTGTGTAATTGGAGCTGGACCTTCTGGCTATGCTGCAGCGATGAGAGCAGTAGATTTTGGTAAAACAGTGGTTTTAATAGAAAAAGATAAAGTTGGAGGTGCTGGCCTATACAATGGAGCTCTATCTTCAAAAACACTTTGGGAATTATCTCAAAAAATTCGAACAATTAATGAAGGAATACAGTCAGTTGGAAGAAGAAAAGTAGATCTTTCTTGGGAGGATGTCCAAAAAACTCTTCAAGAGGCAATTTTCGACAGAAAATTCCAATTTTCATGTCACATCAAACTGCTTCAATCAGAAGTCATGCATGATATTTTCAAATATGAAAGAGGTTGTGCAAGTTTTATAGATAATCATCATGTTAAAATAACCAAAGCAAACGATGTCGAAAAAACTATTTATGCTGAAAACATCATAATAGCAACTGGAAGCAAACCTAGAAAACTACCAAACATTCAGGTTGACGAAAAGGTTATCATGACCAGCGATGGAGTTGATCACATGAACGATTTTCCTAAAAGTTTAGTTATTGTTGGGGCGGGTGTTATTGGATGCGAATACGCAACTATATTTTCTAATTTTGGAAAAACTAAAGTTTATCTGATAGATAGATCTGATAGAATACTTCCTTTTGAAGACAATGACATATCTAATTTGATAAGTAAAAACTTAACCAATAACGGTGTCGTAATTCATAAAATGGCTCAATTAGAAAGGTTAGAACAAAAAGATGGTGAAGTTGAATACGAGCTTTCGTATAAAGATGGAAAAAGAGAAATAATCCGAGTTGAAAAGGCACTTCTTTCTGTTGGCAGACAACTCAATATCGAAAGCCTTAAAATGGAAAATGCTGGTGTTACTTTAAGTAAAAGAGGGGTACATATTGGCGATGATGACACTCAAACCAATGTTCCGAATATTTATGCAGTTGGTGACGCAAGTGGTCACATAGCATTAGTCAATGTAGGTGAACTTGAAGGTAGACATGCTGTAGAACGTATTTTTAACAACAAAAAAAACTCTTTAACCTACAAAAACGTTTGTACAATAATGTTTTTACAGCCTGAAGTTGCATCAGTGGGATTAAACGAAAAACAATGTCTTGATGATAACATTCCTATTAAAGTAGTTAAACTGGATTACTCTTGTATTGCTAGAGCTATTGCTATGAGGAAAACTCAAGGATTTTTCAAAATTATAGTAACCAATGACGATGAAATGAAAATTCTTGGAATGAGAGCAGTAGGTGAACATGCATCGAGCGCGATTCAAGCCGTAGCTTTATTAATAAAAATGAACAAAAGTATTACTGAACTTTCAGAAATGGTTCATCCACATCCATCAATTATTGAAGGTGTCCAAGAATGCGTAAGGATGCTATTAAACAAATCTATTTTTAAATCTTCAATATTTAAAGATAAGTTGTGGTGTTACAGTTGTGTAGATGGAGAAATCGAACATTTACAAAGGCTTTAGTACATAAAACAGAATCATTCGTAATGAATTTAACTACGATCATCCAAGATTGAAGTTGAGTTATCAAAATAAAAATTTATTTCATTAAATTTGTTGTAGTTTTTAGGTAGAACTTAGGTACTTTTACAGCCTCTTAAAATTCACAATAATGAGATTAATAATTGCATTATGCATTGGCATACTTTTTTCAAGCCAAAACTTTTATTCACAGAGTCAAAATAATTTTTTCAATTACCAGGCAATTGCCCACGACTTACAGGGCAACCCATTAGACTCTACTGACATTGAAGTAAGAATTGTAATTAACAATGATTCAACTCAACCTATCAATAGTCCAGATTTTGAAGAAATTCATTCAATTACAACCAATTCATACGGTTTATTCTCATTGTTTGTTGGTAGCCAAGACCCACTATCATACAACGATTTAGATTGGCCAAATCAAGAATACTTTTTAAGTGTATATATTGAAATTTCTTCGAATGTTGGAGAAGAATACATGGGCAGTCAGTTATTAGTAGCCGTACCCTACTCGCTTCATGCTAATACTGCCGACAACGCAGAAAATTCTAATACGGTTAACAACTTAACAGTTGAAACAGCTGTTCCTACAGGTGCAGAATTTACAGACAACCAAGATGTATTTATTGATTACGACTCCACTTCTCAATTGATAAGTATATCTATTTCAAATGGTAATTCAGACTCAATAACATTATCACCTTTTGGATTAACTGGGTTACAAGGTGTTACTGGACCAACTGGTGCAAACGGAGTTGGCATAGACAGTACAACTAATAACCAAAACGGAACCTACACATTTCATTACTCGAACGGAACGAACTTCACAACAAATAATCTCAACGGTATTCAAGGAGCAACGGGAGTTCAAGGAGCAACGGGAGTTCAAGGAGCAACGGGGACCCAAGGTGCTA
>JBELEU010000222.1:0-3032 GCA_042093455.1 Crocinitomicaceae bacterium | reverse complement strand
CCTCTATAAAAATAAAATTCACCTTCTAGACTAAGCTCTTTCATTAATGCATTTTGAGCACTAACAACAACTAAAAAATTAGTCAGCAATAAGATTAAAACCGCTTTTAATTTAAGATCGTAGAAATATGACTTTATCACATGTAAAACTAAAAATTAAAACTTATACCCCAATTTTGAGTTGTTTGTTTCATTTAAAATGTAAGTTTTTTAACTTAGATTTTATAAATTTTGTTTGTATAAAAACAAAGTTTAATTTCGCAGACTCATTAAAGCCAAATTAAATGCCGAAGTGGCGGAACTGGTAGACGCGCACGACTCAAACTCGTGTGCCTTCGGGCGTGTGGGTTCGATTCCCACCTTCGGTACAATAATTTATAAGTTATCTCTAAACAAAAAAAATACGATCTTACTTATCTAAAAATGGCTAAGGTTTGGGGAGATCTATCAAAGTGCCATAGAAAAAAAGTTGGAGCATTAATTGTCAAAGATGGCATGATAATATCGGACGGTTTTAACGGAACACCATCAGGATTTGACAACGCATGTGAAGATGAAGAGGGGTATACAAAATGGTATGTTCTTCATGCAGAAGCAAATGCTATTTTAAAGGTAGCTAAAAGCACCAACAGTTGTCAAGGAGCCTCTTTATATTTAACACTATCTCCATGTAAAGAATGTGCAAAACTCATCCATCAATCTGGCATTAAAAGAGTAATCTACATGAATGAATATAAGGATGTTTCTGGAATTAGGTTTTTAAAAAAGGCTGGAATTGAAGTTCATCAACTAAAACTTTCAGAAATTGAAGAATAACACTTATTTATTTTACACTCCTTTACTAATTGCTTTTTTTTCTGCCATAACATATTGGATAGGATTCTACCAACACAACCAGAATGTTCCTACAAACAACAAATGGAAAAACATAGAATATGTACTAAACACTATTGAAAATAGGTATGTTGATTCTATCTCCATGGATGATCTTTTAGAAAAATCAATCAATAATATTTTAGAAAATCTTGATCCGCACTCTGCTTATCTTCCTTATGAAAGAACACAGTCAGAAAATGAAGTTCTAGCTGGGCATTTTGGTGGAGTGGGCATTCGTTTCATGATAATTAGGGATACCTTGGTAGTGATAAACGCTATTGAAGGAGGACCTTCATTTTTAGCTGGAATTAAAAAAAGAGATAGAATTATTAAAGTTGATGGTGACAATATTGCTTCCGTTGGCATTAGAAATTCAGATGTTTTAAAACGTTTAAAAGGTCCTATTAACTCCGGGGTTTCCGTCACCGTTTATTCCCCTGTTTCGAAAAAAGAAAAAACTTTTGAAATAAAAAGAGGAATGATTGCAATAAATTCCGTTGCGGCTTCTCTTCTAGTCGATGACAATATCGGATACATTAAATTAAGTAATTTTTCTGATAAATCTGAAAAAGAACTTGTTGAGTCAATTGTAAATTTAAAAGAGAAAGGCATGACTAAGTTGATTTTAGACTTGCGTTTTAACGGGGGGGGGTACCTTCATGGAGCTGTTGGTGTAGCTGACCAGTTTTTGGAAAACAATAAGATAATTGTTTACACTGAGGGCATGCATTCTCCTAAGCGAGAGTTTAAATCATCTGAAAGAGCCGTTTTTAAAAATGGTGATCTTGTTGTTTTAGCCAACAGTATGTCTGCTTCTGCTAGTGAAATAGTTTGCGGTGCGCTACAAGATCATGATAGAGCTACAATAATGGGCAGAAGAACTTTTGGAAAAGGGTTAGTGCAGCAACCTATAATGTTAAGTGACTCCTCAGAATTAAGAATAACCACATCTAGATACTATACACCTTCTGGAAAATGCATTCAAAAACCTTATGGAAATAACATAGATTATGAAGATGACATATATCAAAGAATGGATAATGGAGAACTTACTAATTCAGATTATTTAAATGACACATCTTCTAAAACATATGGTGATGGAGGAATAATCCCTGATGTTTTTGTTCCAATTGACACCTCTATAAATTCCTTAGCTTTCAATGAATTATTGTACACTTCCTCTATGAGAGACTTCTGTTTTGATTATTTTGAGAGTCACCCTACAACTACTTACAAGGATATTAATGATTTTAATAAGGAGTTTAATGTTGACAATAGCATGGTTAGTGAACTACTTCAAAAAACAGAAATAATACGTTTTGAGAACATGAGTGTTGATGAAACTAGTGAATTAAAATGGCGGATTAAGGGTGAAATTGCCAGCTATTACTTCAACGAAAATTCAAAGTATTTGATTTACTCATTTGAAGATATAGACATTTCTACAGCAGTGAAATTCTTATCTAAATAAAAGGTTCTTCCATTTGACTTACGTCTGGAAATGGAATGTCATCATGACTAGCATCCCCATATACATCAATTTCTTTTTCAGTTATAATATACGTTCTTTTATCTCCGTAAACGCAAGAAAATAAAGCCTCAAAAAAAATAAAATCATTGACCATCATTTTAAGCTCAACAAAGTTTTTATCCTTTTTGCTTGTCAAATCTTTCTTGCATTTGGTACAGTGAAAGACTACTCTTTCGCCATCAATGAAATTAGTTACTGGACTAGTATAAAAGTCATAGTTTCCTGGCTCTGGCTCTAACAGTATTTGCTTTAATTCTTTTTGTCCAGATTTTATAAACAACAGCTGAACTTTAGTGTCCTTTGATAATGATTTATTACACTTAGGACAATGATATTGACATTGATGAATCATGACGTAAGTTTTGTTGATTAGTCTTTTAATTTACAAATTTTAGACCTAAATAACAACTCGTTTTTGCATAAGATATCACCAAGTTATTATTACTCTGTAACAACGCATTAATTTTCATATTTAAATACTACTTTTGCAACTTCAATTCTGAATTATGTATAGAACACACAATAACGGTATATTAACAATCTCGGATGTTGGCCATAAAGTAATGCTTTGTGGTTGGGTTCAAAAATCAAGAGATCTTGGTGGCATGACATTTATTGACCTTAGA
>JBELEU010000221.1:0-3079 GCA_042093455.1 Crocinitomicaceae bacterium | reverse complement strand
CTTTTGCAGAAATGTCAATGAAACAAAAGAATGAAATAAGTCATAGAGGGATAGCTGTTAGAAAATTAATTGAATACTTAAATAAATATAATTTTCAATAAAATATTCTATATCATGCAACGTTTACATTTCTATCTTTACCCAATAAATGTTTATTCATGATTATATTCATTATCATTTTTGTTTTTCTTCTGCTAGTTTTTTTGTTAAGAAAAAAAATAATGAAAGTATTTAGATTTATAAAAACTCCTTTGTTTTTAATAAACATTACACTCTCAATAGTTGTACTCATTTTAGTTTCTTATTTTTCAATGAACTACTTGGATAGCTATACCAAACACGGAGAGGTCATAGCAGTTCCTAATTTAATTGGTATACACGTAAATGATGTTGAAGATTCATTGCAAGAAAAAGACTTGCGTTTTGTAATAAGAGATTCAGTTTACTCTGATGATTATCCCATGGGAATGGTGGTTCGACAAGATCCAAAACCAAATTCTGAAAACTTCCCAAATTTTGTAAAACCCAATAGAAGGATTTATTTAACCATTGTAAAAACAATGGCTGAGTATAAGATGATCCCAGATTTGTTAACCAACGTTACATCAAAATCAATTGGAAAAGCAAAACTGGAAATGCAAGGATTTAAAGTAGACTTTGAATTAAAAGATCATAAGGATAAAGATAAAATATTAGAAATATTAGTAGATGGAGAACCTGTTGAGGTTGGTGCAAACATTTTAAAAGGTTCATTGCTTACTATAGTTTATGGTAGTGGGGCCAAAGGCGAACCAGTTGAATTACCAAATCTAATAGGAAAAAATGTTGCATATGCATTGGAACATTTAAATGAAATTGGGTTAGAGTTAGAAGTAGCTTACGATACAATAAGTAACCTAGACTCTAATAAAGCGATTGTATACAGTCAATATCCAGATCCTGAAAAAGAAGAGAATAGAGTAATTACCTTAGGAAGCATTATTCATGTTATGGCAAATATGACAACTCCTTTAGATACAACAAATACAGATTTACCCAATGAATAAATTAGTTGTTTCTATTTTTATTCTATTGGCTCAATCACTTGTTTTCTCGCAAGAATCTTTAGAACCTTTAGGAACTAATTATCAATTGATAAAACAAAACAGAGTTTCTTCATTCGATAGGTCTTCTCCTGTAGAAAACAATGATTTTATTTATTTAACTGATACCGTTCATTTGCCAATTGTAGATGATTTTTCTACTGATAAATACAAACAATTTGATGCTGATGTTAACGATATTTCTGTTTCAGATTCCATTTGGTATGCTTTATTTGATGTCAATGGAAATCCAGTTTCAAATTTTGAAACGTTCATGGGTGACACAAGTTATGAGTACTATTTTGATAGTACTCAAATAAACGGTGTAGACACTTTAATAGAATATAAAACTCCTTTGAACTCCATTTATATTTATGTTCAAGATTTATCTTTATACCCAATAACTATTTCAGTAGTTGAGGTCTGGCCAAATACAACTATTTATGATTCATCGTGGACAATAGCCTCACCCGACATGGCCATTGTAGATAATGATCCTGATTTTCAACAAGATTCTTTAACTCTTTATTTTGTCCCGCCTGGTGCAGACGATTTAAATAAGTTATGGTTGGATAATTCAACCTATAAAAACACAACTTATCCTGTCAATCCATTGACAATTGGTGTAGCTACATTTGATGGTCTTAACAACAATGGCTATCCATACGATTGGTCTGCATCATCTGCAGTCGGCTGGTCTGATGAACTAACTTCTAAGCCTTTGTTTTTATCAGAAGATGATTCCGGAAATTCTTATGCTGTTGACGACTCTGTTTACTTGACTTTTTGGTACCAAGCTGGAGGAATTGGAGAGTCTCCAGACATGTTTGATTCATTGCGATTAGAATATTACATACCAAGTCAAAATGCATGGCAAAGAGTTTGGAGTGTAGGAGGCTTTACAAGTGACGATTGGTTTTTTCAGCATTTTTTATTAGATGATACTTTGTATTTTCAAGATGGATTTCAATTTAGATTTAGTAATTACGGCAGCCAAACAGGAAGTTTAGATCATTGTCATTTGGATTATGTTATCTTGGGAGCGAATAGGTCTTTTGCTGATACAGTTATGAACGATTGGGCTTTTCAATATGAACCAACAAGCATGCTTGAAGAATACACCTCAATGCCATGGAAACATTACACTCAAGTCTCACAAGATATTACTTTGAATGAGGTTGTAATTTCTAGTTATAATTCTTCAGCAAGTAATAAGTTTTTGCAACCAGCTGCAATGGATTTGTTTTATGACAACACTATTTTGAATACCATTCCATATAACCCAACAGCATTAAATGTTCCAGCTTTATCTAACTTTGATATGATCTATAACCTTGGAAACAGTTTTGAATTTGATCCTACAGTAGCTGATACATTTGCAGTTTTTGATGCTCGGTTTTATTTGGCCACAAATACTACACCTGAAAGATTAAGTGAAAATGATACCATTTACCACAAACAGGAATTTAAAAATTATTATGCTTACGATGACGGCACAGCAGAAGCAGCTTATGGGTTAGTTAGTGCTGGAGCTGAATTGGCTTATCGTTTTGAACTTTCAGTTGGAATTTACGATACCATAAGAGCTGTGCAAATTCACTTTTCGCCAAGTGTTAACGATGCTAGTAATGATCCGTTCTTTTTGCAGATTTGGGACGACAGTGCAGGCCAACCGGGGTCTTTAATTTACACAACAGATGATGTCAATTTACCGAAGTTTTATTATCCAAAGTACAACCTTGGTGTAAATGGGTTTTGCCAGTACGAACTTCCTTTTGACGTTCCAGTTTCTGGAACTTATTATGTTGGATTGAAGCAATCGTCATCCAATAGGTTAAACATTGGTTTTGATAAAAACATCAATAGGCAAAATGATATTTTTTACAAATTAGGTTCGAGTTGGTCCAATACTCAATTTGAAGGAGCCTTAATGTTGCGTCCAGTTTTTGTATCGTTAGTAGATAATTTAGTTGGTAAACCAACTTTTGAGATTTCTC
>JBELEU010000220.1:0-3111 GCA_042093455.1 Crocinitomicaceae bacterium | reverse complement strand
TGAAAAAAAGAAACTAGGAAACCTAGTTTTTCAATTGCCCACATCCCAGCAATGGGAGGCTTTTGCCAAAGGCGGCTTAAAAAACATTTCGTACCCATGGGGAGGAAGATACCTTCGAAATTCAAAAGGAAGTTTCTTATGCAATTACAACCCCGTTCAAGAACGATGGATACTAGATAGTGATGAAGACTTTTTAAAACCTGGCCTCACTACTGAGCAAATAAGAGAAGCTGGAAAACTAGATGGTTGTGAATTCACCTGCCCTGTAGATAGCTATTTCCCGAACGATTATGAACTTTTCTGCATTTGCGGAAATGCATCAGAAATGGTGGCCGACCAGCCCATTTCAAAAGGCGGGAGTTGGGGCAGCTTTAGAAACAACATTCGCATAGAGTCAAAAGAAGCATTTACAGAACCTAACCCCTATACAGGATTTAGATTTGTAGCTAAAAAAGTTAAATAGATTTAGTTAATTACTAATAATTTAATTTACAGTCATGTAAAGATATGCAGCCCACACAATCGTAATAATAAAAAATACAAGAAAAAAGAAAATTATTAAAAATATATAAATGAAAAGATATTTCTTGAATGCTCGTAAAATTGATATTTCATAATATTGGGAGGCAGCCCATATTTGATAACCAAAACCTAACAAAAATGAAATTATGCCAATAATTAAAACAAAGTATAAATCATCATCATCAAGAAAAATGTAAAAAATCATTATGGGCAAAGAAATTAAGATTGAATTTCCAAAAACATAAAAGTTATACCAAGTATTTTTTTTCAATCCAAACTTGAGGTTTTTGAAAACCAACAAATGAATTAATGAAACCATGAAAAACAACATGTAATTTAAAATCCTTTTGAATGCTTCAGTTTGTTGAAATTCATCAAAATCTTTCAGGTTATTATCTATTTCTAATTGACCTTTTTCTCTTTTACTAAGTTCATCCTTGTTCGTAAGCAATTCAATCTCTTGTTCATTTTCAGCATATCTTTTACTGTTATAATCATATCCAGTATTAAGAAATGAACTTAAAAATAATGAAACTCCAATAATAGTAATGGCATACGTAAAAGGGTGTAAAAATGATTTTCTATCGCCAGCGGCAAATGTTCGTATGGTGTCGCCTGGAGCAATCGTTAAACCCCTAATGGTTCTAAAGAATTTATTTCCCTGAAGATTAAATAATTCACCAACTGTTTCTTTAAATTCACTCATAGTATTATTGATTATTCAACTCAATGATAGCCCAATTTAAGTTATTTTTTGCCAATTGAAAACTGGGTTCTAATTCAATGGCCTTCTTAAAACAGCTTACTGCATTTTCATATTTTTTTAACCTCATGTATGCTAAACCCATGTTGTTTAAGGCTGTTGTATTGCTTGAATCATTAGCCAAAACCTTTTCATACCATTGAATGCTTTGATTAAAATCTCCACTGTTTAAATACGCCAATGCTTTTTGCAATTGCTCTTTAATTATTTCAAGATTGGCATCAACTTTAGACTTGTGAGCGTACACATAGCACACTCCGCCATTGTGAACGTTTACAGGCATAGAAACATTACCTACATTAACGTAATCATTGGGGAATTTAACTCCCAAAGTATTGAGGCCAATTACCAACGAATCTGAATATCTGTTTTTAATTAAAAAATAAGATGTTGAATAATCAATGCTTGACTCTTTCAATTCGGCTAAAAACTGATTGGTACGATTTTGATCCCAAAGTGATATAATCCCACCTGGTAATTTACCCCCCAACAAATAAACCAATCCTGGCATTTTATACAATCCAACAATTGGATCACCCTTCTCAAAATTGTTCTTCTTTAAAACGGCTTCCACTTTTGAAATAAAATTAGCCGATTCAACATCTAATTTCACCCTTTCGTTTGGTATAGACTCCGTTTGACTTTGTAAACTGTTGATTCGATATGGATTTTGAACGTATTGATTGACAAAAAGATATGAGCTCACAGTTATTAGAACAACATATACAGCGTTAACAAACAATTGATTGGTTGAAGATTTATCGATGACTAATAAAATTAATGCCAACCAACACGGCAACATAAACCCAGTGTTAAACAACAAAGAGTTATTGGTTCCTAAACTACCTATGAATGGCATTAAAAACAGAAAACCCATCAATACAACACCAATTCTTGAGTGCTTATTTGAAACGTAAAAATCACTAACAGCATAAACAATAAAAAGCGTAGTTACAAACAGTAAAAATGATGTGTTTACAGAAATTAAATCAATGATGTTTTGAAAACAAAAAAAGACAACTATTGCTAAAAAAAGAAAAATTAAAAAAAGATCAATTTTGGAACTTGACTTAATCCTTTTCTTTAAAAACCTATTGAATATCAACAGCAAAAAGAATGAACCTAAAAAAGTTAAAACCAATACCAACAACTCTCCTACATTTCCAAAAAGAGATTGTAATGTATGATTTGATCCAGATGACGAAAGAAAAGCAATACCCTTTGACACATCATCATAAAAGTCAAAAATAGAAACACAAAAGACAGAAAATAAAAATAAGCCTAAAACAAAACCTAATAGAAGCTTAACTATTGCATAAAACTTCTTTTTATGAGTCCATTTTTTATATGAAACAAAAAACAAACCTAAGGCTACTAAATAAACCAAAACAGCAGGAAACTTGACAATTAAACCAAACGCCAACAACAATCCAGAAAACAAAAAACTAACGGTTGAGTAATTTCCTTTTTTATTTAACCCTATCAACACCAAGCTAAAACTCATTAGCAAAAAAGAAGCGATCAACGAATTATAAGACAAGCTTTGAGGGCCATAAGTATAGGACAAGAGCGCACCTATTCCCAAAACAGAAAAAATATGCAAATTGCTGTACTTTTTATCTAAATAGTATCTTAAGCCTAATGTCAATAAAAAAGTGCTTAGCAAACAAAACATCAATCGTAGTATCCTAACATTGACCACATCCAATGTCATCCAGGAAAAAAGACCTTTGATCAACTGCTGAAAACCTGATGGTCCAAATCCAATTTCTTGACCCGATTGATATCCTAATACATAATATCCTTCATCAGTAACGTCAAAACCC
>JBELEU010000219.1:0-3171 GCA_042093455.1 Crocinitomicaceae bacterium | reverse complement strand
ATACCCAACTGTTTGGTTTGTTACACCTGAAATTTCAGACAGTAATAAAGTAAATTTAAGAAAAATGGGGTACCAAGGATATTTAGCCGGTGGTCCAACTGCATGGACAAATGCAGCTAATAAGTTTTTACTTAACAAGTAAATAAAAGGTATATTTATCACTATTAAGTTTTCTTTTTCCGTAAAGAAATGTAATCTTTAGGGGGATTAATGAAAATTTACAGATTCATACAAAGTTATAGTATTAAAATTCTAAAAGAAGAATTTAAACTTTCTGACGGAACAGTTCTTGACCGTACTGCAAAAATATCATTTAATGACTCAAACAATAATTTAATTGAAAGAAGAAAGTATGGTGTTTTCGATACTGAAAAAATATATGATCTCATTAAAAAAGGATCAGAAATAGACATATCTAATTGCTACATAAAAAACTTTTCATTAAGTGCATATAAGTTTAAATATGACATTCCAAAAGAGGAAAAAGTCGAATTAAAAAATTTTACAGCTTCATTTTCATTGTTTGAATCCGAGAAATCAGTAGATTTTTCAAATGCACAATTTATCGGTGATAAAACAGATTTTTCAGGAACACATTTTGGCTCTGGTAATTTAACATTCTATAATTCTGAATTTGGTGATTTTCCTGTTTCATTTATAAATACTAGTTACAGTGAAGGAAATAGTAATTTTCAATATGTTAAATTCAATAATGGTAATGTTAATTTTGAAGATGCAACATTTCAAAATGGAGATGTTAGCTTTGTAAATTCATTTTTTGGTAATGGGTTCACCAATTTTAAAAACATCCATTTCGGAAATGGAGATGTAAACTTTAGATTTAGTACATTTAGTAAGGGGAATATCACGTTTGATAAAAGTGTATTCAATGGACAAGACATAAATTTTTCTAAAATAGATTTCGGTGAAGGTAAAATAGACTTTAGAAGAGTAGATTTTGGAAATGGTGATTTAGATTTTCAAGAAATTGAAGTAAAAGGACAACAAAAAATTGTTTTTAGAAGAGCAAAATTTGGTAGTGGAAACACAAGTTTTAGAGAACTTCATTTAGGAAATGCGTACATGGATTTTGATGAAGCTGAATTTAATAACGGAAAAATTGATTTTTTTAAAGCTGATGTTCATTCAATTTCTGTTTCTAAATGTTTACTTAATTGTTACATTGATTTTAGAGTAAACACATGTGATTCTATAAGTCTCAAGCAGTCTATTGTACAAAACATTGTTGACTTTAATCCTGGTTTATCAAAAATGAAACTTAATAAACTCAATTTATCAGGAGTTAGGAATATGGGTGATATTTTTATTTCTTGGGACGACAACAATGTATTGGACTTAATATGTAATCAAACTAAAACATCATTACATGATAAGGCTGAACAATTTCGATTACTGAAAGAAGAATTTAGAGATACAGGAAGATATACGGATGAAGATAAAGCGTATATCTATTTTAAAAGATTTGAATTAAAAAATCAAGTTGAGTCATTATCTAATGAGAACTTTTTTAAAAGAGTACTTTACTACCCTTCACATGTATTTCAAAAAATCATATTTGATTGGATGGGTTTATATGCAACAAATCCCTTCAGAGTAATATTTAGTATTCTTGTAGTTAACTTACTATTTGCAATTTTATATACTCTGTTCATGGGTGACACCAACCTAATTTCATGCATTCCCAATGAGTTATCTATAGAAGCTAAATTTTTTGAAAGTCTTTACTTTAGTTCAATTACCTTTTTCACAATTGGATATGGAGAATGTGTTCCTCAAGGTTTTTTCAAAGTTATTGCTCCAATACAAGGGTTTACTGGTGTGTTTCTTATGTCATATTTCACAGTTGCTTTTGTAAGGAAAATTTTAAGGTAAACAAACCTGTTTTTAAGATTGATAATTCGCTAATTATGTTATATTAGCATATTATAATTCACTAATCATCACACTAAATAATATGAACGAGACTGTTAAGCTATCTATAGGAGATAAAACTTACGAACTGCCTGTAATTGAAGGGGCTGAAAATGAAAAAGCAATTGATATTTCAAAATTGAGAGCCCAGTCGGGTTATATTACCATTGATACTGGTTTTAAAAACACTGGATCAACCAAAAGTGCGATTACATTTCTTGATGGTGAAAAAGGTATTTTGAGATATAGAGGTTATCCTATTGAACAATTGGCAGAAAAAGCTGAATTTTTAGAGGTTTCATATCTTTTGATTTATGGTCATTTACCAAACAAGGTAGAATATCAAGACTTTAAAGACAATATAACTACTCATACCCTTGTTCATGAAGACATGAGAATGTTTTTTGAAGCATACCCAGCAAAGGCCCATCCTATGGGGATAATGGCAGCATCCCTATGCACTCTTTCTACATTTTATCCTGAATCTTTGGATCCTAATAGAGATGATAAAGCAATTGATTTAACAATTCATAGATTATTAGCAAAAATTCCAACATTAGCTGCTTGGGCATATAAAAATGCAATGAGACACCCGGCTATTTATCCAAATAACAAGTACGATTACTGTGAAAACTTCTTACACATGATGTTTGCTATGCCAACATTTGATTATGAACCAGATCCAGTAATTACAAGTGCGCTAAATAAGCTTTTAATACTACATGCTGATCATGAACAAAATTGTTCAGCTTCAACCGTTCGTGTTGTTGGTTCTTCTCAAGCAAATTTATATGCATCCATTTCTGCAGGAGTTTCTGCACTTTGGGGGCCGCTACATGGTGGTGCTAACCAAGCTGTTATTGAAATGCTTGAAACCATTATAAACGATGGAGGAGACTTAGAAAAATGGATTGCCAAAGCTAAAGACAAAGATGATTCTTTTAGATTAATGGGTTTTGGACACAGAGTATATAAAAACTTTGACCCTAGAGCAAAAATTATAAAAAAGGCAGCTGACGATGTATTGTCTAAATTAGGTGTAGTTGATCCTGTTTTAGATATTGCTAAAAAACTTGAAGAAGTTGCATTAAATGATGAATATTTTCAAGCAAGAGGTTTGTATCCTAACGTTGATTTTTACTCAGGTATTATTTACAGAGCTCTAGGAATACCAACTGAAATGTTCACTGTGATGTTTGCTTTAGGAAGACTTCCCGGTTGGATTGCACAGTGGAAAGA
>JBELEU010000218.1:0-3176 GCA_042093455.1 Crocinitomicaceae bacterium | reverse complement strand
CCGATCTGGGCAAAACTGACCATATACACTATAATCAAATCCTTTTTGTTGAATTTCTTGATTAGAACTATCCAAACCGGGATATCTTTTAAGGATTTCGTAAGTCATAGGAGAACAAGTAATTCTTTCATGATTATAGTTCACTAAAACTTCTTTAAGGTTTGGCAACGAATCTTCATTAAAGGAAGTATCTGCAACAAGAATAATTTTCTTTTTTGGATTATTCCATTGAGTTCTTCCATCTTCGGTGAAATATGGAAGATGTTGATCTCTGTAAATTTCAAATCTTTCAGCTACTTGATCGTGAGGAATACCATATCCAGGTTTGAAATAAAAATCATAGGTAAAAACTACCTCATCACCCCTTTGTTCTGGAATACCATTGATGTGTATTGTATTGTTAATAACCTCCAGTGTGTCACCTCCTACACCAACGCACCTTTTAATGTAATTTTCTTTCTTATCAATAGGAAGTGTCGCTATACCACCGGTTTTATCAATCGGTCCTGCTGGTGATTGAGAAAGTCCTCCTCCTTGAATCAAATTAGAGCGAGTGCTATTCATGTACTCGTTTCTAAATTTCTCGTATTTTTCTGCTGGCAAGTTTATTCCATTATTGTTGATGGCCATTAAATCTCTTGCACAATTTAAATAAGCTTCATTTCTTAAAATGGCATAATAATCGTGAGCAATTACACCATCGTGTACAATTACAGAATCACCAACTGGCCAGTTAAAAACCATTATATCTCCTCTCTTAATACTACCATAACCAGGTAATCTAGAATAATCCATTTTAAACCACTCTACAAAAGAGGGAATAAAAGTACCCGGAATTCTATTGTGCACAAATGGTATTGAAATTGGTGTTTGTGGCAACTTAGCTCCGTATTTCATTTTATTTACAAAAAGGTAATCTCCTACTCTCATTGTTTTTTCCATGGAACCTGTAGGAATGGTAAATGCTTCAAAAAACAAGGATCGAATGATTGATGCAGCTACTATTGCGAAACCCAATGCATTGGTCCATTCGCAAGTCATTGTTTTTTTGTTGGCTTTATCTTTAGATCCTAAAACCCTAAAAACAACATACAATGCGTGACCAACAAAAGGGGCAATAAAAAACAAAGTAAGATGATCGTGTAAAAAACGCTTTTCTCTATCTTCTTTTTTAGTCCAATCGGTTTCTTTCTCTAAAACTAAACTTTTGTTAAAGGCTAAGTATGGAATGTAATACCAGGGCAACAACACCATCAACAACGTATCTTTCACAGAATATCTTCCAAACAACCTTGCCGTTTCAACATTACAACCTATAGCAACGACTAAATTTACAAATGGAATTATAAAAAAGAAGATCCACCACCATGGTTTATTGATGATTTTTAACCAAACGTAAACGTTGTATACAGGAATAAAACCTTCCCACTTTTTTCTTCCAACTCTCTCAAAAATTTTCCATAAAGATCCTACATAAATAAGGATCATTGAGTATAATAATATCTGTGCTATCATTTTAAAGTTTTAATACATCATTCATAGTATAAATTCCTTTTTTATTAAAAAGGAATTCTGCAGCAATTACTGCGCCTAAAGCAAATCCTTTTCTGTTTTTTGCTTCATGAATAATTTTAATTTCATCTATATCACTTTTATAAGATACTTCATGAGTTCCTGGAATCTCTTTCTTTCTCTCTGAAGTAATCTGTAATGTCGATTCATCAATCACGTTAGATTCTTTCCAAGTACTGTATGCATCAATGTTTTGAATCATTTGTTCAGCAATAGAAATAGCTGTACCACTTGGCGAATCTAATTTATGGATGTGATGTTTTTCGATAATATGTGCTTTATAATTATTTTGACCATTCATTAACGTGGCCAATTTCTTATTTATTTCATAAAAAATGTTAACACCTATTGAAAAATTTGTGGCAGTTAATATTGCTCCATTTTTTAATTCCACTTCCTTTTCTACGTCTTGCCAATTGCTATACCAACCTGTTGTTCCAACAACAACTGGAGTATTGCTTTCTAAACATTTGAATATATTACTAGTAGCACTTTCTGGAACAGAAAAATCAATAGCTACATCTACATTATTTAACTGATTTACATCCCAATCTTTTGCATCAATAATTGTATAAATAGCGTGGTTACGATCAAGAGAAACCTCTTCAATCATTTTGCCCATTTTACCATAACCAATTAATGCGATTTTCATTCAAAAAAAATTAAGACCAACAAATGTATGTAATTGATTATATTTTGAGGTCAATAGATTAATAATTTACAATCTAGAGCTTGGTATTTAAATTCTAAAAAACACACAATTTTATTAGTTTTGTAGTGATGTTTAGATTTTACAATAAATATTGGTGTTTTTTTGCAGCAGCTTTTATCTTTTTTGCAACAACAAATGTAAATGCTCAATTCCAAGTAAATGGTGATGCTTCGGTATTGGACTGCAAATGCTACCAACTTAACCAAAATCTTCCCAATAAATCAGGTTCGGTTTGGAACATCAATCAAATTGATTTGAACCAATCTTTTGATTATAGTTTTACAGTTAATTTAGGATGCAACAACAATAGTCAATGGACGGGAGCTGATGGTATGGCTTTTGCTCTTCAACCAATAAATACTAGCATTGGTTCAGCTGGAGGCTTTATGGGGCTTGGAGGCATAACACCATCCATTGGTGTTTTTATTGACACGTATCAAAATACTACTCATGGAGATCCATTTAATGATCATATTTCTATCAATTTGAATGGAGATGTTATTCACTCTTCGCCAAATAATGTTGCAGGGCCCTATGACTTAGGCGAGATAGAGGATTGTTTAGATGACGATTTGAGAATTGTATGGAACAGTAGCACCAATACATTACTTGTACTTTACAACAGTGTTTTGGTACTTAATTACGTTGGAGACATTGTAAATAATGTATTTGGAGGCAATTCAATGGTTTATTGGGGGTTTACTGCTTCAACAGGGGGAGCCTTTAATACTCATCAATTTTGTATAGATGTTCCAGACATAGTAATTGACACCAATTCAATCGCAATTATTGATGAGCACTGTTTGTCATCGGATGGGAGTATTTCCGGAATATCCTACACAGGAGGTCTTTCTCCAATTGAGCTTTCATGGAATAATGCCACAGTTAATTC
>JBELEU010000217.1:0-3201 GCA_042093455.1 Crocinitomicaceae bacterium | reverse complement strand
GGGGTAATGTTAGTTTTTACAATCAGTCAATTGTTGATGGTAAAGAAGTACCTGTTTTCCCAACACCTACAATCGGTATGATTGGTTTGGTCGATGATGTGGATAAGGCCATGTCTATGAATTTTAAAAACATTGGTGATTCTATTTATTTACTTGGGCATTCTAAAAATGATATTTCATCATCAGAATATCTTTATAATTTTCATAAAGTTAAAGCTTCAACAGCTCCTTACTTTAATCTTGATGAAGAATATGAGTTACATGAATTAGTAAAGCAAATCATTGCTAAGTCTATGGTCAATGCTGCTCATGACTGTGCAGATGGTGGCCTATACGTAACATTAGCTGAAATGGGCATGACAGCAAATTTAGGTTTTGATGTAAAAACAAATTCTCAATTCAGAAAAGATGCTTTTCTTTTTGGAGAAGTTCAAGGAAGGGTAGTTGTGACAGTATCAAGCGATATGAATGCTAAATTTTTAGCTTTTATTGAAGACTTTAATGTTCCTTCTGAAAAATTAGGAGAAGTTAGTGCTAATGATTTTGTAATAGATGGAGAGTCATTTGGAAATGTCAGTTTTTGTAAAGATATTTATGATAATGCTCTAGCTTCTAATTTCTAAATTAAATTTATATGAATTCTTTCGTTTACCTCCCATTTGCAATCCCAATTATTTTTGTTCTTGTTATTATTTTTACTTCTGTAATGATAATTCCAGAAAGATCTTCATGGGTTATTCAGCGTTTAGGTAAGTTCAATAGAATTTCAACCCCAGGTTTTAAATTGAAAATTCCATTTATTGAATCAGTTGCTTCTAAAGAAAATTTAAGAATCCAACAATTAGATGTGGATGTCGAAACAAAAACATTAGATGATGTTTTTGTAAACCTTAAAATTTCAGTTCAGTACAGAATTATTAATGATAAAGTTTATGAAGCTTTTTACGAACTAGAAGATCCACATGGACAGATAGCCTCTTACATTTTTGATGAGGTTAGAGCTGAAGTTCCTAAGCTTGGTCTGGATGATGTTTTTAGTAAAAAAGATGATATCGCCCTTGCGGTTAGAGATAATATTTCATCTCAAATGGTTAAGTATGGATATAAAATTGTGAAGACTTTGATTACCGATATCAATCCTGATGAGCGAGTCAAAGATTCTATGAATAAAATTAATGCTGCTACTAGAGACAAGGAAGCTGCTGTTCAAGAAGCAGAAGCTGAAAAAATTAGAATCGTTAAAAGAGCCGAAGCGGAAGCTGATAGTAAAAGGCTTTCTGGAGAAGGAATTGCACAACAGCGTTTAGAAATTGTTAGAGGTTTTAAAGAATCGGTTGAAGATTTTCAAAAGGCTTTACAAGAAGTTGATCCTCAAGAAATTATGCAGTTTGTTCTTATGACGCAATATTTTGATACTTTAACAGCTATTGGAGCCAATGAAAACAACAATACAGTACTTGTTCCTCATAGTCCTGGAGGTATGAAAGATTTTCAACAACAGATAATAGAAGGTACTTTTATAGGTAAAAAGTTGGCTAAAGAAGATAATTCTAAAAAATAAATTCATTGATAAAGCAACCTAAATATTAATAGGGCGTTTGTATTGTATAACAATTAGTTTAATTTTATCTTTTATGCTCTATCAAAGACTATTAAAATTTTTATTAGCCGTATTAGTTTTAGCTCCATTAACTTCGAAGGCTTCTCATGTTCCTGGTGGAAATATAACCTATCAAAATATAGGTCCCAATACTTTTGTAATAACATTAACACTTTTTGAAGATTGTGGTACTGCTTTTACAAGTAATTTGCCGGAGACCATTGATGTTACTAATAATTGTGGATTAAGTTTTTCTTCTACCATTAGTTTACCAAATATTATTTTTCAACAAGAAGTTTCTCAATTATGTAGTGCTTCATTACCAGCAAGTGAGTGTAACGGTGGAACACTTCCTGGTGTATATATGCATGTATGGCAAGATACCATAACATTACCTGGGCCATGTGATAGTTGGGTTTTTGCTTACAGCTCATGTTGTAGAAATTCGTCAAATAATTTGACCGGAACAAGTAGTGATTATTATTGGGAATCTGTTCTTAACAGCAATACAGCTCCTACTAATACATCTCCTCAAATAACATCACAACCAATTCCTTATTACTGTGTAAATCAACCTGTAGTCTACAATTTTGGTGTATACGAGCCTGATGGAGACTCTTTAGTTTATTCTTTAATAAATGCATTAACTGGACCTGGTTCATCTGCTCCATATCAAGCTGGTTATAGTGGAACGACACCAATAAATGGTATCAATATAGATCCTTCAACAGGTGAAATTACTTTTACTCCAAATATGGTTGGTAACTTTGTTGTAGCTGTTTTAATTGAAGAGTTTGATGCAAATGGTAATTTAGTTGGAAGTATTATTCAGGATTTCCAATTTGAGATTGTTAATGTTGCAGGTTGTGGTAATAACAACCCTGTTCCACCACCTGGTGGTTTGAGTAATTTTACCAGCACAGCTGTACTTTCAGGCCCGTATTCAATTCAAGCCTGTGAGGGAGATAATGTTTGTTTTGATATTGTCTTTACAGGTGCAGTTTCTGCCAATGGAACTGTTGATTCGGTTTATATAAATTCTAATATTGCACAACTTTTCCCCGGTGGAACCATAACACAAAACACCTATTTTTCACCTGCTTCTGCAACGGTTTGTTTTGATGTTTTGCCTGGCTCTAATCCTTTTTCAACTATTAGCTTTGATGTCAATGATAATGCTTGCCCAATTGTTGGAATATCATCTGCAGCAGTGGGTGTAACAGTTATCTCAAGTACTTATGCTGGTCAAGATGTAACTATGTGTCAAGGTGTTGGTACTCAATTGGTTTCCACAGGAGGTTCAAATTTTAATTGGTCTGTAATATCTGGAGATCCAATAAATATTGGTTCTAACTTTTCATGCAATAATTGCTCTAACCCAATTGCAAACCCTGCATTTACTACAGTATATGAAGTTACTAGTAATCTTTCAGGAGGGTGTACCAATACAGATACTGTAGAAGTTACAGTAGTTCCTGATTTCACCTATTACTCAGTACAATCATCAACCGGAACATGTTTAAATTCTAATGTTCAGTTCAATACTACTCCAAATCCATCTGGTATATACACTTATCAATGGACTCCATCTTCAAACTTAA
>JBELEU010000216.1:0-3205 GCA_042093455.1 Crocinitomicaceae bacterium | reverse complement strand
TGGTATTTCGTATGAGTTGAATCAACAAAAAATAGGTCAGGTTTATAAGGTGCTGATTGATAAAGCTGAAGGTGACTACTTATTGGAAGATCAGAATTTGATTCTCCTGAAGTAGATAATGAAGTGTTGATTAAAAAAGACGAAAACGTTTATTGCCGTATTGGTGATTTTGTTACTGTTGAAATTACCAAAGCTGATCACTATGATTTGTATGGTAAATTAACAAGTTAAGTATGCAATTCAAGGTAGGTGATTTAGTAAAATTTTTGAATGCTACAGGTTCTGGTAAGGTATTAAGAATACTTGGTGGTGATAAAATTGAAGTAGAAAACGAACACGGTTTTGAAGAAATTTTTCCTATTTCTGAGTTGGTAACATCAAATAGCCCTTCTGACTATAAAACGGACAACCTGAAATTTGATAAAGAAGTTTCTGCAAAAGCAAATGCAGATGATTTGTCTAAACAAGACTCTCGTTTAAAACGAAAATTCAAGCATTTAGATGATTACGGCCAAAAGGATAGAGATATCATAGATTTACATATTGAAAATTTAATAGACTCTCATAGGGGAATGGGAAATGCTGAGATATTGAATATACAGATGGTGCGTTTTAGGAGGTTTTTGAATGCCTCAATCAATAAACAGCACAGAAAAATTGTTGTGATTCATGGTGTTGGGGAAGGTGTTCTAAGAAATGAAATAAGAAAAGAGTTGGATTATTACCATCAAAATTTAGAATATTATGATGCATCTTATCAAGAGTTTGGTATGGGTGCTACTGAAATAATATTAAGATAAATTACTCTTCGTTGTTTAAAGTTACTTCAAACTTCATGGATGATTTTATGATTGCTTCATCAGCAGTAAATGCCTTGTCAAACTCTATGCTCATGTAGGTCTGAAAAGTTCCTGCATGAATGAACTGATCTAAAACAGCATCTTCATTTACAACGAGATTCAATTTTGACCCAACACTTTCAGGAATATTCAAATATTGACCTAATTTAACAGCGTTGTGACTTTCTTGAGGATTTGCTGGATCTTGCATTGTGAAATCGCTTACTGACCCTGTAACGTCATCCATGACTAAGTATAATGTTACTTCTTCAAGCATACTTAAATCACAGTCAGTAATGTTGGTTAGCTCAAGTTCTATAGATTTAGGGTGTATGTCGTGCGCTAAATCTGCTAATGGGTTTGGATTAGTTGTTGGAAGAAAAGCTGCGTAATCTAGCGTGAAAGCAATTTCGCCTAAACCAAAAGTTAAAAGAGATGGCACTTTCAAATCCATACAATTAGCAAAACTTAACAGGTTGTAGTTGGTTCCGCCAATAGTAACTTGAGAAAAATCTAATTCAGAATTTGGTATGACATAAGTTATTTGATCTTCTATTTCAAATGTTGTTTCTTTAAATTCAATATTATTTCCTTCATAGTTTTCTAACTTTTTACATGTAGTAGAAAATGATAGGTAAATGAAGAGTACTAGAAATAGTTTATTTGAATATTTATATAGCATTGATTTAAGTGATGTAAAACCTCTTAAATTTAAATAAAAGAAATCACTTTGTTGTAAATATTGGAAGATTTGTAAAATTAATTGGTCCTTCCAGGGTATTCTTCTAGTGCTTTTTCAATACAAGTAACAGAATTGATTAAATCTTCTTGCTTGAGTACATAGGCAATTCGTACTTGATTTTTAATAGAATTGCTGGAGTAAAATCCAGAAGCAGGAGCTAGCATCACTGTTTGATTGTTATGACTGAAATCTTCTAAAAGCCATTGGCAAAAACGATCTGCATCATCGATAGGTAGTTGTGCAATTGCGTAAAAAGCACCCTGAGGTTTTGGGCAAATTACACCGTCAATTTTATTTAATCCATCAACCATGATATTTCGTCTTCCTACATACTCTTTACTTACACTGTCAAAATAACTTTGAGGTGTGTTTAATGCTTCTTCACCAGCTATTTGTCCGAGAGTAGGAGGGCTAAGCCTTGCTTGGCCAAATTTTAGTGCCATATCCATAAAAGTATGGTTCTTACTAATTAATGCACCAACTCTTGCACCACACATTGAGTATCTTTTAGATACGGAGTCAACTAAAACAACATTCTCTTCGATTCCTTTTAGTTCAAGAGCTGAAAAGTGGTTTGCACCATCGTAACAAAACTCTCTGTATACTTCATCTGCGAATAAGAAAATATCGTTTTTAGTTATAATTTCTTTTAAAGATTGAAGTTCTTCTTTAGAGTACAAATATCCAGTAGGATTTCCAGGGTTACAAATAAGAATCCCTTTTGTTTTTGGGGTTATTTTCTTTTTGAATTCTTCAATTGGTGGCAATGCAAATCCATTGTCAATTGAGGCTGTAACTGGTACTACTTTAATTCCGCAAGTAGTTGCAAATCCATTGTAATTTGCATAAAATGGTTCTGGTATAATAATTTCGTCACCTGGTTCAAAACAGCATTGGAAGGCAAAAATAAGAGCTTCTGATCCACCAGTTGTAATCATGATTTCTTTGTTGGAATCAAGTTCTATTCCAATGTTTTTATAATATTTAGCCAATCCTTCTCTGTACGATAAAAAGCCAGCACTGTGGCTGTATTCAATCACTTCTAAATCAAGGTTTTTTAACTTATTCATTACCTCTTTAGGTGTTTCAATATCAGGCTGGCCAATATTTAAGTGATATACAGTTTTTCCTGTTTTTTTCGCTGCCTCTGCATAAGGAACAAGTTTCCTTATTGGAGATTCTGGCATTGCTATTGATTTAGAAGATAGTTGTGGCATTTTATATAAATTTCTGCCTGCAAAAATGCAAAATAATTATTAAAAAATAATAATTAAATTCTTTTAATACTACATCCAGAATTTCTTGTTGATGTGTTGATTATCTTTTCATTCTTACCCAATGAAGTTATGGCATCAATTGCCCATTTTGACTTAACTTCTTTTTTTGAGCTTACGTTGTCATCAATAGCTCCTTTGTAAACTAATTTTAAGGATTGGTTTAATAGGAAAACATGTGGTGTTGTGCTAGCTCCAAAAGCATCTGCTAGCTTGTGGTTTTTATCCATAAGATAAGGGGATTGATATTTGTTTTCAGAACTGTGACTTAACATTTTATCAAAAGAATCATCGGCTTTTCTTTTGGCTTAATTGCTCTTGAAGCATTTGTTACATCTGGATGATTTACA
>JBELEU010000215.1:0-3243 GCA_042093455.1 Crocinitomicaceae bacterium | reverse complement strand
ATCTTTCTGACACTTCATTGTTTGTTTCAAATAGGAGCTACAGATCTGTTGTTAATTCATTTTTTAGATGTGGTTTAGTTGCTCAGAACAATTTATTTGTCGAAGAGTTTAATAAACTTCCTAGTCAGTCAATTAAAAAGAGTATTCTTAATACCATGTCACGGTACATAAGCTTTAGAACTGAAAATATTGATAGTTATTTTAATGCTTTAAACTTAATTTCAAAAGATTCTATTTTAATCCAAACTTACACTGAAAACTACAATAAAATTAAATCTCTTTCTGAAGGTAACCCATCACCATCATTTGAATATAAAAACTACAATGGTAAAACTACTTCTCTTGAAGATTTAAAAGGCAAGCTGGTTTATATTGATATATGGGCTACTTGGTGCGGGCCATGCAAAGCACAAATACCATATTTAGCTAAGCTGGAACAAAAATTTCACGATCAAAATATAGAATTTGTAAGCATATCTATAGATAACCCTAAAGATGAAGACAAATGGATATCAATGATTGAAGATAAAAAAATGGGGGGCATTCAATTAATGGCTGATAATGCATGGAAATCAAGCATAGTAAAAGATTATTTAATCAAAGGAATCCCAAGGTTTATTTTACTAGATCAAAAAAGCAATATTGTTGATGCAAATTCATCTAGACCGATGGTGTATAATTCAAATGGAGACGAAGTTGTGAATGAGGGTTTAATAAATAAAATCAATGAACTTTTAAAAACTGATTAATCTTCTAGTTGTTTAAATAGTTCTTTGAATTCATTCCAAAACTCATCAAATTTAATTAGTTTACTTTCATAAAATTCAAAAATTTCTTTCCAGTTTTCTTTGTTGTAAATATTAACATTTTGAATTTCAATGTATACTCGGCTCCATTCAATTCCAAGTTCTGAAGTGTAACCTTCTTCCCATACCCATTCCTCATTTAATGTTTTATGGAATATATTCTTGAGTTCTTTAAATTGTTCAAAAAATAAACTTCTTATTTCTGGATCTTTTTGCTGAAAATCAATTTGTACTCTTGCAACTTTAGTATCAGCATGAATTCTTAAAAAAACACCCTTTACGTAGGTAGGGTAGTTTACCCATTTTATTTTTTTTGAATCCAAAGATTTATGTTTTCTCATAAATACTCCAAAACTTGTGTAAAATAAAGTTTTAGTTTCCTTAACAAATTCTTTGCTATACATATAATAAAAGTAAACAAACAATATTTCTTATTTCCATTTAGAATTATATATTTGTTAAATCATTATTTATAATCATTCTAGATAGTACTTGAGAAATTCAATCCTTATAGCAGATAGTTCAGAACTTGTAATAAGAGGGCTTAAATCTATTTTGAAACACTCTGAATATTTGGATGTTGAATCTGTTTTAACAGTCAAAGATTTGAAATCCTCAGTTAAATCAAATCCCAATTCACTTTTAATAGTTGATTATACCACAAAAGTTTTTTCACTAGATGATATTGTTGATGTAAAGTGCCAAAATCCATCCTTAAAAATCGTTGCAATTACCCATTATATCAATGCTCAAACTGTTGTTCAAGCTGTAAAAGCAGGAATTGAAAGTCATATTAAAAAAGAATGTTCTGCTAATGAAATAATTGATTCAGTTAAAGCTACTTTTAAAGGTGAAAAGTTTTTTTGCTCTGATATTGTTGAGCAGATGCGAATTGAAAATGTAGATGTTCATAAAGTAGATTTTGGGTCTTTAAATCCAAGTTCAACCAATTTAAGTGAAAGAGAAAATCAAATAATTCAATTTATTGCTGAGGGCTATACTAATTCTCAAATTGCAGCGGTTTTATACATCAGTAATCATACAGTGAATACACATCGAAAAAATATAATGAGAAAGCTTGGTGTGAATAATACCGTTGGCATTGTTATGTATGCTGTTAAAACAGAACTTGTTAAACCAAACCAATTTAGTTTCAAATCTAAAAATTAATATTTTGGATAATTCTTTTCTTTTTGCTTTTTCAATAACATTACTTGCTGGTTTATCTACTGTTATTGGAAGTTTTGTAGTTTTTTTTAAAAAATCTTTAAAAACAGGTTGGTTGTCTTTTAGCATGTCTTTTGCTGCTGGAGTTATGCTGTATGTATCATTTGTTGAAATTCTTCCGAATTCAATTTTAATGTTTAAAGAAAGTCAAAACTCAGTTGATTTTTTCATTACCAATAACTATGTCAACTTAATATTATTCTTTTTAATTGGTTGTTTAATAGCTGTATTCATCGAGAAATTATTGCCTGATCAGAAGATTAACGATCAAATAGGAAAAAACTTCACAACTAAAAGAAAGATTTATAGGTCTGGTTTATTAATTGCTTTGTCACTCGCATTTCATAATTTTCCGGAGGGAATAATTACTTTCATGGAGTGCTATACAAATTTATTTTCAGGTCTTGCTATTGCAATAGCCATTGCACTGCATAATATTCCTGAAGGAATGTCAATTTCTGTTCCAATTTATCATGCAACAGGAAGTAAGAAAAAGGCAGTTTTATACACTGCACTAAGTGGTGTGACTGAGCCAATCGGTGCACTTTTTTGTTACTTTTTGATCAAAGATGGTCTTGATCCATTTGTTGAAGCCTCTATTATGTCTTTCGTAAGTGGAATAATGGTCTTTATTTCCTTGTTTGTCTTAGTCCCGATGAGTATTCAGTATAAAACCAAATTTCAACATGTGACTGGAATTTTAAGTGGAAGTTTGATAATAGGTTTGTCAATATTAATGTTGAATAGCCTGTAGTTTATTTTCCCATTCCAGGAAACATATTGAAGGCAGTACTTTTTAATTCATTTTCATTAACATGATTGGCATTCTCAATTGCTTTGTTGAAAGCACTTATCATTTCATTTATTAATTCATCTTTATTTTCTAATTTAAAGATATGATCATCAATGTTAAGTTCTTTAAGGTTTCTATTTCCATCTAAAATGAATCTTATTTTCCCTTCTAAAGCATCACCTTTTACGTAAATTGTTTCTAATCTTTTTTTTGAGTCTTCAACTGCACCTTGCATGTTTTGAAGTTGAGACATCATTTCTTCCATATTTTTGTTTCCAAACATAATTAGGTAGTTTTATTCTTAGCTTTTAATTTTTTATTTCTTTCAGCTTTTTCTCTTTGGTCTTTCATATTCCATTTGAATAATTTAATACCAAAATAAATTCCTCCAAAAAATACTCCAGAAATAAAAACGAC
>JBELEU010000214.1:0-3265 GCA_042093455.1 Crocinitomicaceae bacterium | reverse complement strand
TTTTATTTTTCATTTTGATATACAAGTCTTCAATATCAAAATGACCTACTATTTGGTAAACTTCTACTAGTATAGCAAATCTCTCCGGAGTTTTTCTATGGCCCTTCTCAGAGAGGTACTCTGAAAATATCTCTCTGACTCTAACTTGAGTATCATTCATTACGTCCATAATTTCATTGAGATTTTATAATTTTACAAAAATAGAATTTTAACGATTAGTTATTCCATTCTTAGCACTTTTTCAATGCCATCAATGTTCTTTAGTTTTTGAATCAGATTTTCTAAATGACTTTTATCATATACATAACACATGATAGAACCTTCAAACACACCATCTTTAGAATCAAAATTAATAGATTTCATATTTACTTTTTCAAGTTCAGAAATGATAATTGTAACTTCTTTTAAAAGGCCTACATTGTCAAATCCAGTAAATTTCAAACCTGTAATAAATGCATCACCCTGATTGCTTTTCCATTGTGCAGTTAAAATCCTGTAAGAGTAATTGGCTCTGAGCTGTTTTGCATTAGGGCAGTTGTTTCTGTGAATCTTAATTCCATCATTGATAGTAATAAATCCAAAAACTGAGTCGCCTGGTAGAGGGTTACAACAAGGTGAAAGTTTATAATCTAGTCCCGGGTCAGCCCCTTCTCCTATGAAAATATCATGATCAGTCTTTGTGACTTTTTTGATCAATGATTCAAATGAGTTTTTTATTGTTTTTGTTATTGATCCTGAATACAGTTGACCTCCTTTAATAATAATCGCTTTTATTTTAGAAAGATCAATTTTTCCGTTAGCGATTTGAAAGTAAAGTTCAGTATGCTCTTTTAAATTATAAAGCTTTAAAATTTCTTTTAAATTTTGCTCGTTAAATTCAACTTTTAGGTTTATTAGTTTACGTTGTAATATTTCTTTACCAACTAATGTGATTTTATTTTTTTGTTCTTTTAAAGTCTGCTTAATTTTTGATTTTGCTTTAGATGTTATTACAAAATCTAACCAGGCTTCTTTTGGTGCTTGTTTTGATGAAGTTAGAATTTCTATTTGATCACCACTTTTTAGGACATGACTAATTGGAACTAATTTACTATTTACTTTTGCTCCTATACAACTTGCACCAACATCGGAATGGACTGAAAATGCAAAATCTAGTGCAGTTGCTTTAACTGGAAGTGTAAATAAATCTCCTTTTGGCGTGAAAAGGTAAATTTCATCGCTGTATAAATTAGATTTAAAGTCATCAAGGAAGTCAAAAGTGTTGGTTTCTTTATTTTCAATTAACTCTCGAATTTCAGAAATCCATTTATCAAATCCTGATTCCTTTATATTGTTACCAGCTTCTTTATATTTCCAATGAGCTGCAAGACCTTTTTCAGCAATATCATCCATTCTTTTGGAGCGAATTTGAACCTCAACCCATTTCCCTGTAGGGCTCATTACTGTAGTATGCAAAGATTCGTAACCATTTTGTTTTGGATAGGATATCCAATCTCTTAATCTTTCAGGATTAGGAATGTAAAAATCGGTTACTAAAGAATAAGCTTTCCAACAATCAGATTTTTCATTTTCTACTTTAGAATCAATTATTATTCTAATTGCAAATACATCAAAAATTTCTTCAAAATCAACACCTTTATTGTTTATTTTCTTTTGAATTGAAGGAACAGCTTTTGTTCTGCCTTTCATTACATATTTAAAGCCTTGTTTGTCAAGTTCTTTTTTAATGGGATTACAAAACTTTTGAATGAATCGTTCTCTAACAGCTTTTGTCTTTTTTAATTTAGAAGTTATGTCATTATAGACGTCTCTATTCATGAATTTAAAAGACAAATCTTCAAGTTCTGTTTTGATAGAATAAAGACCTAGTCTGTGAGCTAATGGTGCATATAAATAAGAAGTTTCAGAAGCAATTTTCAGCCTTTTATCTTCTCTCATGGAATCAAGTGTTCGCATGTTATGCAGTCTGTCGGCTAGTTTTATTAAAATCACTCTAACATCTTCAGGAATTGTTAAAAACATTTTCCTGAAATTCTCTGCTTGTGAAGAGCTAGTAAAGTCGAAAGTGCCTGACATTTTAGTTAGGCCATTAATTATTCTTTGAACTTTATTCCCAAATAGCTTATCTATATCTTCTAATGTAATTGTTGTATCCTCAACAGTATCATGTAGGAAAGCACAAGCAATTGATGTTGGTCCTAAACCAATTTCTTCAGCACAAATTCTTGCAACAGCAAGAGGGTGAAGAATGTATGGTTCTCCCGATTTTCTGCGCATTTCCTTGTGCGCATTTAGTGCAACATTAAAAGATTTTCTAATTAATTTGGTGTCTTCTTTTGACCTTTCAACTTTCATTGATCGAAGAACGCCTCTGTAGGCATTAAGAATGATTTTATTTTCTTGTTCTTCGTCTAGCATTTAATAATTAGTTACTTTGAAGGTAAAATTTCGCTTTTTACTTCACCAAAACCAA
Source organism: Crocinitomicaceae bacterium (assembly GCA_042093455.1). Taxonomy (GTDB): domain Bacteria; phylum Bacteroidota; class Bacteroidia; order Flavobacteriales_D; family Parvicellaceae. The sequence continues at coordinate 792 of JBELEU010000214.1, read as the reverse complement.
CTCTAACTCCATTTTTTTTAGAGAATCCTCTCATTATTACTTGGTCCCCGTCATTAATAAACCTTCTTTGTGAACCATCAGGCATATCTACAGGCTTAGTTCCTTTCCATGATATTTCTAGCATTGAACCATATGAACCTTCTTTAGGTCCTGAAATGGTTCCTGAAGCTAATAAGTCGCCACAGTGAATGTCACAACCATTTATTGAATGATGAGCTAATTGTTGATTCATATTCCAATACATGTGCTTGTAATTACTGTTTGAAACTATTTTTTCATCTGAATTTGGAGCTTTGATGGCTACTTCTAAATTGATATCCAAATGCTTATCCCCTTTGTAATCAAGATATGGTAGTACTTTTGGTTCTTGTTTGGGTCCTGGTATTCTAAAAGGTTCAAGAGCATCAGTTGTAACAATCCATGGAGACATTGAACTTGCAAAGTTTTTAGCTAAAAAGGGTCCTAAAGGAACGTATTCCCATTTTTGAATATCTCTAGCTGACCAGTCGTTAAAAAGACACATTCCGAAAATATAGTCATCTGCTTCTTCTGTTGAGATAGTTTCACCCAAAGGTTTTCCCTCAAAAGTGATGAACCCCATTTCTAACTCAAAGTCCAATAGTTTGCATGGTCCAAAGATTGGGTTTTCTTGATCATCTAATTTTTGTTGACCTTTTGGTCGGGTTACAGGCTCACCTGAAACAATTATTGAAGAGGATCTACCATGATATCCAACAGGAATGTGTTTCCAGTTTGGTAATAATGCATTGTTTGGATCTCTAAACATGCAAC
>JBELEU010000213.1:0-3376 GCA_042093455.1 Crocinitomicaceae bacterium | reverse complement strand
GTTTTGCATTTAGGCGATTGGAACTACCCTTCAACTGCTTTTGGTTGGGATTACAATTTAAATGACTCTCTTGTTGCTGAATCCTTTGCTCTACGCTACCAAGATTACAACATGCTTAATTACATTATGCCTAACCTTCCTATCGACTACATATATGACGATGATTATTCTCAAAACAATAGTGCAGGATGGACCTATCCAACAATAAATACTGCAAATGATTCCTTAGGAAACCCATATTTTATTCTTGATGACCCATCAATGCCAAACGGAATTAGAACGGGTGCAATTGAAGGTTACTTTAATAATTTTCCAGGATATCCTCAAACAGATACATCGGCAATTCATCATTCTTTTAAATTAGGAAATATTGAGTTTTTTGTTCTTGACACCAGGCTATCTAAAGATCCTATTCATGAGGTATTTATTTTTGATAGCACCACGCTAACCTACTCATTTAATCCTCCACCTGGTCATAGCACATTGGGAGAAACACAAAAAAATTGGCTTTTAAATGGGTTATCATCATCAAATGCAGACTGGAAGGTAATATGCAGCAGTGTAGTTTTTAACAAGCAGTTTACAACATTATTACCCATACTCATAAACAAACAATCTGATAATAAAGAACTTATAAAGTTTGCTGCAGATTTAGCTTACATGTGGGCAGGCTACCCAGAAGACATGGATGATTTACTAAACACTATAAACGACCAAAACATTGAAAATGTAATTATGCTTTCGGGTGACACTCATAGTTCCATGATGGATGATGGTACAAATTCTGGAATACCTGAACTTTCAGCAAGTGGATGGGCAGCAGGAAATGAAGGTGTTTTAAACTACACTATTGACTCCATCGCCCTAGATATTGGGATACCTAATTTTGTAGAAACTGTATTATGGAATGGTGGAGGAAATGGTATAAACAACATCAATTTTAGCGACACATATGGGACGTTAGAATTCTTTAACACTGATTCTCTTCGAATGTGCATAAAGGATGAATTTGATCAATTACTTTCGTGTCAGACGATTCCATTTGGCAACAGTACTGCAACAATTAGAAAGTATATACCTGAAAACGATTTGTTACTCGTTTATCCAAATCCAGCAAAAAATTCTTTAAAATGCGTAGTTTCAGATACTTATACTCATTCCAAAATAAGAGTAGATATCTACTCACTGGATGGAATAAAAAAAGTTACAAAGGAATATATTGATTCTAACAATATAGTTATCTCTTTAAAAGAGCTAAACAAGGGATCATATGTTATTCAACTCACCTCAAAAAATCAAACACTACAAAAAAAGTTTATTAAACATTAACATAATTTGTCAATTGATTCAATTTTAAAAAGCAAAGGTCACCGACCATGGGAAATACCATCTCATAAATGGAGTTATTACCAGGAATGGAATAGAGCTATTTTTCTTCATTGGGAGGTTGAAATAGAACAACTAAAACCTTTTGTTCCAGACGAAATAGAAATTGATTTATTTAATGGAAAGCCATGGGTTTCACTAGTAGCATTTACAATGGAGAAAATTAGGCCAAGATTTTTACCTCCATTTTCTCCGATTTCTAATTTTGATGAAATTAATATCAGAACCTATGTTAAATCAAAGAATAAAACTGGGGTTTATTTTTTAAGTATTGAAGGAGGAAAGAAAATTTCATGTCAAATTGCAAAATCACTTTCAGAACTTCCCTACCGTTATTCAAAAATTAAAAGAAGTGAAAATTCATTTCAATCTATCAATCCTAAATTTAACGATCAATTATCAATTGAATTTAATATTGAAAATCAAACTATTATAAAGCAAGAAATAGATCATTGGCTTACAGAAAGATATGCATTATATCAAGACTCTAAAAAACACATTAACGAATTTGAAATTCATCATTTAGAATGGCCAGTTAATGGATTAAACATCATTAATTTGGAATTAAAATATCCAAGATTTAAAGACTTAATTCAGAAAAAACCCAATAAAACTCAATATTCAGAAGGTGTCAAAGTTTTAGCTTGGAATAAAACAAAATTGGATAAAAAATAAACTAATAGATAGTTTGACATCAAAAATTTATAATTTGTGTAATCACATAACTTAAAATAAGTTATCTTTTTTTATATATTCTAAATATTTAACTTTGAACTTTAAGAATCCAATTAAATTTATCATGAAAAATATTTTTATACTAAGTATAATCCTTTTTGGATTAAATATAAATGCTCAAGATTACTTAGGCTTGTCTCAAGGAAATTATGCTGGAGCATTAGGTATCGATTTTAACCCTGCTAATGTTGCTGACAACAGAATGGAAATGGATTTATCTATTAACGGCTCTATTTCTTTTAACAACAACTATGTATACATGAACACACAAAGTATGCCTAACGGTTGGATTAAATCTTTTACCGACACAGACAACAGTTTAAATGTTAATTGGCGAAATGATCCTGATTTTGGTAAATTCATAGCTGCAGATTCTGCTTCTTATTACCAATCACAGTTTAGAGGCAACTTTTTTGTTACTGAACCTGGGAAGCTAGGAAACAGTTCTTATAGAGGTATTATCAGTGAAAGCATAGATCTATTGAACTTAATGGTCACTTTAAACAGGAAATCAGGTTTAGGTCTTCAAATTAAACACAGAACCATTGTCAATGTTGATCATATTTCTCAAGAATTAGTGACACTTGGAGTAAAAGAGTTAGACTACAGTACACTTTGGAATTTAGACTTAGACGATCAGTTAATGAATATTTCAATGAATTCTTGGATGGAATACAATTTAAACTATGCACATATAGTTAAAGATGACGGTGAACACTTTGTTAAAGCAGGAGGTAAAATTAAAGCACTTAAAGGCGTAGGCTCTTTTTACTTATATACCGACAACATAGAATACAACTTTTTAAATGACTCTGTAGCCAACACACTTAATGGTGACTTTAGTTATGGTTATTCACAAAATATAGCTGATTATATAGAAATTGAAGACTTGAATGGAGATGGTAGTTTTAATGGTACGGATAGAGAAATATATACTGAAGACATATCAAATATATTTTCATCAAGATGGGGTTTAGGAATAGATATTGGTGGGGTATATGAGTGGAGGCCAGATTGGGAAGAATACAAATACGACATGGACGGTGAAACCAACTTATGGAGAAGAGATAAAAATAAATATAAGTTAAGAGCTTCATTTGCAATAAATGATATTGGCTCTATGAAATACGATAAAGCTGAAGCTTCAAGAGATTTCACAACTAACTTAACAAATTTTGACATGGGCCCATTTACGACTGTTCAAGGGTTAACTTCTCTTGATAGCGTAGTTACCAACTTAGTAGCAGATGATCCA
>JBELEU010000212.1:0-3393 GCA_042093455.1 Crocinitomicaceae bacterium | reverse complement strand
CATTACTGATGTGTAAGAGTTTTTCATGTAAGATAAAAATGAAGGATTATTAGAATCATTGAGTTGGTTTATTAATTCTGGTTGGAATATTATTGCATATAATCCACCTAATAATGTTCCAACTAATAAAGCTGGTATTGCAGGAACTTTTTTTACAATCATAACTATAACTAGCACTGGAACAACTAAAGTAATCCAGCTAATATTATATGCATTGGTTAGTGCAAATTGCATTTCATCTATTTGTTGTAATTGGTTGTTTTCAATATCACTCATTAATCCAATTATTAGAAAGGCTATCAATGCAATAACAATAGATGGGATTGTAGTATATGTCATATATTTTATATGCGTAATTAAATCTGTTCCGGCCATGGCTGGCGCTAAATTTGTTGTGTCAGATAATGGTGACATTTTATCACCAAAGTAGGCCCCTGAAATAATAGCTCCACCAGTTATACCTTCAGGAACTCCTAAGGCATTCCCAATACCAAGCATTGCTATGCATATTGTTGCAACTGTAGACCAGCTGCTTCCTGTTGCTAACGATACTATTGCACATACAATACATGTGGCAAAAAGAAAAATTTTAGGATTCAATATTTCAAGACCATAATAAATCATAGAAGGAACTATTCCACTCAACATCCATGTACCTGCCAAAGACCCAATAAGAAGTAAAATTATTAAAGCCCCCATAGCAGATGAAATGCTTTTAACAGCTCCATTCAACATTTTCTCCCATGGTGTTCCATATAATGAGCCAATTACAGCAGCAATAGCTCCAGAAAATAATAAGGTTATTTGATTTGAACCTGAAAGAGTGTTGTCACCAAAAAGCCAAACGTTAGTAGCAAGCAAGACAATTAATAATATAATTGGTATTAACGCAGTGAAAAGAGAGGGTTGTTTTTGCATTTTAAACTTCTTTAAGTTAAACTTAGGTGCATAAATTACAAATTAAGATATATTTCTTAGATTTATTTGAATTTAAACTTTTTATAACGGTTCAACTATGATTAAATTTTTGACACTTTCTATTTTTATTATTTATTCCTCTTTTAACGATCTAAAAGCTCAAGATTCAAAAGAAGACAGAATGTTAAACATTAAGGGTGGAATTGTTAATATGGGGGGAAAGGTTAAAAACGCTATTATTAGAATTGTTCATGATGATGGTGTAGTTGACACTATTGCCTCTAAAAAAGGAAAATACAACCTTCATTTAGAGGTTAATCGTAAAATATTAATTGAATTTATTGCTGAAGGTCATTACACCAAAAGAGTAGGTTTTAATACCGAAGTTCCTAAAACACAAAAAAGTATACCACTTTTTGATTTAACCATTAATTTAGTTGAAACTGATTTATGGAAAATCAAAGAAGAAGATGAAGACGTTTTTGATCTACTAGTTCCTTACCTTACATATAACAGTAAAAAGAAAATGTGGTACGATCAAAATTCAAAATACAATAGGGTAATCAATAAAAAAATTAAAAGTCTTGGTATTTATTAATGTTAATTTTAAATTTTCATCATTGTATTTTTATACTTTATCCAAAATATAGATTATTTAATCAAAATTCAGATAAAAGTGTATGTTGTTTATACACTATTGAGTAAATTTGAATAAATGAAAATCACGCATTTTAAACTATTATTTTCTTTAACTACATTTTTTTTAGTTAGTCAATTGTTTTCTCAAAATATTGTCTCCTCATTTAACTCTAATTTTACATCAGGTTGTTCACCGTTAGTAGTTGATTTTAACAATACATCGACTAACTCAAATCAATATAAATGGGATTTTGGAAATGGTTCATCATCAATATTAGAGAACCCATCAACTACTTTTACATTGCCTGGTTTATACACTGTTACGCTTATTTCATTGAATGCTTCAGGAACTGACACTCTAGTTTCTACGAATTATATTGAAGTTTTTGATTTACCAAGTTCTGATTTTTCATTTTCATCCAATACTGACTATTGTTCTTCAACCAATGAAATTTCATTTACAAACTCTACTGTTGGTGCTTTATCATACATTTGGGACTTTGGAGATGGAAATACTTCAACACAATCTAATCCAATACACAATTATGCCAATGATGGTAGCTACACAGTAAAGTTAGTTTCTTACAACTCAAATAATTGTGCTAATCAAAAGACAGTTGGTCCAATTAATATTAAGCCAATTCCAGAAATTATTGGGTCAGTTGATTTTAACTTTAATTGTGATAGTTCTTACACTTTTAATTTTAATGCCAATGCAAGTAATGTTTCCATATCAAATTTGCTATTTGAATACGGAGATGGAACATCAGAAAACTCAATTAATTCTTCTACTTCTCATTCTTACAATTCTTATGGGACTTTTAATCCAAAGGTAATAGCTATTTCCGTTGACGGCTGCATTGATAGTTCTATTATTGAAGAGATTTATTTACCATCACCATTAAATTATTCATTAATAAATAATGAATCAAATGGTTGTTCTCCTTTGGATGTTGATTTTCAATTAATACCCAATTCTACAGTTGATAGTATTTATTGGAATTTTGGTGACACAACAATTGTATCTTCTCTTTTCAATATCAATCATACATATAATGCAGATGGTTCTTTTAATCCATTGCTAACTATATATGATACTTCGGGTTGTGTTACTCAATATACAAGTAACATTACAATTGAAGTAGACCCACTTCCAACAGCAAGCTTCCAAATAGCTAATAATGTTGGTTGTCCTCCGCTATTAGTGCAGTTTAATTCTAACACAGCCATCAACAACACTATTAATTGGGATTTTGGTGATACAACATTTTCAAATCAATCCAATCCAAGTCACACTTATGTATATAACAATGTTAATTCTCCCAAACTTCAAGTAACAAGCCCAAATGGTTGTCAGTCATTATTTTCTCTTCCAGATGTTAATGTTGGTATGGTTTTAAATGATTTTAGTGTTGATAAGTCTACAGGCTGTGCACCAATGGATGTTACATTTACTGCTAATGCACCGGCAAATGCAACAACATATTTATGGGATTTTGGTGATGGAAATACATCTTCTGACTTAAACCCTGATCATACTTACGACACAATTGGCAAATATGGAGTAAGATTTACTTGCTGGGATTCGCTAGGTTGTGAAGCTTCGTATTTTTTTGATGAAATGATAGAAACTTTTGGAGAAGACGATGTTGTTTTTCCTGAAACTGACACCATTCAATCTTGTTCTCCATATACCTATTACACTGATGCAATTAATATTGGTCAAAGCTTTTGGAATTGGGACTTTGGTGACGGTGCAGTTGATACTGGAGCAAGTCCTTCTCATACATACAATATCCCTGGTAACTATTTAGTCAAATTAAATGCGGATGCTCC
>JBELEU010000211.1:0-3395 GCA_042093455.1 Crocinitomicaceae bacterium | reverse complement strand
TGAGCTACATTATCTCCTGGGTTATTCGCCATTCCAAGATATAACTCTAATGCTGCATAACCAATTACAAAAAATTTAGCTTTTATTGGAATTGGAGGAAAAAGTAACATTAATTTTGTGTTGGGAAATAAATAACCAAAAGCAGCAAGTAGTCCAAATACTGCACCTGAAGCTCCTATCATAGGTACATTGTACATTGCGTTTAATATTCCAGCTTGGCCATTATAATTGTATCCAGTATTCAATAAATTGTAGCCTTCATTTAATACAATATTTATTTCCTCTTCTGTAAAAAGAACTTCAAAATTCTTGATTCTGAGATAATTAACAATTAAATGCAGAAAAGCAGCCCCAAAACCTGTTATGAAATAATAAGTTAAAAATCTTTTAGGTCCCCAAACTCTTTCCAGTTGAGATCCGAAAATAACCAAAGCAAACATGTTGAAAAAAATATGGCCCAAATTAGCATGCATGAAAAAGTGAGTTGCTAATTGCCAGGGTTTGAATTGCTCAGAAATTATTGGAAATAGTGATAAATTAATATCAATTTCTGGAATTATATTTTGTGCTACAAAAAAAAGAACATTAATGATCAACAAATTTTTGACCACTTCAGTCATGTTTCTAAAAAGTTGTCCAAACATTACTTGAATTTTTGAGAAATTTCATCGTCACTAAATTCGCTTATAATTGTATAACCATGAGCGTTTAAAGCTGGTGATTTGCATGAAAAAAGACAATCCATTAAATGTGTCATTTCTTCATTTGTTAATTTTTTTAATCTACTTAAAGCATAGCCTTTTGCTATACTCCATGCTAAGTTTTGATAGGGTTGTTCAAAGTGTTGATTGTCTTTTTTTATGTCTTCAATGCATGTTTCAATAAATGCTTTTGGATCTTTTATATCAATGCCACTTGGTAATGCATTAAGAACAATAGTATTGTTTCCAAAATCATCAATTTCAACGCCCAGTTCTCTTAATTCATTCATCAATTCCAAGCAAATTACGTGATCACCTTTAGAAAGATTGATTTGTTCAGGAAAAATAAGTTTTTGAGATGAGGTTTTTTTGTTCTCGTAATTATCAATCAGAGTTTCAAAGTGAATTTGTTGGTGAGCTCTAAAAATATCAATAAGTAAAATTCCAGTTTTTTTTGTAGTAACAATATATCTTGATTTGTATTGAAAACATGCTATTGCATTTATGGCTGAATTTATTTTTTCGTTGTTACCTTCAAATTCAATATCATGTTGTTCACTTTTGTCATTAATTTGAATGTTATCCAATTCATTTTGAAAATTATCTCTTAAAAAATGAATGTTTTCTTCAATGTTTTTCTTGTTTTCGTTTTGCTTGAATGGGTTGTAATATGGGTCAACTTTAATTTTTGGTTCGTATACTTTTGTAGCGTCAGAAATAGGAGGGACGTTAAACGAAATTTCTTGTTCGAAATCTAATGTTGGTGAAACATTGTATTTACCCAATGAATTTTTTATGCATGATTGAACTATTGCATAAATAGATCGTTCATCATCAAATTTTATTTCTGTTTTGGTTGGATGAATGTTAATGTCTATCGAATCAGTAGGGACTTCTAAATAAATAAAATAGGAAGGAAATTGATCTTTACTAATCAAATCTTTAAATGCTTGATTAATAGCATAATTGATTGAGGAGTTTTTAATAAACCTATTGTTTACAAATAAAAATTGTTCTCCTCTAGTCCTTTTAGAAAATTCTGGTTTAAGAACAAATCCAGAGATGTTGCTAATTGTAGTACTTTCATCAATAGGAACCAAACGTTCGTTGAATTTTTTACCCATTAAATTTACTATCCGCTGTCTTCTGTTGCTTTCAGGAAGATCAAATACGATGTGTTCATTATTGTACATAGAGAATTGAACCTCGGGATGAGCTAGAGCTACACGCTGAAATTCGTCAATAATGTGCTTTGTTTCGACAGCATTTGATTTCAAAAAATTCCTTCTTGCAGGAATGTTGTAAAAAAGGTTTTTCATTGAAAAGCTTGTTCCTTTATTTACAGCAACAGGTTCGGTGTTTTTGATTTCAGACCCTTCAATAATTATTTTGACGCCAACATCATTATTTACAGTTTTTGTTTTTAGTTCAACATGTGAAACAGCTGCTATACTAGACAAAGCCTCTCCGCGAAAGCCTTTAGAGCTTATTTTAAATAAGTCTTCAGCGTTTGATATTTTTGATGTAGCGTGTCTTAAAAAACACATTTTAGCATCTTTTTCATCCATACCATAACCATCGTCAATTACTTGAACTAACGTTCTACCAGCATCTTTAATTATAAGCTTAACAGTTTTTGATTTCGCATCAACCGCATTTTCCAGTAGTTCTTTGACCGCGGAAGCAGGTCTTTGGATAACCTCTCCAGCAGCAATTTGATTGGCTACATTTTCAGGTAATAACTGAATCATTTAAGAAATTCTATTTTTTTGATTGAGTAAGATATTCAAGTAATTCGTCAAGTTCGTCATAAAGAAAGAAAAATCCAGCAATTAATAAAACAAAAATAATGATCAATCTTGTGTTTTCCCAAGAAGAAAAACCTAATCCTTTTTTTGGTTGACGTCTGTTAAATGAGTCTTTAATTCTTTCTGAGTAATCGTTGTCGTAGTTTTTAGCTAAATTATTTTTAATTTCTTTCTTTCTTTTTTCAAGTCTTTCTTTGTCTTCATCATAATACCTAGCCGAAAATTCAAATCTTCTATGATTAGGAAGTTTAAATAATCTGGATTTAAAAAATGATTTTTGTGACATGTCGTAAAGTTAGCTATTTTTAAAGAGATCAACCAATTAAAATATCGTGTAAAAATCTTTGGTTATTGCTTTGTATTCTTCAGTATAATCGTGTCTTTCTTTGTTTTCAATGACTAATTTATTTTCTGAGACTTTTGTTTTTTCATTGGTGAGTTCTAATAGTAACCTATGAGGTTTTTTATGTGCTTTGGGTTGTACGAAACATTTTCTACTTACCCACAACTCAAATTTATTAGAAATCAAGATGCATTTTTCTCCATCTTCAACAGGTAAAATTAAAGATACCTTTCCTTTGTTTGATAAGTTTTTAGTAGCAAAACCTAATATATCTACGTAACTTAAATGTGATGTATGCCTAGCTTTTTTTCTTTCACTATCTTCAGGGTTTAAGCTATTAATGAAAAATGGTGGATTTGAAATGATGTGATCGTACTTTATATTGGAGATCAATTTTTGAATGGAAGATTCGTGAAGATGAATTCTATCTTTCCAAGGAGAGTTGTTGATGTTTTGTTTGGCATCAATACAAGCTTCATTAGAAATTTCAACAGCATCAACAAGTGCTGATGTGTTTTTTTGACATTGCATTATGGCAATAAC
>JBELEU010000210.1:0-3398 GCA_042093455.1 Crocinitomicaceae bacterium | reverse complement strand
ACCATGCAACCAACATTACCATCTAAATTTACAAAATTTAAACCAGCAGCATCAGCTTCAACATCAGTTGGATCTTCTTCACTTAAATCACGCATTTCAAGATAATCTGGATGTCTGTAAAGAGCATTAGCATCTAAAGACACTTTTGAATCAACAGCAATTATTCTGTCGTCACAAGTTTTCAAAACAGGATTTATTTCAAACATTGAAGCATCACAACCCTCGTATGCGGCATACAATGCTTTAACAAATTTGACCATATCCTTAAATGCTTTCCCAGATAGTTCAAGATTAAATGCAATCTTTCTACATTGAAAAGCTGTAATACCAACTTTAGGATCAACTTCCTCTTTGTGTATCAAATGAGGTGTCTTTTCAGCTACTTCTTCAATGTTCATACCACCTTCTGTAGAATACATAATAATATTTCTTCCTGTTTCTCTATTCAATAAAACAGACATGTAGTACTCACTGGTTTTATCGAAGTCAGGAGCATATGCATCCTCAGCAATTAAAACCTTATTTACTTTCTTTCCCTTTTCAGTTGTTTGTGCAGTAACTAAGTGACCACCTAAAATGCCATTAACCTTTTCTTCAACTTCATTTATTCCCTTTGCTATAACGACACCATGAGAACCAGTTTCAATAACAGAACCCTTTCCTCTACCACCTGCATGAATTTGAGCTTTGACAACAAACCATTCAGTTCCAGTATCTTTGTTTAATTTATTTGCCGCAGCAATTGCATCGTTAGTATTTTCAACTACAATACCTTCTTGAATGGCAACACCATATTTTTTTAAAATTGACTTGCCTTGAAATTCGTGTAAATTCATTATTGAAATAATTTTTGGTAAATGTAAAAAATTGTTATTTCCGACAACATCTAATTCTAAGTTTTTATTCAACTTATACTTAATTTTTAAAAAAAACACGTTGGACTTAAATATGTGATTAAATTTGATGTAGATGATCGAAGCAACTAATATTTCAAAATCCTTTGGAGACTTAAATGTTCTTAAAGATGTATCTATTTCAATTAATCAAGCTGAAATAGTTTCAATTGTTGGTAAAAGTGGAGCGGGAAAAACCACTCTTCTTCAAATCTTAGGGACACTGGAAAAACCATCATTAGGAGAAGTTTATTATGAAAAAACCAATATTTTAAAACTGAGAGAAAATGCCATTTCTAAATTTAGAAATGAAAACATAGGTTTTGTATTTCAATTTCACAACTTACTTCCAGAGTTTACAGCACTTGAAAATATTTATTTACCAGGACTAATTGCAAAAAAAAATAAAAAAGAGATTCATGAAAAAGCAATGCACTTTCTTAAGTTAATGGAGTTAGAACATCGAAAAGATCATAAACCAAATGAACTTTCTGGTGGTGAACAACAAAGAATTAGCGTTGCTAGAGCTTTAATTAATGACCCGAAAGTGATATTAGCAGATGAACCAAGCGGAAATCTAGACACACAATCCGCAAATCAACTTCACGATCTATTTTTCAAGTTAAGAAATGATCATAATCAAACATTTGTTATTGTTACTCATAATACAAAACTAGCTGAAATTGCAGACCGAAAGATAGAAATGAAAGACGGTGAGATAGTCAATTAAAAAGATGGGCAAGACATGGTTCTATATACTTTCTTCTTGGGCTCACAGTAAAATCTAAACGCTAATGAAATTTCGTGAGACCCACCTGAAACAACAGATAAATTAGAAGTTGTCAAATCATAACTGTAACCTATTCTGAGAGCTTCTGTTTGAATTCCGAAAGTAACAATAAAAGAATCGTTATTTCTATACCATACTCCACCAACTAGATTTCCATTTCTATAATAAACCCCAACGTTAAGTTCTTGAGCATCGCCTTGTTTATTAAATAAGATACTTGGCGAAATGGTTTCTTTTTTGGTAGCAAACATTGTTTGTGTTTGAGATTTTACAGGAATTTCCAAACCAAGATGGGCAGAATACCTTCTTGGTAAAAATGAATTTGAAGAAGAATTATTTGGACTAAAAACCAATGATTCTTCAGGTTGTGTTAAATGATGAACAGCAACTCCAAAAAAGAAATTTTCAGAAAAGCCCAAAATACCAGCTGAAAAATCAAGAATATTTAAAGGTTCAGTCAAAATATAATCATTAGTTAAATATACAAACCCTCTTCTCGGGTCAATCATATCACCAAAAGTTAGTTTACTAACGTCAACAGATTTTTGAATGAATGTTCCTTGTATTCCAAAATTTAATGAGAATTTCCTAGTAATATTTTGATGATAAGAATAAACTAGACTTGCATTGTTTGTTTTAAGTGTATTAGCAACATTATCACTCATTACAGTAAAGCCCAAACCACCTGAAAGTAGATCAGCTTTTTGATCATATGAAACTGCTGTAGTTACAAAATTTGCAGAAAAGCTAGGCCATTGATTCCTGTAATTCATAACTAATCTTGGACAAACATTAGATCCAGCAAATGCAGGGTTTAAATATACTGGATTTGAATAAAACTGTGTAAACTGTGGGTCTTGAGCACAAAGCTTTTTAGAGGCAAATAACACAAAAGTTAGCCCACAAATAAATAGTATATTTAGTATTAGTTTATTGATCAGTTTAATTATTAAGAGTCAGTACATTCTTTATACATAAAATATCAATAAAAGTTTTAATTCCTCTAAAATAACAATTAAATATTATTATGGTAATTTTAAAGTCAAATAGAATTAAGGTTTACGTTTTATATGAAATTTTAAAACTTATGAGATATAAAAATCAAAATATTACATTATATTTAACAGTAAGACATAACTTTTTATCTAAAAAATTAAAAAAATTAAAATGAGCAAATTACCATGGCTTAAAAGCTACCCTGATTTTGTTTCAGAAAATGCTGACCTCTCCTACAATAATCTAGTTGAAATTTTTGATAACTCGGTTTCGAAATACGGTGATTTAATTGCCTATAAAAACATGGGTGTTGAAATTTCTTTCAATGAAGTTTCTAAACAAGTCGATGCACTTGTTTATTATTTTCAGAATGAAACTAACCTTAAAAAAGGAGATAAAATTGCATTACAAATGCCAAATTTATTGCAATATCCAATCACCATATTTGCTTGTCTCAAAGCAGGGTTGGTTATCGTCAATACAAACCCTCTATATACTGCTGATGAAATGCTTCATCAATATACCGACTCTGGAGCTAAAGCCATTATAATTCTTGAAAACTTTGCAAATAAACTTGAAGAAATTCTTCCAAAAACACAAATTGAAACTGTCATTACCACTACAATTGGAGACATGCTTGGTGGGTTGAAAGGGTCAATTGTAAATTTTGTTATTAGAAATATTAAAAAAGATGCAGATGGAAACAAAATGGTACCTCC
>JBELEU010000209.1:0-3402 GCA_042093455.1 Crocinitomicaceae bacterium | reverse complement strand
GGTCCTGGAGGCACGCAAGTTCCTATTCAAGTCATTGAGGCAATTTCTCAATATTATATAAGATCAAACGCAAACACACACGGAGAATTTATTACAAGTAAAGAAACCGACTCTATTATGGATGATCTCCGACTTAAAGTTGCTGCTATGTTGGGGGCAAAAAGTCCTAACTCAATTTCAATTGGTCAAAATATGACAACATTAAACTACAGTTTAGCAAGAGCTTTATCAAAAAAATTTAATGAAGGAGACGAGGTAATAGTTACAGAGCTAGATCATGAAGCAAACAGAGGTCCATGGATGATATTGAAAGAAGTAGGAGTGAAAATCATTGAAGTTAAGTTAATGCAAAACGGAACGCTTGACTACTCTGATTTCAAAAAAAAAATAAATGATAAAACAGTGATGGTTTGCATGGGGATGTCTTCAAATGCATTGGGAACATTAAATAATTTTATGAAAGTTAAAGAATATTTAAAAGGGCGAGATTGTTTCTTTTTATTAGATGCTGTTCATTATGCTCCTCACTTTTCAATTGATGTAGAAAAGCTTGGTTGTGACTTTATGTTATGTTCAGCATACAAGTTTTACGGCCCACACATAAGTTTTCTTTATTCAAGACCTGGTGTTTTACAAAGCCTTGATCCGGATAGACTAGTGGTTCAAGATCAGGAAGCACCCTACATAATTGAGACAGGAACACTAAACCATGCTTCATGCGCAGGTGTGTCGGCTGCCATCGACTTTATTTCAAATCTTGGAGAAGGGGAGTCATATAGAGAAAAATTGGAAAGCGCATACTTACACATCAGTGATCATGAGTTTAATCTTGCAAAATATCTTTATGAATCACTAGATGGATTTGACAAGACAACAGTTATTGGTCCTGATTTTTCTTCAAGAGAAAGAACGCCGACAGTTTCATTTGTACATTCTGACTATTCTCCTCAAGAAGTCTGCGCATCACTAGCTAAGAATAATATATGCGCATGGGACGGGCATTTCTATGCCCTTAAAGCAATTCAACAATTAGGTTTAGAAAGTAAAGGAGGGGTTACAAGACTTGGAATTTCTTTATATAACACAAAAAATGAAATAGACACTGTAGTTGAGGCCATTAAAGCTATCTAGTCTATTTTCTTAATTTTTTAAAAAACCAGTTTTGAAAAACTTTCTGTGTTTCTTTTTGAGCTAGGCTTAAATCTTGAATGTTCAAAAACTTTACCTCTTTTTTTGCATCTATAGAGTGCAATAACTTAGCAAGCTCTTCAGGAGACAACTTTTTAGATTTCTCTATTTCGATTAATTTATTGGTTGATGATTCTACATACAGGTTTTCTTTAATTAGTAGGTGCCAACAAAGACTATAAGGCATAAATTGTTCTGGGTTCCTAAACTTGTGTTTTATCTGACTTTCAAGTCTCTGAGGAAATTTGTCATAAAAGTCTTTAATTATTGATTTTTTTTGTGGCCTACCGCAATGATAAGATTTAAAATATTTGCTATTAAAACCTGCAATGTTAGCTGCTTTTGATTGTGAGGCATTGTAACCAGGTCTCATATTGAAAAAGCTTTTAATTTTTTTTGAAATCATTTTAATTGGTTGTTTATTATAAGTTTTTACCCAGTTTCCAGTTAAAACTGCCTTATCGCCAACAAACCAATCTTCTGGATTTGTCTTTTTTACAAGAAACATATCATCATTAAAATATATGAACTTCTCTGATAGTCCATCTATTCTGTATAGAACAGCGTCTATAGATCTAATATTAAATGTTGGCAAAAAGCCCTCGTAATTTTCAAAAACTTTTTTATGATCAATTATTATCACCTTGTCTAGTGGAACAAAATCTTTAATGCTGTTTAGGTTAGGAGCCTGGTTGTCTGTAACAACAAAGATCTTCCTTATAAATGGAGCGTATTTAACTATTGAAGCAATGCAAAGGCAGATTTCATTTGCTTGAAGATATTGTCTTCTTATGGTGTTGTTATCCTTAAGGTACTTTTTGAGTTTTCTTTGATAGCTTGGCTCTGAACCATCTACCCATGTAATTACAGCATCAATTTTTTCCATCTAAACAAAATAAAAAAGCTTATTAATTGGGGTTTTTAACGATTCAGAAATCCTTATAGCTATATCTAGGCCTGGCACAAATTTGTTTTTCTCTATTGATATTATAGTTTGCCTGCTGACCCCAGTCATTGAGGCCAAATCTTCCTGGGTTAAGTTTGCACCTTTTCGATAGTCTTTAACTCTATTTATAAGCATATGTAAAACAAACTTTACAAAGATAGTAAAAATTTATGTAAAACAAACTTTACATTATTTAACCTTTCTTAAATTTGTAAAGTTAGCTTTACTTTTAAAATGTATAGTTTACTTTACATTAGTCTAAAAGATGTTAAATAATATTTAAAAATAGATAAGAAAGCTTCCTAGATAGTTGATTTTTCTAGTTTTACGCAAATTT
The DNA here is from genome assembly GCA_042093455.1 of Crocinitomicaceae bacterium. Taxonomy (GTDB): domain Bacteria; phylum Bacteroidota; class Bacteroidia; order Flavobacteriales_D; family Parvicellaceae. The sequence continues at coordinate 931 of JBELEU010000209.1, read as the reverse complement.
TAATACAATGAAAAAATTATTCACTTTATTAATGTTTGTCTCCCTGGTTTCATGTAACATGAATTCAAATAAAACAGAAGACACCAATGATGCAACAATCACTGCGGCTGATGCAACCTATAATATTAAACTAGACGAAAGTAGTCTTGTTTGGACAGGACGAGAGGTTTCTACTAGTTCACATTATGGTACTATCAACTTCACATCTGGACAATTTGAGATTGCAGATGGTCTAATTTCGCAAGGAGAATTTCTTGTAGACATGACATCTATTAATGTGCAAGACATGACAGGAGGAAGTAAAGAAAGATTAGAAGGACATTTAAGATCAGATGATTTCTTTTCGGTCGAATCTTTCCCAACAGCACACTTATATATTTCAAGCTCTGAAGTAATTTCAAATGGAAAATGGATGGTTAATGGATTTTTAACGATTAAGGACATTTCACATCCAGTATTGTTTGAAATGACAAATACTAAGGATGGATGGAATGCTAATCTCGTTTTTGATCGTTCTAAGTATAATGTAAAATTTAGATCAGGAACATTTTTTGAAAACCTTGGGGATAAGCTTATATACGATGATATTGAACTAAAAATTAACTTAAAAACTTCATAATATGACTTCAAATAGACCAAGATGTGGCTGTGGAAACACTCAAGACCCAGAAGGATTTTGTGATGGTTCTCACAGTAATCAATAATGAGTAAATTACTTGCTTTTGGGGCTTCTTCCTCAAAAAACTCAAAGAATAAAAAATTAGCCTCTTATGTTGCCAAGAGAATGGCTCCAAAAGAGGCTATTCTTGTTGACTTAAATGAATTTGAAATGCCTATATACAGTGAAGATAGAGAAGAAGAAACAGGTATTCCAGATAAAGCACATGAGTTTAAAAAATTAGTTAATGAAAGTATAGGAATAATAATTTCA
>JBELEU010000208.1:0-3404 GCA_042093455.1 Crocinitomicaceae bacterium | reverse complement strand
TATTTTGTTATTGAAACTATTGAAGGACTAATGATTAACAATGATTTAAAACTTCCTCTTGATAATTCATCTCCTGAAAATTTAGCTAAATCAAAAATTCAGTGGTCTTTGGCAACTTTTCACTTAGTATTTAATATCGCCAATACATCGCTTCTATTGTGGTTTATCCCTTTTATTCAAAGTACAGTAATAAAGCTAATTCCAATTAAAGATGAAGATGATGAACATTTTCAGTTGAAGTTTATTGGAACAGGAGCATTAAGCAATGAATTTTCCCTACTAGAAGCCCAAAAAGAGATGTTAAAGTTTGGGAAAATCACTGCAAAAATCAATGTCTTTTTAAAAGATTTAATACTCGAAACAGACTCAAAAAAAATAAATAAACTTTTAAATAAAATTGAAAAATACGAAACAATTACTGATAGAGTTGAACGTGAAGTAGTTGAATTTTTATCAAAGGTGTCTGAGGGTGAATTATCTGAAGATGCATCAATTCAAATTAGAGGAATGTTAAGTATTGCTGGCGATTTGGAAGATATTGGGGATATATATTTTCAAATGTCTAAGACATTAGAAAGAAAGAAAGAGGCCAAAATTTATTTCATTCCTAAACAAAGAAACAACATACTCAAAATGATTGAAAATGTAGACAGTGCATTTTTAACAATGGTGTCAAACCTTGAAAAAGGACCAATTAAAGTAAGCGTTAATGAGGCTATTGAAAAAGAAAAAGTTATCAATGAGTTCCGAGATAAGCTAAGGAATGCTCACTTAAAAAGTGTTGAAAAGAATGATTATAGTATTCAAAGTGGATTAATATACTCTGATTTATACAGTTCTCTTAAAAAAGTAGGAGATCACATAATTAATGTGAGTGAAGGAATTAATGGACAGGTTTAAATTAAAATCTTCTCTCGTTTAAGACAGATCCATTTTCGTCCCAAGTTTTCCATAAACCAGAACGCTCACCATTTTTATAATTCATTTGAGCACGTACATTGCCTTGATTATCCCACACTTTCCACTTACCGTCTTTCTTTCCGTTTATGTCATATGAAACTTCACCAGTTTTGATTCCGCCTTCTGTCCAACTAGTCCACTTACCATACTTTACTCCATTATTGTAATTGCCAGATTCTTTAGTTGTTCCATTTTTGTAGTAATAAACAACCTCACCATGCTCAAATCCATCTTTTAAAGCATGATATTCTTTAACGCTTCCGTTGTCAAAATAAATAACTGAACTTTCTACAGTAGAAACGTCTTCCGAAGCAATAAACTCACCGTAATCAAAAAATAAATTTTGAGAATGAACAGAAAAGAACATTAAAATTGATGGAAATAATAGTGCAAACTTTTTCATAATAAGGACATTTGAATTCAAATATACTTAATTAATCTGAAAATGTTACTTATTTATTAATCTAATGTTAAGCCAATGTTAACAAACAATCAATTAACAGAGAAAACTAATTTGGGAAAAGCTTTATTGTTGACGAAGCTGAATTATTAGAAAATTGAGAACTGATTGACTTTTCAACAAAACTTGTCATTTGTATTGATAATGAATAATCCCCTTTAGGAAGATCTTTAATTGAGTAATTACCATCAAAATCAGTATAGTATACTTTATCATAACCTGCAACCATAATTTTAACTCCAGAAAGAGGTTGATTATCTGAAAAATCAATAACCTTACCCGAAATTATTGCGTTAACAACTTCAGATTTATTGTTCTTCTTTTCGTCACCAGCATAGTTGTATATACTCGCAAAAGAAAAAATAATTAATGCTATTGATTTTACAAATTGCATGACACAAATATATTTGCACAATATATCTCTTGAGTTAATCTAATATTAACTAATTATTAAATCAATGGATTGATTTAATAATGAATTAAATCCCAAATAATATAAGTTAGAATACTTTTAAATATCAATAAAATAACTGATATTCGCAGCCGAATTAACTAAAACTGGGTTTAGGACCCTTTTAAAACTATTAATATGGCAACAAAAATAAGATTAGCAAGACACGGTAAAAAAGGAAAACCATTTTACCATATAGTAACTGCAGATGCAAGAGCTCCTAGAGATGGGAAGTACATCGAAAGAATAGGAAGTTACAATCCAAATACAAATCCAGCAACAATTGAATTTAATTTTGACAGAGCACTTCATTGGGTAAGTGTTGGTGCACAACCTACTGATACAGTAAGAGCAATGTTATCTTACAGAGGAGTACTTTACAAAAACCACTTATTAAATGGTGTTAAAAAAGGTGCTTTAACAGAAGCTCAGGTTGAAGAAAAATTCAACAAATGGTTAGAAGATAAAGCTGGTAAAATTGACTCGAAAGTAGAATCAATAGAAAAAGACGCTAAATCTGCATATGATAAAGCTATTGCCCTTGAAAAAGAAAAAAGCGATGCTAGAGCAGCAGTAATTGCTGAAGCAAATCAAGCAGCTGAGGCTGCTATTGCTGCAGAAGCTGCAACTGAGGAAACTGCAACTGAAGAAGCTGCAACTGAAGAAGTAGTAACTGAAGAAGTTGCAACTGAAGATGCTCCTAAAGTTGAAGCAGTTAAAGAAGAAACTCCTAAAGCTGAAGAAGCCAAAGTAGAAAAGAAATCTAAAGAAGAAACTAAAGAAAAATAATAATCTTTAATTAAAACTTATATTAGCTATGCATGTAAACATGCGTAGCTTTTTTTTTATATGGACACCAATCAATTCTTTCTTTTAGGCTACATTTCTAAAAAACACGGTTACAAAGGCAATGTAGTTTTATACATAGATACAGACCACCCTACCTATTATCATTCCATAAAAAACGTTTGGATTAGTCAGAATGGAGTCAATACACCATTTATCATAGAAAACATTAAAGTCTTAAAAGAAGATCAATTGGTATTGAGTTTAAAAAACATTGATTTGGATAAATGTGAAAGACTGATTAAAAAAGAAGTTTACATTCCTTCATCTCAAGTTCCCGAATTAGATGAACAAGAGTTTTTCAATAGAGATGTCATCGATTTCAAAATCTATGATAAGAATGAAGAATTAATTGGAACTGTAGAAGAAATAATAGAAATCCCCAACAATACACTCATTCAATCGTCTGTTGATGGAGTTGAAGTTTTAATTCCTTTTAATGACAATACGCTAATTGAAATCAATAAAAACAAAAAAAAGTTAACGATTGAAATACCAGCTGGATTGATCGAACTTTATACCAATGGTTAAAAAAAAATACCAAGCTTTTAACTTCAAACAATTTTCAATTCAACAAGAAAATGCAGCAATGAAAATTGGCACTGACGGTATTCTTTTAGGAGCATGGGCTAACACTTCTGCAGCAAATCACATCATTGACATAGGAACAGGCACAGGAGTTATTGC
>JBELEU010000207.1:0-3463 GCA_042093455.1 Crocinitomicaceae bacterium | reverse complement strand
TTACGATGCTAGAGACGGTTTAACCATTAATGGTTATTTAACTTTACCCAAAGGATATGACTTAAATACTGCTAAAAACTTACCTGTTGTAATCAATCCACATGGTGGGCCATGGGCTAGAGACGATTGGGGTTTTAACCCTGAAATTCAGTTTTTAGCCAATAGGGGATATGCCGTATTACAAATGAATTTTAGAGGTTCGGTCGGATATGGCCGAAGATTTTGGGAGGCTTCTTTCAAAAAATGGGGCAGAGAAATGCAAGATGACATAACTGACGGTACACAATGGTTGATTGATCAAGGTATAGCCGACAAAGACAGAATAGCCATATATGGAGGAAGTTACGGAGGTTATGCAACATTGATGGGGTTAGTTAAAGAACCTGATTTGTATGCAGCTGGTGTTGATTATGTAGGAGTCTCAAATATGTTTACTTTCATGAAAACAATACCTCCATATTGGGAGCCAATGTTACAAATGATGTATGAAATGGTGGGTGATGTTGAGGCTGATAGTGTAATGCTTAAAGAAGTTTCTCCGGTATTTCATGTTGATAAAATCAAAGCACCACTTTTCATTGCTCAAGGCGCCAATGACCCTAGAGTCAATGTGGACGAGTCAGATCAAATGGTAGAGGCCATGAAAAATAGGGGAGTTGAAGTTGAATATTTAGTTAAAGATGATGAGGGTCATGGTTTTAGAAATGAAGAAAATAGGTTTGATTTTTATAGAGCAATGGAAGAGTTTTTAGCTCAAAAATTGAACTAAATAGTTGTTGTAAAAATACTTTTGTTCCCTTTTTAATTTTTTGCATTTTACTTTATAACTAAGCGCTAATTAAGGTGTTTTGTTTAAAGTAAAATGCTATGAAATTATTATCTAAATATTTGATTACCAATTTATTGATTAAAATTACTTTAATCAGTACTTTAATTATTTTTTCACATGGTTTTGTTTCATCTCAATCGTCTGTCGTAGTCAACAAAACAACATTTTCTGATCAGTTTAAAAGTAGTTTTAACAACAATATAATTCACAAAGAAAATTATGTATTGGTTGAATCTACTGGATTGAACAAAGTGGTTGTTCCATTTCATTTTGATAAAACCAAAACCGAGTTTAAGTCAGACTCCTTACTTAAAATCAACCCAAAAAAAATCAGAAGCGTTGAGTACATTTATTATTCAAACAACGATAAAAAATACCAGGCTAAACTAAATAGCGCTAGAGTTGACACTCTTTTAAACTTGTATAAAAATAGATTTAAAAGCGCCAAAGGAGCATACTACTCAACAATTATTCTTTCAAGTGAGCATGCTGTCAGAACACAGTTTACAGGTTTTGTTATTTCTTATGAGAGAAGTACAAAAGAAAATTTTGAGGTAATGAAATCCATAATTGACGGTACAATAATTTCTGAAACTTCTTGCTTTAATTTAGATACCTTAAAGGATTACGGTTATGTATTACCTCATTTTAGTCCTCATTATCATTCAAAAGAACTTAATACAGTAGCTCATGTAATGCAGCGCAATGCAAGTTGGGACAATGTTATGGTAGTTGATGTTACAGGAAGCATGACACCCTATGTGAGCCAATACATGAAATGGCTTAGGTTAAAATTCAATAAATCCGAGAATCAAAGTTTTGTTTTTTTTAACGATGGAAACGATAATTTATCAAGGTTTAATCCAAAAAAAATAGGAAGTACAGGTGGCTTGTATCCTATTAGTAATTACAGAAGTCAGTATGGATTTAATAAAATAAGACAAACTCTTGAGAAAGCCATGATGAATGGTAACGGAGGAGACTGCCCAGAAAATAACATTGAAGCTTTGTTGTTGGCAGAGCAAAAATATCCTTATGCAAAAAACATTGTGATGGTTGCAGATAACTTCGCAACTCCAAGAGACATGAGGTTAGTTAAAAAATTAACTAAACCAGTTAATGTAATATTGTGTGGTGTCAAAGATAGTAATGTAAATACGGCATACGTGAATTTGGCTTTTAAAACCAAAGGTAGTGTTCATACTATTGAGCAGTCCTTAGACGAATTGTACAAACTAAAAGAGGGTGAAGAATTTGATTTCATGGGTAAAATATATGTTGTTCAAAAAAACGGTATTGTCACTTTAGAAAGTGTAGAAAAAACAATTAGCATTTAGTATATATTTTCAGGTTTTTTTGATGAAAATGGTATGTATTTAAGTTTTTTTTTGCTTCAAAATCATTGTTTAAGATTACTTGGTATTTTAAAATTTTATTGTATTAAAAAATAATAATTAGATTATTAGTTCTATAATAGTTCTTCATGTGCTATAAAATTAGAATTTTACTCATGTTCATTAATCCTTTTAATTCAATAAATAGTTCTGTTTAACAATTTTTTATATTAAATTGAATTGACAATATTAATGTCCATCATTCATTTTGTGTCGTTTATCACAAATTTGATGTTGGGCTTTTTTATGTTTTCTATATTTATTTAGAACCAATTAACTGCTGCTATGAATAATTATTATTCAAACCTCAAAAAATCATTATACAACATTAGTTCTTTGTTTTTTTCTAACAATTTTCTTAGAATTTTATCAATAATAATTTTTTATATATCCGTATCAATTTCAAGTTTTTATTCACAATCATGTTTAAACCCTATCAATATTACATATTTTATATTTGATCAAAATTCTGCTAATGGAGGCATAGATGCCCCTCAAGCAGGTACTCCGACTCTTTTTAGTTCAGTGTATGGGGCACCTGGTACTGGAAATTATGCACCAATAAGCACTAGCATAGAATGTGTAGCTAGCAACGGTGAAATGATAACATCTGAAGACGGAGCTAGGCCTGGTTGTACGTCTTGGATATTTGGTTCAGATGCATATATTTCAACTGCTCCATCCCTTTCACCAGGTGCAGAGTTTTTTTGGATTGCTAGTGATGGCACCGTTCAAGCAGTTTGTTATGAGTGGGATGGTATTGCTTTAGTTCCAAAAGGCTCATGTACTGCATGTAGTGGTGGTTCTTCTTTTACGACTCATCCCGCTAACCAAACAGTTACAGATGGAACGAACTTTGCACTTTTTACAGTTAATACAAGTGTTTCTGGGAAAATCACCTTTTTTTATAATGATGGTTCAACTTGGGTTTATTTAGATGGATCAGATCCAGCAAGCGGTTTAACAGAGGCTAATGGTGGTACATCAAACACTGATGATTTTACAGTTCTCACTACATCTCCGGCTTATGCGTATGCTCAAGGTAATGGCTCAGTTCAAATTAAATGCAATATTGATGTCGGTGGCACTGGATATTGGTCAAATCCTGCTACATTTACTGTTAATATGGGGGGGGGCGGCAGTGCTCCAACTATTTCTTCTCAACCAAGTAACGGTTCTGATGTTTGTGTTGGAGGTTCTCCAAGTGCTATGAGCATTATAGCTTCAGGAGCAACTTCAT
>JBELEU010000206.1:0-3440 GCA_042093455.1 Crocinitomicaceae bacterium | reverse complement strand
TTTAAAAGATTACTACGTAGCTACCTTAAAAGGTGCTATTTATAGTGAACTTCCAGATGTGAAAATCATAGACATTAGCCACAATATTCCTCCTTTTGATATTACACATGCTGCTTTTGTAATCAAAAATTCTTTTAAGCATTTCCCAAAAAACACAATACATGTGATTGGAATTGATGCTGAACCTAGTGATTTAAAAAGTCATATAATAGTCAAAACTCAAGATCAATATTTTATAGGAGCTGACAACGGTATCTTTTCTTTAATTTTCGACAAACAACCTGACGGAGTCTGGGAAATAGACCTTAAGACGGATAGCGAAGAATTTTCTTTTCCTACCAAAAACATTTTTATTAAAGCTGCATGTCATTTAGCTAGAGGAGGCCTTCCTGCTGTTATTGGAAAACCAATTGAAAAAATAAAAAGCAAACAATTATTTAGACCAATAATTGAAAATGACTGCATTAAAGGAATGGTAAGTTATATTGATGAATATGGAAATATAATCACCAATATAAACAAACAACTTTTTAAGGAAATTGGAAAAAACAGACCTTTTAATATCAATCTTACAAGATCTGGATATAGTATTCAAAAAATTCATAAAAGCTATGGTGAAGTTCCAGAAGGAGAAAGAATAGCATTATTTGGTAGTAGTAGTTTTTTAGAAATTTCGATTAATAAAGGAGTACAAGGCTCCGGAGGAGGTGCAAGTCAACTTTTTGGAATTGGCCTTAACGACACCATTACAATTGACTTCAAAGAATAATATGCTCAAAAGAATAGTTAAACTTTCAATTCAAAGTAATAAGAAGAAACAATTCATTGATTTATTTGAAAAAAATCAACACCTAATTTCTTCATTTAGCGGATGTATAAGTGTTGAGCTAGTTCAAGAAGTTAATGCAAATAATATTTTTTTCACATACAGCTTATGGGAAAATGAAAATGCTTTGAACAATTATAGAAACTCAACACTTTTTAAAGGCATATGGTCTGAAACTAAAACTTTTTTCTGTAACAAACCAGAAGCTTGGAGTTTACAAAGCATTACTAAAAAAACAGTATGATTTTAACTAACATAAAACAATTAATAGGTATACAACCAAGTGATAAATACAAATCTTGCGGTCATGAGATGAACCAACTGAACATCATTAAAAATGCATTTTTAAAAATAAAAAATGGCTTAATATCTGACTTTGGAGAAATGAATTCACTTGCCCTTGATAACAATGATGAAATTGTTGACCTTGAGGGGAAATTAGTTTTACCTTCTTGGAATGATTCTCATAGTCATCTTGTATATGCAGGTACAAGAGAAAAAGAATTTATTGACAGAATCAACGGTTTATCTTATGAAGAAATAGCTGCTAGAGGAGGTGGTATTTTAAATTCAGCTAAACTAATGGAAAATACTTCTGAGAATGATTTGTTTTTAGCATCAGAAACTAGACTAAACCAAGTAATGAAAATGGGAACTGGTGCAATTGAAATAAAAAGCGGTTATGGTCTTTCTGTTGAAGGTGAACTCAAAATGCTAAGAACCATCAAAAGACTTCAAGAAAAATATGAGATTCCGATAAAATCAACATTTCTAGGAGCTCATGCATTACCCAAAATTTATAAAAACAATAAAGAAGAGTATCTTAAACTTATTATTAATGAAATGCTTCCCAATATAGAAAAGGAAGGGCTTGCTGATTACATCGATATTTTTTGTGAAACCAATTATTTCAGTGTTAATGATATGCATGTAATCCTTGAAGCAGGAAAGAAACATGGATTAAAACCAAAAGTTCATGTTAACCAATTTACAAGCATTGGGGGCATTCAAAAGGCTATAGAATGGGATGCTATTTCAGTCGATCATTTAGAAGTAATGGAAGCAATAGATTTTGAGTCATTAAGGGATTCATCAACTATGGCAACTTTACTTCCCTCCTGCTCTTTTTTCATTGACATACCATTTGGACCAGCTAAGAAATTAATTGAAAACAACATTAGTTTTGCATTAGCAACAGACTATAATCCAGGCTCATCACCGAATGGGAATATGAACTTAGTTAATGCATTAGCTTGTATTAAAATGAAAATATCACCTGAAGCAGCATTTAATGCAAGTACAATAAATGGTGCAGCTGCTATGGAAATTTCTGAATCAACTGGATCAATTACAAAAGGTAAATTAGCAAACATTAATGTAACCTCTTCGATTAGCTCTTATGGATTCATGCCCTACTCATTTGGGCAAAATCATATAGAAAGATCTATGATTAATGGCAATTGGATAAATTAAACATCAAATGAAAAAAAATATAATTTTAGGAATAAGCTTATTACTTCTATCAAGTAATATTTTAGCTCAAAAAGAAGAAAACTTAGGAAATTGGCTAATGTATTTTGGGACTCATAAACTAAACGAAAAGTTCAGTTTACATTACGAAACACAATTGCGTAATTATAAAATAACGTCAAATTTCAATCAACTTCTCCCAAGAGTTGGTATCAATTATAAAATTGATGACAATGCTATGGTAACTGCAGGATATGCATTGATTCCGACACAAAGTGAATTTGAAAGCGGATGGAACGAATTTATGTCTATTGAAAACAGGGTTTGGCAACAATTCATACTAAGAAATAAGATCAAAAACATTAGTTTAAGACATAGATACCGACTAGAACAAAGATGGATTAAATCACAATATCAATTAAATCAAATTAATCCTGTTACAACAACTTATAAAAACAGAGCACGGTACATGTTATCTGTTAAGTTTCCATTATCAAAAAATGAAGACTTTCCATTGTTTATTTCAATATATGATGAAATATTTTTAAATATTTCAGACACTCCATTTGATCAAAATAGACTGTTTGGAGCACTAGGATTTCAGGTTAATAAAAACATGAATATACAAGCTGGTTACTTAAGGCACAGATCTGGAGATTTAAATTTAAATCGATTGCAACTGGCTGTATTTTTAAATACAGGAAACTAAAATTCAGCTCTCAATTGAAGCATGAAGGTTCTTGGTGAACCCATGTTTGCTGGTCTGATTAAATAAGGTGTATTAAAAATGTTTTCACCCAGTAAACCTAATGAAAAACCATTGTCAAATTTATACTTGATTCTAGCGTCAAATAAATGATATCCGTTATTTAGTTCGTCCATAGAATTATTAATGCCTAATTCAACATAAGAATTAAAAAGATAATCGGTAAACACATAATCTATGTTGTTCATCATTGAATTAAATTGGTAAGAAAAGCCTAAAGAAAATTTCTTTTTGTATTTAACTTCAAGATCAAATCTGAGGGTTTGCCTGTGTCTGTACTTCAAAGTATAGTTAGTGGTGTCTGAACTGGTGTTAATAAATGTATAAGTTGAATCATTTGGTCCATTAAGAACATAATTATCAATAAGTGGAGAGACT
>JBELEU010000205.1:0-3490 GCA_042093455.1 Crocinitomicaceae bacterium | reverse complement strand
TCACCAAACCAATTCATGACCCCAACATGTGTTGGCATTAAATTCAAGATTACCTCCCCAAATTTCATCACCCAAGTCATCAACAATAGAGTAGGTAAATGATTTGGTTTTATCAGATCCTAATTCTTTGGTTACCGTTATACTTCCAGTTTGCCCACACTCTGGTGCACCTGTCCAAAATATATCTGTATTTTGTATCCCAACAGCCTGGCCGTCAACAAAATAATTTAATACATCACTTCCGAAGTAATATAAGGAATCAGACGTAGCTTCGTTGTACCAAAAGACCACTCGTCCACTAAATGTACACGATGCATCATCTTTTGTAGCTTCACTGCTGTAGTTGTCAGCATCTGGGTCAGTACATCCTTCTTTTGCACAACTAAACGTTAGTGCAGTTATCGAAAAATGGTCAAAATAGTTGTTAATTTTTTCATGTCTTTTTTAATAATTGTACAAAAAATTTATTTATGATTTCATAAGTTTGTTTATGATTACAATTAAAGAATGTTTGCAATGGCCAAAAATTTAATTTACTTAATTCTTATTTTTTCTGTGTTGAATTGTACTAACTCTTCTTCTAGTTTAAGCGAAACACTTATTTATGAAGTTAATAATTTAAGCATTAATGAATTTAAAAGTAAACTCTCTTCTTCAGACTGCATTCTCCTAGATGTTAGAACTGAAAGCGAAACTAGTCAAGGATACATTCCTGGTGCTAGTTTTATAAACTTATATGATGAAAATTTCAATCAAAAAATCAACTTAATTGAAAAGAATAAACCAGTTTTTGTTTATTGCAAGATGGGCGGTAGAAGTGCAAAAGCCTCACAAGAGTTAATTAATGTTGGATTTAAAGAGGTCTATAATTTAAATGGAGGTATTCAAGCATGGTATGACAGTGGATTTGAAATTATAAAAGATTCAATAGTACCAATTGTTACTGAAGAGTATAGTGTTGAAAAATTTGACTCCATAATAACCCAGTCTTCAATACCTATTGTTGTTTGTTTTCAAACCAAATGGTGTCTACCATGTAAAAAGATGCAGCCAGTACTGTCTGAAATATCAGATTCTTTAAAAAATGATGTGAATATAATTAGAATTGATTTGGATAGAAACGTAGCTTTATCAAAAAGATTCAACATTAAAAGTGTACCTACTTTTGTGGGACTTAAAAATGGTGAAGTAAAATGGCAAAAAGTTGGTTTTACTGAAAAAGAAGATCTTTTAAACTTGATTAATAAACTTAAAATATAAAGAAACCAAAGTATGAGAAATCTTGTTGTAATTGCCATGTTATTTACTTTCAATTTTAGTAGTGCTCAATGCTTAACTGGAGATTGTATCAATGGTCATGGATCTATTTCTTTTTCTTGGGGAGATAAGTATGTAGGTGGATTTAAAGACGGAGTTTATTATGGTCAAGGAACCTATACTTTTTCAAATGGCGACAGATACATGGGCTCCTTTTCCGATGGATTAAGAAATGGTCAGGGAGTATATATTACAGTTAGTGGAGAAAAACTAATGGGCAATTGGTTGAACAATCAATTTAAAGGTCAGCAGAGAGAGTTTTCTTTTGATTGTATTTCAGGAGATTGTCAAAATGGTTCAGGAGAGAGGGCTTTTAAAAATGGAGATACTTTTAAAGGTGAATTTAAAAATGGATTATTTAATGGTCAAGGAGAGTATATTTCTTCCAATGGTGAAACTTATAAAGGAGAATACATTGATGGTAAAGAAAATGGAAAAGGAATTTATACTTGGCCATTTGGTCAACACTACGATGGAGAATGGTTAAATGGCGAGATAAATGGAAAGGGGATTTATAACTGGAGCGATGGGTATGAATATGATGGTGAATTTGAAAATGGACTAAGAAATGGTCAAGGAACTTTTAAATGGGCTAATGGTGACAAATACGTTGGTCAATTTTTGAAAGACGGTAGAACAGGTCAGGGTACATTCTATTATGAAAATGGAGATAAATATTTAGGCGAGTGGCTAAATGGAAAGAAATCAGGACAAGGAGTCATGATTTATGAAAATGGAGATTTGTACGATGGCGAGTGGCTTCATGGTTTATATGAAGGAGAAGGAACATTTACTAAAGACAATGGTGAAATGTATCACAAAGGACTTTGGAAAAAAGGAAACCCAGTTAAATAGATTATTGCCTGTATACAATAGCGTTAATATTCATTCCCGCTCCGACTGAAGCTAGAATTATAACATCTCCAGCATTAATTTTATGATTTTCAAGTTTATTGTTTAGTATTAAATCATACAATGTTGGTACTGTAGCAACTGAACTATTCCCAAGCTTATGTATGCTCATTGGCATTATTCCATCAGGGATATCTTTTTCATATAGCCTGTAAAATCTTTCAATTATTGCTTCATCCATTTTTTCATTGGCTTGATGAATTAACACCTTTTTAACTTCGCTTATATCAATTCCACTTTTGTCCAAAGCTGTTTTCATTGCCATTGGTACGTTTGATAAAGCAAATTCATATATTTTTCTGCCATGCATTTTAATGTAATTGGTGTCTTGTGGTTCAGAGGGGTTGTATGAACTACCATAGAAAAGAAAATAAGCTTCATCAAAAGTAAATGACTGATCGGCTAAGCTTATTATTCCTCTTTCTAATGAGTGATTTTCTTCAAGAATACAAGCTCCTGCACCGTCAGAATATATCATAGAATCTCTGTCGTAAGGATCAACAACTCTTGATAAAGTTTCTGATCCAATAACTAAACATTTTTTAGCTCTTCCAGACTTAATTAAGCTATCTGCTTGAATTATTCCTTGTATCCAACCAGGGCAACCAAAAATAGTATCAAAGGCTACACAATTTGGATTTTTAATTTTCAAATTAAATTTTACTCTTGAAGCTACACTGGGTAACATATCGCATTGAGTTGAACCATTGGTCACATCACCAAAATTTTGAGCCACAATTATGTAATCTAGATCTTCTGGATTGATTTTAGATACAGAAATGGCTTTTTCAGCAGCCATTGTTGCTATGTCGCTATTTTTTAAATCACTTTTAATGTATCTTCTTTCTTCAATTCCTGTTATTGCTTTGAATTTTTTAATTATGATTTCATTTGAGTTTGGGAGTTTTTTCTGTGATTCATTGTAAAATTCATAGGATAAAAAATCTTCATTTTTTTTAATTAAAGATGGGATGTAAGAACCAGTTCCTGTAATGATGTTTTGCATAATAAGTGTATCTTAAACACTAAGATAGTATAAAACTTAAGTTTAATGGACTACTTTAAGACTAGCCGGAGTATTAATTATTTAATAACTAATATTGCAAGCTAATAAACTGCATTTTGAGAAATATTTTATTTGCGTATTTATTTTTATGTGTATTGAAATTTAATGCTCAAATTTCTGGTGATGATTGCAGTTCAGCAATACTAATTCCATCAATTCCATATGTTGCAATTGGCAGTACTATTAATGCCAATG
>JBELEU010000204.1:0-3505 GCA_042093455.1 Crocinitomicaceae bacterium | reverse complement strand
TATTTTTATTGTTGATGAAGCTTCAATGATTCCTGAGTTAAGTGACTCTAGTTTTGGTAACCGTTCATTGTTAGATGATTTGGTACAATATGTTTACGATGGCATTGGGTGTAAGCTTATTTTAATTGGAGATACTGCACAATTGCCTCCTGTTCATTTAGACATAAGTCCAGCTTTAGATGAGGGATTCTTAGAAACAACATATCTTAAAGATGTAATTACACACACCATGAAAGAGGTGGTAAGACAAGCAAAAGACTCAACTGTACTTTCAAATGCTACTGATTTAAGAAACAAAATAAGTGTTGATGATTTTAGTTTTCCAAAATTTGTTTCAAGCAATGATGTTGTTAGAGTTGAATCTGGTGAAGAGTTGCAAGATCAACTAGAAACTGCATACAGTTTAAGCAGTGTAACCAATACAATTGTTTTGTGTAGGTCAAACAAAAGAGCAAATATTTACAATCAACAAATTAGAGCTAGAATACGATTTCAAGAAAATGAAATATCAGTAGGAGATATGCTTATGGTTGTACGTAACAACTATTTTTGGCTTGGTGAAGAAAGTAAAGCAGGATTTATTGCTAACGGAGATATAGTAGAGGTTGTAAGATTAAAGGAAACCATTGAGAGGTTTGGTTTTAGATTTGCTAATGTAACCGTTCAATTGGTAGATTACCCTGATGAAAAAGATTTAGATGTCATTGTAATGCTTGATACACTTTCAACAGAAACACCTTCTTTGTCATATGATCAATATCAAAAATTATACAAAGAGGTTTCATTAGACTATAAAGGGGATAAAGAAATAAATAAAAAGATAAAGGAAAACCCTTTTTTTAATGCACTTCAAATTAAGTTTTCGTATGCCATTACATGTCACAAATCTCAAGGTGGACAATGGGAGAATGTTTTTGTTGACTTAGGTTATTTTAAAGAAGAAATGCTTAATAAGAGCTATCTAAGGTGGTTATACACTGCAACTACCAGAGCTAGTAAAAAGCTGTATTTAATTAATTTTAGTCAAGATTTTTTCCGCTAAGCATCTTCGTCCAAAGAGTTGGTAACTACATAATACCTTGGATCATCAATTGAAGATTCTATGATTTTCTGAAACATTGGGTCAGCTTTGAGTAAAAGTGTTTTACACTCAGGGCTTAGGTGAGTTAATTTTAAACTTTTTTTGGCATTTAAGTATTTTTTTGCAATGTTACTTATTGCTTCAATCCCAGAGTGATCACTTACTTTTGATTCTATAAAATCAATTTCAACATTTAATGGGTCTTCTTTTATATCAAATTTTGAGTTGAAATTTTGAACAGATCCAAAGAAAAGAGGTCCCCATATTTCATATACTTTTGTCCCGTCAAGCTTAGTTCTTTTTCTTGCTCTAATCATTATCGCATTCTTCCAAGCAAAAACCAAAGCAGAGATAATAACACCAACTATAACTGCAATTGCTAAATCTTGCCAAACAGTAACTGCTGATACTATTATTAATACTATTGCATCTGATAGAGGTATTTTTCTGATAACTCTAAAACTACTCCAAGCAAATGTTCCTATAACTACCATAAACATCACTCCAACAAGTGCTGCAATTGGTATTTGCTCAATAAGTGGAGCACCAAATAAAACAAAACAAAGTAAAGCAACAGCTGCAACAATACCAGATAATCTTCCTCTTCCCCCTGAATTAACATTGATAATGGATTGACCAATCATTGCACATCCCCCCATTCCTCCAAAAAGTCCATTTAATACATTTGCACCTCCTTGAGCTAAACATTCTCTGTTGCCACTTCCTCTTGATTCTGTCAATTCATCAACCAGATTCAGGGTCATTAAGGATTCAATGAGTCCAACAGCAGCTAAAAGAAAAGCTGTTGAAATGATTAAACTCCAGTGTCCATCCATAGTATGAATTAATTCAAAAATTTTGTATTGAAAAGTAGGCAATGAACCTTCTAGTCCTGTTCCACCTCCATCAACAATAAAAGAACCAACAGTACTTACTTCAATTCCTCCAAATATTGTAATGGATGCAACTGCAATAATAGCAATAAGAGCAGCGGGTATTTTTTTAGTTAGCTTGGGTAATAAAAACATTATAGACATAGTAAGAGCAACTAGTCCTACCATAATTAATAATTCATTCCCTTGCATCCAATTGGTAATTCCTTCGTGTGTTGTTTTAAATAAATTCAATTGAGATAAAAATATAACTATGGCTAGTCCATTAACAAATCCCATCATAACAGGGTGGGGTATGAGTCGAACAAACTTACCTAACTTAAATAAGCCTGCTGAAGCTTGAATCAAACCAACTATTAGTAATGTTATAAACAACCATTGCAGACCAAGGTTGTCAATTGGATTTTCCATGGTTAGCCCAACTTCATTTCCTTTTTGAATCATATGAACCATGACAACCGCCATTGCGCCAGTAGCTCCTGAAATCATTCCCGGTCTTCCACCAAAAATTGCTGTAACTATTCCCATCATGAATGCACCATATAAACCTACAAGTGGGTCAATACCAGCAACAAATGCAAATGCCACTGCTTCAGGAACTAAAGCTAGGGCAACAGTTAAACCAGAAAGAATATCATTTTTAGGATTAAATGTAAAGTTGTTAAATAGTTTTTTCATGGTTAATCTGTAATTCAATTTTTGGCAAATATATAATTTTAGAGTTCTGTTTATAGGTTTAATTTTATAATGAACTTAAATTGGATTGCATTGAACAAAAAAATACAATCGTTAAATAACATTAACTTTATTGGATAATGCCAGAACGTCAAATGAAACAAGGTTTTATTTTTAAAAATTATCGTCCAAAAGAGTCATCTCCTTTTGATAGGTTATTTGATGTTTTCAAAGAATTAATAACCCATACATCGGGGGATTTTGATGAAGCAATAGATTGGTTGAAAGAGTTGGATAAAGAATATAATTTATCCGATGAAAACTATACCATTGAAGATTTTGTAGAAGATTTAAAAAAGAAAGGCTACTTGAAAGAGGAGATTGATGCTGATGGAAATGGAAATATTGCAATTACTTCAAAAACAGAGCAAGCCATAAGACAGCATGCATTAAATCAAATTTTCGGAAAATTAAAACGAAGTGGTTTAGGAAATCATAAAAGCAATAAACAAGGTTTAGGTGATGAACATACAGGAGATTTTAAGGAATATCAATTTGGAGACCCCTTAGATAAGGTTTCAATGACCGAAACCATTCGAAATGCACAAATTAATAATGGTATAAATGATTTTACCATTCATGAAAGTGATTTAGTAGTTGAAGATTCATTTCATAAAAGTCAAATGAGTACTGTGTTAATGGTAGATATTAGTCACAGCATGATACTATATGGAGAAGATAGAATTACACCAGCAAAAAAGGTTGCTATGGCTCTTTCAGAGTTAATAAAAACAAGATATCCCAAAGACAGTTTAGATGTTTTGGTTTTTGGAAATGATGCTTGGGCTATTTCTAT
>JBELEU010000203.1:0-3625 GCA_042093455.1 Crocinitomicaceae bacterium | reverse complement strand
GATCCTACAGTAAATTTTGCAGTACTAGAATGTGCTAGAGGAGGAATTTTAAGAGCCGGTCTTGGTTTTAAAAAATGTGATATTGGTGTTGTCACCAATGTTGCAGGTGATCATCTTGGATTAAAAGGTATTCATACTATAGATCAATTGGCAAAAGTTAAAGGAGTTGTTCCAGAAACAGTAAAACCTGACGGATATGCTATTCTAAATGCCGATGATGACAGGGTATACAACATGAGAAATAACGTTCAATCAAAAGTTGCGTTTTTCTCAATGGAAGAAAGTAATCCAAGAATTAAAAGACATGCTGCTAATGGAGGAGTTTCTGCTATTTACGAAAACGGCTATATAACCATTTACAGAGGTGAATGGAAAATGCGTGTTTCGAAGGCTGTTAATGTTCCTTTAACTAAAGGTGGAAAAGCTTCATTTATGATTCAAAATGTATTAGCAGGTGTTTTGGCAACCTATTTACAAGGATTTTCAATTGAAGACATAAAAGTTGCTATCGAATCTTTTATTCCATCACCTTCTCAAACACCAGGAAGATTAAACATGTTTAATTTTGACAAGTTTGACGTCTTATTGGATTATGCTCATAATCCTGCAGGATTAAGAGCCTTGCACCAATATGTCAAAAAGCTGGATGGAAAACCTAAGGTTGGAATTGTTGCAGGAATTGGAGATAGAAGGAAGCAAGATAATTTTGAATTGGGACAAATATCAGCTGAAATGTTTGATGAAATAATCATCAGACAAGATAGAAACTTAAGAGGAAAAGACGAAGAAACTTTAATAAAAGAGATTCATGACGGAATTCTTGACGTTGATCCAAAAAAACCTGTTAAAATTATCACTCTTGAAAGTGAAGCCATAACCTATGCTGTCGAAAACGCAAAGGACGGTGCATTAATAGTTGTCAGTAGTGACGTAGTTCCAGCAGCACTTAATTTGGTAATGAAACTAAAAGAAAAAGAAGCTAAAAAACTATATCCTCATTCTAAAAAAGAGATTCCTAATTTAAATGTGTAACTAGTTTATTTATAGAGTACAGGTTCAACTTCCTTTTCATGGAAATGAATTCCAAAAGTTTCCATTTCCTTAAGAATCGGTGAATATATTTCTGACTCAATTGGCAATAACACACCAATTTTGTTGATCTTATTTGACAGTATCATCTTTGCTGCTATTGCAACTGGCAAACCAACAGTATCACTCATGGCTGTATAAGTTCTGTCTTCACCAATATAAACCATATGAGATCTAATTTCTTTTTGAACACCATTGAGGTTGAAATTAAATTTATGCCACATTACAATCATGTCTTTGTCCTCATCGGTTAAAGACCATTTATCTTCAAGTATTTTTTGTAATATTTGAGCTGGAGTTGCATTTTTCAAACCGATCTTGATTTCATCAAAAATACCTAGTGAAATAAATTTCTCCCATATGTAATCGTCTTGTTCAATGCCTAAATGGTATCTAAACTTAAGCTCAACCGAATCGTGTGGATTATAAGCTAAAAAAGAATTAATAAACTCTCTGTTAGTCATTGACTCAGAACCTTCCATAACATAAGTATCATCAGTACAACCTAATTTCACAAACATATTCCAAGCTCTACAAAAACCAATTTTCCTTAATGTGCCTCTAAACATTGTTGGAATATTTTCCAATCCATATATTGATCTGTACCCTAAAGAATCTCTATTTGCATACCCTTCAAACTTTCCATAATTATCAATTTCGATAATCTCTGTTCTTCTAAATAGTTTATTATATGGTATATATTTGTATTTGCCCTCTTGAATGAATTTAGCTGCTCCACCCTGCCCTGCTAAAACCACATTTCTAGGATTCCAAGTAAATTTATAATGCCACGGGTTATCATCACTTTCTGGCGCAACTAGGCCACCTGTAAAAGATTCAAAACCAGTTATATCGCCTCCAATTTCAGAAATATGATTTATAACTTTCATTGCTGACATATGGTCGATTCCTGGATCAAGACCCATTTCATTAAGAACCATTACACCAGCCTTTTTTGCATCACCATCCAAAGCCCTTACTTCATCTGAAATGTAACTTGGGGTAATGATATGTTTTTTGTAGTCAATACAATCTTTAACAACCTCCAAATGCAAATAAGCAGGCAACATTGAAATAACAAGATCTGCTTCTTTAATCTTCTCAATTCTTCCTTCTTTATTAGTTGCATCAAATTCAAAGCACAATCCTCTTTGATGACCGTTAACTTTTTCTTTTGCAGCATCTATATCTGCGTCAACAACATGAATCATCCAGTTTTGGTCAACAGCATTATCAAGTAAATATTTGATCATTGTTGCAGAAGATCTTCCTGCGCCTATCACTAAAATTGTTTTCATTGGAAAATTTTATATTGCAAAGCAAATAAATTATTCTAAATTTCAATTAAAATTAGTTAAATAGTATGAACAGTTTTAAAGTTCTCCCATTGAGAATTTTCATTTTCTTTGTTATGCTGAGCTTATTTACAGTTAAAACTAAAGCTCAAATTGGCACAAATCAACTAATAATCAACTCTAAGGATTCATTATTTATAAGTGTATCAATAAACAAAAGATTAATAAGTTCTTCTTTCACAAATAAAGTTATTGTAGGAAACTTAATTACAGAGAGTCATGATATAGCTGTAGTTTTAGATAGTAATGTAACATTAAATAAATCAATTTTTTTTAATGAAAGTGAATCAGCAATATATCTTGATTTAATTATTAATGATAGCTCAAGTTTTCTTATTTTTAGTGGAGAATCAAAAATTGAAAATATTGAAAATGATTCAATTTATGTTTATCATGACAGCTTAAATGCTTCACCTAAAGCTATTATTGATGACTCAGTTAAAACTGAATTAACTTTTTACAATGGTCAAAAAGGATGTAAAGATCCATTGAAAAATATCGATCAAATTTTAGCAAATCTAGACAGCAATTTTTCTTCTTTAAATAAATTAATTTACTTAAAATCAATTTTAATTAATAAATGTATTTATACAAAATCATTAAGAAGGCTTTTATTATTAATTTCATACGAAGATCATAGAGTTGAATTATGCAAAATAGTATATCCAAAAATTTATGATTTAGACAACTTTAGTTCATTAATTAATCTTTTCAAATTCGAAAAATCAAAAAATCTTTTTTTAAAAATAATTGAAGAAAATGACCAATAAATCATTTATTAAAATAGCTGCTTTTAGCATTGCAATTTCTATTGCATTTGGGGCATTTGGGGCACATGCTTTAAAAGAGCATTTCAGTTCTTATTATATGGATGTTTGGAATAAAGGTATTTTCTATCAACTAATAAATAGTATTGGCATAATTGCTTTAATTCTGTTAGAGCAAAATAATTTAATTAAAAAAGGACTATTTTGTTGTACTCTTATTTCATTAGGCATATTGTTTTTTTCAGGCTCTTTATACACTATTGCCTTGACAAAAACTTTTTTTAATGAAATTGAATTAATTAGTAAAATAATGATTCCTATTACTCCTTTAGGAGGCACATTACTAATAATTGGATGGGTCTTGGTGCCTTTTAGGATCAATTAAAGTTTAAGACTTTTTCCACAAGAAAAATC
>JBELEU010000202.1:0-3591 GCA_042093455.1 Crocinitomicaceae bacterium | reverse complement strand
CTACACTGGATGGTCTGACACTTCATTGGTAAATAATGGGAAAAAACTCAAAAATAAAACTGCTTTAGATGACGGAGGAGTTCAAACTATATTTGAAGGTTGGATGACTGCTGCTGCTGCTGCAAGCCCAGGCGATACAAGTGTATCTTACTTACAATCTTCCACAGGTTTAGAGTGGACTCAAATGATTGAAAAAGGACTTATGGGTGCTTGTTTTGCAAGTCAAATGACATCTAACTATTTAGCTGGAATTGAAAATGATAACAATGAAGAAATTCTAAGTGGAAAATACTATACACAAATGGAACACCATTGGGACGAAGCATACGGATACTTTACTGATGCCCATGATTATCCAGCAAGCGGTACCAATAGATTTTGGGGTAAATACGCAAACAAATCTTACCTTGAAGATAACTTAGGTTCTGCTACAGACATATCAACAGCATTTAGAACCGGAAGAGCTGCACTTAGCGCTGGAAATATTTCTGATGCATTAGTACAAAGAGACATTATTATTGCTGAAGTTAAATTGATGCAAGCAGGTATGGCAATTCATTACCTTAACGATGTGAAATCTAAAATAGGTAATTCATCTCAAGATGCAATTAATCATAGTA
This sequence comes from Crocinitomicaceae bacterium, assembly GCA_042093455.1. Taxonomy (GTDB): domain Bacteria; phylum Bacteroidota; class Bacteroidia; order Flavobacteriales_D; family Parvicellaceae. The sequence goes on along the minus strand of JBELEU010000202.1, from coordinate 2,971 downwards.
TGTCAGAAGCTTTAGCATTTATAATGGGAATTCAATTTATTAGTGAAAACCCAGATATGAATACAGCAGAAATAACAACTATAATAGACTCAATTGAACCTGATGTTGCTGGATTTACTCAAAGCATAATTGATATCAATAGTGTTATAGATCAAATTGCAAGTGCAACAGGACTAGAGTCATATAAAAATGTGCTTTAAAAAATTGAAAATACCACAATTGTGGTATTGGTATAAATAAAGCTTTAGAGTATGTTTGCAAACTAAATAAAACACCTAATAGATATAGGTGTTTTATTTACTTTATTTTTTTTTAAATTTTATGTTAAATAAAAATTCATTTTTTTCATTATCGCTCATCTTAATTACCCTTGCTAGTTGTCAAAAAAGAGGTTGTACAGATCCCGTTGCAATTAATTATGATTCTTCAGCTAAACAGGAAGATAACAGCTGTGAATATCAAACATTTGACAAACAAGGTCTTCTAACAAACATAACAAACAACTATATTATTCCATCACTAAATGAGTATCAAAACAATGTCATTGTTTTAGATAGCTTAATTGAAACTTTTACACAAAACCCATCGGAACAAGCTCTTATTAATACACGTGAAGCATGGGTTAATACATTGTTAAGCTGGCAAGATATATCCTTTTTAGACTTTGGTCCAGCAAATTTTATAATTTTAAAAGATCAAACGAATTTATTTCCTGCAGATACTTCACTAATTGAAGATAATATTAGTTCTGGAACTTGGAATCTAGAATACAATTCAAATTACGATGCTAAAGGGTTTCAGGCTCTTGATTATTTATTAAATAAAAGAGGTTACACTGATGCTCAATTAGTTACCTATTTAACAAGCTCTCAGAATTCAAAAAATTACCTAAACGACATATCTGATGATCTTCTTACTAACATTAACTATGTTAGCTCTGAATGGGTAACTTACAAAGAAAATTTCATTAATGATTTTGAAACCAATTCTCAAGGAAGCTCTGTAAGTAGTATAATCAATGCCATTTGTCTACATTATGAGTTTTACATAAGAAGAGGGAAAATAGGGTTACCACTGGGTGCGTTCAATGGTTTTTCACAACAAGAAATGCCTGAGTTGGTTGAGTGTTATCACTACGGCCAATCACTTCCTTTTTGTAAAAGAGCAATAAATTCCTTAAATGAATTCATAAATGGTATAGGATATTCTAATGAAGAAAATGGAATTGGATTTGATGACTATATGAATTTTGTCAACGCTCAACATAATAGTGAATCCTTATCAAATGTAATAAACAATCAATTTAATGAAATTTTAAATGGATTAAATTCTATCAACGACCCTTTGAATAACGAAGTTGTTATAAATAAAACTGATGTTCAGATTGTTTATCAAAAATTGCAACAACTTGTTCCATTCATTAAAGTAGATATGACATCTGCACTTGGTGTCTTGATTACCTATCAAGATAACGATGGAGACTAATCTTTGGCTCAATAATTTAATCAACAAAAAAGTAAATATTGCTCCTCTTATAATCTTCAGAATTATATTTGGGTCAATGATGGCTATAAGCACATTAAGATTCATTCTTAAAGGATGGGTTGAAGACTTATACATTACTCCTACTTACTATTTTACATATTACGGTTTTGACTGGGTAAAACCATTGGATGGTTCCTACATGTATTTATTATTTGCAGTGCTTTTTATAAGCTCTGTTTTAATAATGATAGGATTCTTGTACCGTTTCAATATAATTTTATATTTCATCCTTTTTACTTACGTAGAATTAATTGACAAAACAAACTATTTAAATCATTATTACTTCATAAGCTGTATCAGTTTTTTACTAATATTTCTTCCAGCTCACAGAAGTTTTTCACTTGACAGTTTTTTAGGAATATGCACTAGAAAAACAACTTGCAAATCATGGGTTATCAATTGTATTAAGTTGCAAATCGGAATAGTATATTTTTATGCAGGTATTTCAAAACTAAACTACCATTGGCTTTTGGAAGCTGAACCTCTAATTAATTGGTTAAAACATCTATCTGACTTCCCCATAATTGGAGGACTATTTATGTATGACACAACTGCCTACCTTTTTAGTTGGTTTGGAGCTATTTTTGATTTAAGTATAATATTCATATTAATAAACAACAAGTTTAGAATATGGGGATATATGCTTGTTGTAATTTTCCATGTATTGACATCAATTATGTTTCCTATTGGAGTATTTCCACTTGTAATGATAGCAAGCACATTGATATTCTTTTCTGAAGAATTTCACGAAAAGATAATTTCTTTAATATCTAGAATACTTTTCTTAAAAAAAGAAAAAAAACCAACACCAGCAGCTTATAAACATCCACAATATTTCAAAAAAATAATCGGTTTAATATTTATTCTATTTTTCATGTTACAAATAATTTTACCTTTCAGGTTTTTACTTTATCCGGGGAAATTATTTTGGACAGAGCAGGGTTATAGATTTAGCTGGAGAGTAATGCTAATTGAAAAAGCTGGATATAGCCAATTTTATGTTCATGAGCCAAAAAAAGATCGTAAAATGTTGATTGATAATGCACAATATCTGACTCCACAACAAGAAAAAATGATGGCAACACAACCAGACATGATTCTTCAGTATGCCCATTTTCTAAATACTGAATTTTCAGACTCATTAATGATTGAATCTAATGGAGAAAAAATTCTTTTACAAGATCCTAAAATTACAGCAAATGTTAAAGTAAGTTTATTTAACGAAGGGAGTAAGACCTTTATAGATCCCTCAGTTGATTTATCTAATGAAGAAAGAGGTTTCAAACATAAAGATTGGATTATCGATTATGAAAATTAAGTTACTTTCTATTTTCTTATTCGCAGCCTTTGTATCAATTGGACAAAGTGGACAAGTTTCTGGATTAGTAACAGATGAAGATGGCAACCTTCTTCCTTACACAACTGT
>JBELEU010000201.1:0-3639 GCA_042093455.1 Crocinitomicaceae bacterium | reverse complement strand
GAATAAGCTAATCCTGTTCTTTTTAAACCAAAATCAATTGCAATAATTTTTTCCACTCATCAAATATAATTGTATAACTTCGAAATCTCATAATTTACATGTTTAAAAAATGGAAATTAAAAATATTATTGAAAAAGCTTGGGATGACAGGTCTTTACTTTCAGACACAACCACTTGCCAAGCAATTGAAAGTGTAATTGAAAAATTAGACAAAGGAGAATTAAGAATAGCTGAAAAAATCAATGACAATTGGTTAATTAACGAATGGATAAAAAAAGCTGTCGTACTTTATTTTCCAATAAGAAAAATGGAAACACTTCATGCTGGACCATTAGAGTTTCATGATAAAATGAAATTGAAAACCAATTACAGTGAACTAGGTGTAAGAGTTGTTCCACATGCAATAGCTAGATATGGTGCATACGTTGCCTCTGGCGTAATCATGATGCCATCTTACATTAACATAGGTGCATATGTAGATTCAGGAACTATGGTTGACACTTGGGCTACAGTTGGCTCTTGTGCACAAATTGGTAAAAATGTTCACCTAAGCGGTGGTGTTGGTATTGGGGGTGTGTTAGAACCACTACAAGCATCCCCTGTAATTGTTGAAAACAATGCTTTTATCGGATCAAGGTGTATACTGGTTGAAGGAGCAAAAATTGGAGAAGAAGCTGTATTAGGCGCCAATGTAGTTATTACAAACTCAACTAAGATAATTGACGTTTCTCAAAAAGAAAAAGTTGAATATCGTGGTGAAGTTCCTAAAAGGAAAGTTGTAATTCCTGGAAATTATACAAAGTCATTTCCTGCAGGTGACTTTCAAGTTCCTTGTGCACTAATTATTGGAGAAAGAAAGAAAAGCACAGACTTGAAAACATCTTTAAACGATGCTTTAAGAGATCATAATATATCTATTTAATTACTTTGTCTATTTTTGACACATGAGAATTGGGTTTGACGCAAAAAGAGCTTATCAAAATTATACCGGTTTAGGAAACTATAGCCGTGACATTCTACAACACCTTATTGCCAATTATCCTGACAATGAATATAAATTATTTGCTCCAAAAGAATATAAGAATCCAAGACTCAACTTTTTAAACAACAATGAAAATACGGAAACAATTTTCCCTGACTCTCCAATAGATAAAACCTTTAAAGGGTATTGGCGATCAGTTAACATGGAAAAAAGTATTTTAAAAAACAACATTGATGTTTATCATGGATTAAGCAATGAAATACCAAGAATAAAAAGTCATCATATACCCTATGTTGTTACCATACATGACTTAATTTTTAAAAGGTTTCCAAGATATTACAGATCTGTAGATAGAAAAATATACAATCTTAAATTTAAATATGCAGTTAACAATGCTGATACAACAATAGCAATAAGTGAACAAACTAAAAGAGATTTAATTGAGTTCTACAAAGCTGATCCCAATAAAATAAAAGTTATCTATCAATCTTGTCATGAAAACTTCAGAAAGCAATATTCAAACGAGGTACTTCATCATGTTAAAAAGAAATTTTCATTACCTGATCAATTTATTTTGAATGTTGGGACTATAGAGTCTAGAAAAAATTTACATGCGATTCTTAATGCAGTAAAAATCATGAAAAATGATGTTCCTCTTGTTGTTGTTGGTAGAAAAACAAAGTACATGAATTTCGTCAAAATTCAATTGAAGAAAATGAAATTTGACATGAGTAAACTTTTCTTTTTGCACGATGTCTCGATTGAGGAACTTCCAAGTATATATCAATTGTCTTCTGTTTTTGTGTACCCTTCTCTTTTTGAGGGTTTTGGTATTCCAATAATTGAAGCATTATCATCTGGAGTTCCTGTGATTTCAACTATAAATGGATGTTTTAAAGAAGCTGGAGGGCCAGAATCACTATACATAGACCCTAATGATTACGAAGACCTTGCTGATAAAATTGATCTTTGTTTAGAAAATGAAAACTTGAGGTTAAAAATGAAAGAAGCTGGTCATGAATTTGTTAAAAAGTTTGATCCTAAAATCATTTCTAAAGAAATCATGAATGTCTACCAAAGTTTCTAAATCAACAGAAGAACAAATTAATTTAGCATTAAAAGTTCTAAAAAATGACGGAGTTGTTCTTTATCCAACTTCTACGGTATGGGGAATCGGATGTTTAGCATCTAGTAAAGCGGGTTTAGATAAAATTAGATTCATAAAAAAAAGGAAAATGAACCATTCGTTCATAGGTTTAATTGAATCTGAAAAAAGCCTAAATAAATATGTGACTAATATTCCTAAAAAGGCTTTGGAAATTATAAAAGAATCAAGAATTCAAAAAACAATAATTTACCAAAATCCAAAAAAAATTATTAGTAATATTGCCAATGAAAACAATGAAGTTGCACTAAGAATTACTAACCTACCCTATTTAAAAAAACTTATATCTCTTTTGGATAGTCCATTGGTATCAACCTCTGCTAATCTAAGTGGAAACAAAACACCAAATCACTTTTCTAAAATTGAAAAAGAAATACTAGACAAAGTAGATATGATTTTTTCAATAGATGTTGAGTCAACCCATGAGCCATCTACTATAATAAAAATAAACAGCAAAGGTGAAATCAAAGAAATTAGAAAATAATTATTACGATAAGCTAACTTATTTAAATGATGTTTTTTTTAACATTTCATCTGTTTCTAATAAGTTAAATCAACCAACGTTTGTTATTGGTGGATACGTAAGAGACCTTTTGATTGGAAGAGATTCAAACGATATTGATATAGTAACATTAGGAAGCGGTATTGAATTAGCTAAAGAAGTTGGAAAAGATATTAAAACAAATAAAGTTTCAATTTTTAAAAACTTTGGAACTGCAATGATTAAAAAAGATACTTACGAATTACAGTTTGTAGGCGCAAGGAAAGAAAGCTATAATAAAAATTCACGAAATCCTGTAGTTGAAAACGGAACATTAGATGATGATCAAAAAAGAAGAGACTTCACAATCAATGCCCTAGCTATAAGCCTAAACAAAGAAAACAAAGGAGTATTAATAGATCCCTTCAACGGCATTTCAGATTTAGAAAATAAAATTATTAAAACACCCTTAAATCCTGACTTTACCTTTTCAGATGATCCTTTAAGAATGATGAGGGCAATACGTTTCAGTGCTCAATTAAATTTTGAAATTGAAGAATCAACATTTAATGGAATAATTAAAAATGCTGAAAGAATTAAAATTGTTGCTCAAGAAAGAATAACCGAAGAATTAAACAAAATAATTTTAAGTTCATACCCATCAAAAGGTTTTAAATTACTTGAAAAATCAGGACTACTTAAAATAATATTTCCTGAATTTGACAACTTAAAAGGAGTCGAATTTATAGATGGGAATGGTCACAAAGATAACTTTTATCACACCTTACAAGTACTAGAAAACATACTTCCACATTCAAAAAAAAATCTTTGGTTAAGATGGGCTGCAATATTACATGACATAGCTAAACCACAAACAAAAAGGTATAGTCCAAAACACGGATGGACTTTTCATGGACATGAAGATAAGGGCGCAAGAATGGTTCCTCAGCTGTTCAAAAAACTAAAACTACCGTTAGATGATAAAATGCGTTATGTTCAGAAACTAGTACT
>JBELEU010000200.1:0-3679 GCA_042093455.1 Crocinitomicaceae bacterium | reverse complement strand
AATTTAAAAATTAAAGTATAGTTAATTTTAAAGTTTTGACTAATTCATTATTATCAAATATGGAAACAATAAATGTCCCTTTTTTTAAATTCTTCTTTTCAATATTCAATACAGGTGGATAAACGGATTTATATTCTCTAACAATTTCCCCTTTGTTATCATAAATTAAAATATCAAATTGATTGTCAAATTCATAAGGAATATGTAAAAAAGCATTTTCTTTTGTAGGATTAGGATAAAGGTTCCAATTTGAAAATGCAGAATCTGTTTTAAAAGATTCAACTTCGGACCAATTGCTCCAATTCAAACCTTTGTCTCTATATCTAAATCTCCAAAAATAGGTGTCATTAGGCAATAGAGTGTTAATTTGATGCTTTGACAAATCAATGTTGTGGTTGATATCAATATCCTTATAAATGTTTTGATATTGAATCCAATGATCAATTAAAGGTGAGTTGAAATTTGAAGAATCTAAACTAATTTGCCATTGAGTTGCTCCATGACCATCGTTATCATTATCAATAAAAAGTGATCCTTCTAAAACAAACCCATCTGGACTTACTATCTGATTATTGATTGGTTTTGTCGCAAATGGAGTTATAGGGTTAACTGGTTTTAGTTTAATACAAATACTATCTTCAAGTGAATTGTTTTTAAAATTATATTGATCACCCAAACTAAACCTTTTCAATAAAAAATATGGATTTTCACCAGCAGTTACTTCGACAACTATAAAACCGTATTCATCCTGACTAATAGAATATTCTTCATAATCTTGTTGAAAATATTCATTCCAATAATCAATATTTCCACCTGCTGATGCTACGTTAACCATTAAGTGTCTGTGATTTTTCGATTGTCCTCTGGAATAGCCATGCGTATGACCAAAAAAATGAACAGAGGGTTTTCCAGAATTATTTGAGAAATTTTCTAGTTTTTGAATTACTTCACCTGTGAAATCAGAATTTCCTACTGGCCATAATTCTGAGTGATGTGGATGATGTAATTGAGCAAAAACAAAGTCAATTGTTGAATCAATTTTAGTTGATTCTAAAACACTATCTAACCAATTTAACTGGGTTAATATTTGATAGTCAGAATTGGAATCCATGCCAATAATTCTGATATTAGATTGGTCTTTATACCACCAATGTTCATTGTATCCAATACTACCATTTTGTGGGAGGTTGAAATAATTAAAGAAAAAAGATGAGTTATTTTCATGATTTCCAAGAACTGGATAAATAGGTACATAGCTAAATAAGTTTTTTCCAGAGTCAAAAAAATCGTTAACCCACTCATCATGATTATTTCCATTGTCAACCAAATCGCCTGGAATGAGAACCATTTGTAAATTAATACTTAAAGATCCAGTGAAATTATTTTCAATATGACCAATGATTCCATCATTTATTATTTTTTCAAAAACATCAGGATGATTATGATCTTTTTGCATATCGCTAATTGCTATTAACCTTGTTGTCTCTTCGGATAAATTTAAAGCTGGAGTTTGAAATGAAAAAATTTGGGATGAGTAAGAATCGTTAATTGCTTTATAAGAATACTGAGTGCTAGGTAAGAGATTTTGAATTTTAACATTATGAATACATGAATTATTTAATGCTGTAATAGATGTAGAGCTAACCGAATTTGAAAGGTTGTTTTGACCCCATTGTAATTCGCCTGAACTACACGAAACTGATTCCCATACGATAGTTACTTCATTAGATGATAAATTTTGGAGATATGGTTGTACTAACTGTTGAGTAAATCCAAATTGAAAGAGCAAAGAAAGTATAAGTGATAACAACAACTTCATTTCATAAATATATTATAAAATATCAATTTAATTTTCGCAAATAATTAACGATTTGAATATTTTGTTTGACTTTTTAATATAATTATTAAACAAAAGTTATATTTGCGTAATTATATGAAAAAAGAAACAATATTATCAATTGAAAATTTAACAAAAAATTTCAAAGATTTCAAAGCAGTTGACAATTTAAATTTAAATGTTTACAAAGGAGATATTTATGGGTTTCTAGGCCCAAATGGTGCAGGTAAAAGCACAACTCTAAGAACTGTTCTTGGTCTGATCACACCCAGCAAAGGAAAAATACACTTCAACAATAAATTAATTGACAGAACCAATAGAGGCTACTTGAATGAAATTGGATCATTGATTGAAAGACCAGATTTCTATAAAAACCTTTCAGCATACGACAATCTAAACATACTTTTTAAGATGTCAAAAATGAAGGATAAAAACAGAATCAATGAAGTTCTAAATGAAGTTGGTCTTTTTGAAAAGAAAAATCAAAAAGTAGGTGGATATTCGCAAGGAATGAAACAACGCTTAGGTATTGCTCAAGCTATTTTACATCATCCACAATTAATAATTCTTGATGAGCCATCTAATGGCTTAGACCCTCAAGGTCAAGCTGACATGAGAGATTTGATAGTTAAAATAAATAAAGAATTTGGAATTACTGTAATCATATCTAGTCATATTTTAGCTGAAATTGAAAGAATTTCAAACAGAATGATTGTAATTAATAAGGGGCAAAAAATTGTTGAAGGTAAGGTTCAAGAATTGATGGAATCTGAAAAAATGAAAGTTCGTTTTAAATGTAAAGACAAAGGAAGTTTACAGAACTATTTCAAATCACAAAACATCGATCATTTCATTGAAGATGATTTAGTTATTGCTCAGATAAAGGAAATTGAAATCGAAACAACAATCAAAAATTTAATTAAAAACGATATTTCTATTCAAGAGGTAAGACAACTAAGAACCTTGGAAGAACTATTTTTAAAATGGACCACATGATTAGGCTAATACAATTAGAATTAATTAAAATAATAAAACGCCCTAGAACTTACATAGGTTTTATAGCCATCTTCATTATAGTTGGCGCATTGCAATCAGCCATGTATTTTGAAGGCGAATCATTAATTGCAATTGGGATTCAAAACTTAAGAGACGATTTTAGACTCGAAGGAAAGATTATTAACGTTAACTTAATGACCTATATTTTATTAAATAGCTTAATTGTTCAAATACCTATTTTGATTTGCTTAGTCACTGGAGACTCTATTGCTGGAGAAGCTTCATCAGGTACGTTAAGATTAATATTACAAAGACCTTACAGTCGTACTAAAATATATATTGCAAAATCAATTACAGGTTTTATTTATACTCTTAGCTTATTGATTTTTCTAGCTTTGATGACCTATGGATTAGGTTATTTTCTCTTTGGAGATGGTGATTTAATTGTTTTAAGGAGAGGCGTTCATGTTTTTTCTGAAAATGATGTCTGGTGGCGTTTCTTACTTGCATTTGGACTAGGGCTTTTGTCAATGCTTGTTGTTGCCTCTTTATCCTTAATGATATCATCTTTTGTTAACAATTCTATTGGACCAATAGTAGGTACTATTGCAATACTAATAGCACTTAATATTATTTTCACATTAGGAGCCCCTCTTTTCAAAGAAATTCTCCCTTATGTATTCACTACACATTTCATTAAATGGCAATATCTATTTGATTACGACTTAAACCTACCTGCCATTAAATTTTCAGTTATAGTGCAATTGGCCTACATAGTAATATTTAATACAATAGGCATTATCAACTTCAAACGTAAAGACATTTTAGTATGAAAAAAACATTTAC
>JBELEU010000199.1:0-3768 GCA_042093455.1 Crocinitomicaceae bacterium | reverse complement strand
GCTGCAATCATATTTATATCAATTAATTCGGGATGATTGGCTACAACTCCATAATTGTCCTTAGATGGGTTGTGGTCTTGTATCAGATGATCCCATATGTGCCATTCCCATACAATTTGCCCACTACTTCCATTTTGTGCTATTTCTACAAAATGAGTTGGCCATTTAGCGGAACTTGCACCATCGTATCCAGCTTGTGTTAATTCATTTGTTGTTTTAACTTCCCATGCAGTCAATAGAACGTTATCTCCAATAAGTGTTATGTCATGGTGAGAACAATGGTTGTTATTCGAGTAAGTGTATTCCCAAACTACATTTCCTGCTGGGTTTATTTCTTGAACCATTCCACCAATAGCAGCTCCAGTTAATTGATTTCCTGAATATTCACCTCCTCTTACAATGTTTCCATTGTCTTTTAATAGGACTGCATAGTTACAAGGAACATTGCAATTCCAAGTTTTAGCAATATTTCCATCTTTATCAATTAAATAAGCAGTATTGTTGTTTTGTTTGTTGTATAAAGCATATCCATTAAAGTCTTGAGAAATCAGTGGTGTATATGATGCAAGGCATAAAAATATAAGTAAAGCTCTTTTCATTCTTGTTGTTTAAAAAGATTGATAATATGTTAGACGACAGAATTTTTTATTTCCTTTTCTTGGTCTGCATTTAAAAAAAAATGAAGTTAAATATAGTTCACATTATTTAAAATCTGTGTATCAATTATCTGAATAAGATATAACATATAAATTTTTCATTTTTTTAATGTTGTCATTTAAATTTTCTCAGAATAAGTTGAATACAATACAAGATTGTACCAGCAATAAAACCTGCTAAAATCCCAAGTAAAACCAACAATATTCTTGGATTTATCCATTTGGATTGAATAAAAATATCTTTCAAATATAAATTGTTGTTTTGGAAAGTATTGAGAAATACAGCTTCTATAAATGTTGTGTCAACTCCCCAACACAACCCAATAAGTAGACAATGAATAAATATTTTTTCATTGATTTTTTTTGCAACAATAAAAGCTGATCCCAAAACAATAATGATCCATATGTAAATCTCAAAATTTTGTGTGTATCCAAGTGTATTAAGAATCCCCATAAACAAGCCAAAAGAACCAGTTTTCAAAATAATATTTTGATTTAAGTAACTCATTTTTTTTGTTTTAAATACCAACTAAATCCTAGGGCACTAAAAAACATAGCGTGATTAATTCCAGTACCAATAAAAAAATCAATTTGAATATTTTCTTTAATTAAATATGCAATTCCTGCATCAGTGTTTTGAAAAAAATTAGAGCTTGAACCATTGCCGTATAATTCAAAGAAAATAGCTGTTTTTGAACCAATATTGTTTCCTAATAATAATGAATAGGCTAGTAGACCTTCATTTTTGATTGAGAAATTATTGTTGTAGCCGATACTAAAGCCCAGGTTTAAATTGGTTTTTATTTTGTAAGAGCCTAATAGTTTTGATGTATTTATTAGCGAAACATTTTGATTCGTTAATTTAGGAATAACAAATTGAGTCAATAATGAAAATTCAAATGGTGATGTTTCTTTTTTGAAAATTTGAAGTTTTGTTCCAACTTCAAACGAATTTATTCCTTTGGTTTGTTGGACAATTCCAAATGTATCGGGAACGAATTTAGAAAATCCGAATTCTTCTAACACTCTTATTTCAATATTTTCACTTAACCCATATCTGAGTAGAACTGTTGGTATGGTATAATTTATTTCTTTAGGGTTTGTTTGGAATAAATTAGATTTTAGAACACCAGTTTCTAATTGTAATAAATTTCTATTTAAAGTTGACGAGTTGTCTGTATTACTAGGCCTATCTGTGCTAATATTTTGTGAATAAAAAGAGTTAAAAAAACTTATTGAAACAATCAGTATTCTAAGTTTTATAAACATAAATTGGATAAATAATTATAGTTTAACACATAAATAAAAAGTAAAAATCAATTTTTATTTTTTACTAAAATAACTATAATAATTTTATATTATGCAATTGTTTTTTTGATAACAGTAACAAGTTTTTCTATGTCATTCATATCGTTAAAAACATTTAAAGATACTCTTAAAAAATCTCCTCTTAAAGAAATGAAAACTTTGTTTTCTTCAAGGTTTAATTTCAATTGAATAGGGTCAATATTTGTCGGTAAACTCAGTGCAAAAAGGTGCGGTGAAAAATACTTTTTATCTTCAAATTTTATACCAATTTCAATAAGTTTTGATATCAACGGAACAGTTAGTTCTTTGCAATAAGATTGAACCCCATGAACTGTCCATTTGTTAACTTGTTTTAACCCTTCTAGTAAAATGGGCATTAAAAGAAAATTGCCTTTTTCCCCAACATCAAACCTGTTTGCTTTTGATTGATAATTTGGATCATAATTAGTCAATGAGCTAAAGTTAGAGGCGTTGGTTCTATTCATCCACGATTCTTCAATAGGAGAGCCGTTTGTAAATTGATCAGAAAAATAGGCAAGTCCCATTGAGTATGGACCAAATAACCATTTATAGCTTGCACAAACTAAAGCATCAATGTTATATTCACTAATATCCATCTTCAAAGCACCGACTGACTGTGTGCCATCAACTATAAATTTTGCACCATGTTTTTTACAGCGTTCACCAATTTCTCTAAGTTTAAATTTTGTTCCGTTCATCCAATGAATCGATGACATTAGCACCAATGAAGTATTGTTATTGATGTTGTCTAGAATTTGTTGATTCCAATTTTCACCAACAACGTTTGAAGAAGTTGAAGGTGAAATTATTTTAAGATTATTATTATTTTTTTTTGTCCATTTTTCAAGGCAAAAATAGCTCCCTGGAAATTCATCTTTTATGGTAATTGCTGTTTTGCCAGGTTTTGATTTTATATTATTTAATATCGAGCTAAAACCATAAGATGTAGAGGGTATTAATGCAATGTTTTCTTTAGGAGAGTTAATTAGTTTTCCAAATTCAATTTTCACTTTATTGACATCTGAAAAAAAATCATCTACTTTTAAATTGAATGGATTTCTGTCTTTAATTAATGCGTTTGTTGCGGCTTTTTCAGCACTTTTTAGAAGAGGTGCTTTGTAAGCACAGTTTAAATAGTGGACATCTTCATTGAGAGAAAACAAGTGCTTTTGACAATTCATAATTATTTAAAAATATGGTTCGAGTATTTCAAAGTAATTTTGCCTTTTGAAATGTCACTTTCATTTTCGTTTTTTTCCTCAGTATAGCCTTCTAAATCACCTGATAACAATGCTGGTATTTTTTGATCTTTAACATCAAATGACATGACTATTTTAACTGGCAAATCAAATTTAATATTATTGTATTCAAATGTAGCTGAATAACTTCCTTTGTCTTTAGTTATAATTATCATCTTGTGAATTAGATTATCTTCAGAAATCCAAAACTGTCCAGTTACAATTTCAGATTCAATATCTAGAGGAATAACTTTTACAACATCACAATTTAAATTCTCAGAATTTTGTTTTCCAAGATCTAATGCAATAAACTCACTTTTAAATAAGTCGCTTGAAGTAGCCATCATTTCTTTTTTAGGTAAAAAAGCAAAACCATTTATTTTATAATCTATTTCAGTTGGAGAAGTATAGAACATTTTTCCAGTCCTTTCTTTAATTTTAATGAATTTCACATCAATATTAATACTAACGTCACAGGAATAGGGAAGTACCATTTCCATTTTTTTCATTATTGCAGAGATTTTATCTTTAGCAATATCAGACTG
>JBELEU010000198.1:0-3790 GCA_042093455.1 Crocinitomicaceae bacterium | reverse complement strand
AACAGATTTAAAGTCTAAACCGTTGATCATCATATCAACAGCAACAACTCTTAATGCTAATTCTTTAAGCCTTTTAATAGTCAGGTGACCAGAAAGATATTCTGTTAAAACTGCAATGCCTTCTTGTGTGTAAGTGTTATTTGGAAATCCAAGTTTGAAAACATTTAAAGGCTGTTTTATCGCATTCATTGTTGTGACCATATGAACACCAATTTCATGATGAACTAAGGCCTTAACACTGTCTAAGCTTAGTTCACATCCAGCTTTCAATAAAACTTTACGCTTATAATTAAGAACCATTATTTCTGCAGTAATGTTTTTTGTAATTTCTACATCTGCATTAAAACCATAGTTGCGTATATCTTCCTCAAAAATAGTTTTGATATCTTCAACTTTAATCATCTCACTTTCCTTCTCATCATCAGGACAATTCAAAATAAAATGAGCGTTTCTAAGATCTATTTCATTTGGTTGCCCAAAATATCGAAGCGAATTAAAAAAGAACTTATCAGTACCAATTGTATTGAGCATATCAATTTTATCAGAATAACTCTGAATAACATCTCTATATAATTTTCCTATTGTTACATCTCTAATATCTTCAAGTTTTAATCCGTATAATTTTCGTTTGAATTCAAATGGATGTTGAATTATTTGACGATACTTAAAGTTAGGGTTGTCAATTCCTTTATTTTTTAAAAATTTTCTTTGTTCTGATTCAAGATTTAGTGGAGTAACGTAACTGAGAACTTCAAGAGATTTTGTTAAATGATATAATGTTTTATCGACTGTTTTTAACTTTTCTCCAATTCCTAATGAAAGTAAAGATTTTCTTTTTACTTTAAGTTTAAGATGATTTTCAGCAAAAAATTGACTTGTTTCTATTATTATTTTTTTAAAACCTTCTTCTAGATCATTAATAACCAAAGGATAGTCATCCCAATCTAGTTCGTTGCAATAAATCTTTTTGATTTCAGTTGCTAAAACTAAAGTGTTTTTAAATCTATTTGACAAGTGCAATAGGAGGTACCCATTTCCTTGAAATGGACCATTTATTTCGGTGGTGCTTTCTATACTTCTAATTGGAATACTTTTTAGTTTATTGAACCAAAAGTCTATACTTTCTTTATGTTTTTTTGAGTCAATATTTTTAGTTCCAATATTGAAAACGGGTACATTTTTATCGTGTCTAACATGATTGTAAGAATGCATGTCAAATACAATACAGCCTCCGTATTTGAGTTCTATTGATTGAACCAATGCATCAATTACTTTGTAAAAATTCTTATGTTTTTGTTGACTTTCTTTTATAATTGACTTAGTAAGAGGTTTTCTCCAAACTTGTTTACCCCATGCATCCTCATAAACGCAATTTTCTAAACTTCTATTTAAATCATATTCAAACCTTGAGTCATTTCCAGTTATGGTTATGGGCATAGATGAAATGAAGGTATCTGTATGCGGATCCTCTTCATACCATCTTTCATAATCGTTGTGGATTACTTTTTCAATTAAGTTGCCTCTTAAATTACTTCCAGAATGAATAGCAGCACTTATAAAAGGTAGATAGCTTCTGATTTTTAAATGAAAGGACTTATCGATTGGTACTGCTTCAAAAGTTTCATACTTCTTAATTTTTTTAATAATTTCATTAATAGAAAGCGATTCAGTTTGTACCATTTAATATTTAGATAGGCTATTTGTTACGTGTTTCTTCAACAAAATCTAAAACACTTTTTTGAATTTTATAATCTTTGTCCTGATTTATTTCTACAAATCCACCTGGACTACAAACATTGACTTCAATAAGTTTTCCGCCCATTAAGTCTAAACCTACTAAAAAAAGTCCGTCTTTAACGAGTTGTGGACCTATTAAATCACAAAGCATTAATTCATGTTCATCCAAATCATGTTCAACACAATATCCTCCTGCATGTACGTTTGATCTATGATCATCTTTTGCTGGAACTCTTCTCATTGAACCAATAGGTTTTCCATTTAGCATCAAAACTCTAATGTCTCCTTTTAGTTCTGTTTCGATATATTCTTGAAGAATAATGTAGTTATTTTTACCTCCTTGGTTAATATAGAAATCGAGAAGAGAGTTAACATTGAATTTAGAAGTTTTTGAAGATTTATCCATTAAAATAACACCACTTCCTCCAAAACCATCCATTGGTTTCAATATGAATTTATTTAAATCATAGTCTTCAATAACTTGCTTTAAATACTTTTTATTTCTTGAAACAGTGGTCAGGGGAATTAATCTTTTAGAAGGGTCTTCGTTGTTGTGAAGTGCAGCCAAAGTTGCCGGGTAAATTTTGTTATTGGCTTTTCGTAAACCTGAAATAGAATTAACAAAAAATATTTCATTATCAAGAGTATCCATAAAGTTTAATACGTGTGTATCTAAAGGTGGATTGTCTCTAAAAAAAACTACATCATGATCGTTCATTGGAAGAAACTCTTCATTTAGAGAGCAGCTTTTATAAAATTCAAAGTTATCTTCTGAGTTTGGTGATGAAGATGTTACTATCCTACAATTAGCCCAAACACTTGTTCTTCGAATTGCCATTTCATTAGGGTAGATAAGTGATACTTTATGTCCTCTTGAAACCGATTCTTGTATTAGTCTAAGTGTGCTGTCAAGTTCAGGTCTTACTGAACTCCATTCGTACATTACAAAGCCAATATTCATGATTTTTTGTTTTTATTAATTTAAAAATAAAATTATTCCTCAATATTTTAATGAACTTCATCAAAAAATTAGCATTTTTCATTTAAAATTGTTGTTGCTAAAATGTTAATTTATAATTAAATGAAAGTTTTATTATCCCCAGCTAAGTCAATGAAATCTAAACAGCCTAATTTTGTTTTAAAGACAACAAAACCATTGTTTGAAAATAAAACACAACAAATTATTTCTGTTTTATCTGGTTGGAAGTCTTCGGACTTTAAATTAAAAATGAAAACTAATGATTCTATTAGTCAAACTACTTTTGATGCTTTTCAATCTCTAAATAATGGTGATTCTGACAATAGATTTCCATCTATTTATTATTACGATGGAATAGCATTTAAGGGTTTGTCTGCCACTAATATGAGCATTGATGAGATTGATTATGCACAAAATCACTTATATGTTTTGAGTGGTTTGTATGGTATTTTAAGACCTTTAGATTTAATTGAATTCTATAGACTTGAAATGGCTTTAAAGTTTGAAATATCATCTCAAATAAATTCACTTTATGAATTTTGGTCATATGAAATTACAAGTTATTTGAATAAATACTTTCCCAATGAGATCATAGTTAATTTAGCCAGTAATGAATATTCAAAAGTTATTGATACTAAAACGTTAACTGCTAAATTCATTACATGTCACTTTTTAGAAGTGAAAAACGGTACTGAAAAGATAGTTTCAAGTCACGCCAAAAAAGCTAGGGGAAAGATGGCAAATTTTATAATAGTTAATAAAATAACATCCATCGAAAATTTAAAACTATTTAACTTAAATGGATATGTTTTTAGACATGATTTGTCAAGTAATAATAATATTTATTTTTCAAGGGAAAGCTAGTTGTTTAAACTTGCAAAGTCTTTGGCGAAGTAGGTAAGAATTATTGAGGCACCTGCTCTTTTTATACTAGTTAATGTTTCGACCATACTCTTTTCATAATCTAACCATCCTTTTTGAGATGCAGCATGTATCATTGCGTATTCACCGCTAACATTATAAGCAGAGATAGGCAGATCAAATGATTGGTTAAGTTTATTAATAACATCCAAA
>JBELEU010000197.1:0-3800 GCA_042093455.1 Crocinitomicaceae bacterium | reverse complement strand
CGCTGAATTTATCGTAACGGTATCACCAGCCGCTATAGTAACAAAATCACCACTACCTATTATTTCACTTGGAGCTACACCACCCACCCATGTTGCACCTGAAGTCCAGTTGCCATTAGTTGTTGAAGTTTGGCCCGAAATAACAGACGCAAATGCCACTAATATAATTGCACAGAAGAGTTTTGTATTTTCCATAATTTTCAACTTCTATTTATTCGTTGGCTCTACTTTTTATTTTTTCCGCTTGATAAAGTACCTTTCTCTTTTCTTTACACAGTTTTATTAGTTCTCTGTAGTTTTCAAATTTAATCTGAAAATCTGTTGTTTTATCAACTGACAATTTTTCTTTTCTTTCCTCAATATCATTTTTGAGATGCTCAGCTTTCCATGATAAATGATTTTGAGCAAGGTCAGCATCTTCAATTGTTTTAAGAAAAACCAATTCAAAAGAACTGAAATCTTTCATTTTTTTTTCAACAAAATTATCTAAGTTGGCAGTGAATTTTTGCTGTTCTGCTGTTTGAGCCACAATATTAAGATTGGCTATGAAAAATAAGCTAAATAAAATTCTTTTATTGAGATCCATATTGTTATCATTAAAATTAGTCCTAACAAAATTATCAATTTTTTTTGTGACTTCAAATAAAAGTTAAACGAAGCCAAAAAAGAATTAACCGAATAAAACAATGGTTTTAGAAAAAATAATAAGTTGAATTTAATCCGGTTTAATTATTTTATTCTCAATTTAGAGGGCTCTAAGAGAGTTAAATGATTTTTTAGGTTGCATTCAGCTGTTAGAAATGGCTTTTTCATAAGAACTTACTCTTGTAGTTAACATTCAAAGGTAATTCACACGCTTTTCGTTTAAATAGTTTATAGCGCATCTTGGCGATAATATCATAAAAGAAGTCTCTAATAAATCTTGGAAAGATCTTAAGTCCGTATATAAATTTTCCTAACCCACCAAGCAAGTATAGTATTTCAAATATGGCATTTGTTTTAATGAAAGCGCTTCCATCTTTGTGGATGAGAACAACAGAATCTACACTGTCATCAATATCATGCTTGTCTGTATAGTAAATTCCAGCCATTGATTGCAATGAAGCGAATCGAAATAGGTCTTTTTTATCTCGTTTTAGCACAAATTTTACCCAAAAACTGCAGAAAGTGCATTCGCCATCAAAGAGTATAATATGTTTCTTTTTATTCATTGATAAGATTGTGTAAAGCTAGTTCTACATTTTCGAATTTAAATATAAAACTTAGTATCAGCAAAATTGTGTAAAAATTTATATTCTTAATTTTAAATAGTAATTTTAAGAACATTTATTATCCAAAATGCCATAAAAGCTGTTGTTTTGAGGGTACCATAATAGTATATGGTTCAAAAAAATGTTAGTAATTATGTTTTATATCAGCAAATAAGGAGGTAAAATGATTTATCTTTGTACTTCATAAGGTAATATTTTAATCTATGACTTTAAAGACGGTAAGATTTAATACAAAAGATAAGCCTGAATTTTATAAGGTTTTAAAGAAGCGTGTAAATGGTTATTTTAAAGAAAATAACATTTCAAAATTTGCAAATTCCAGAATGAAATGGAAAACAGCGATTATTTTAACTTCATTTTTTACGCCATTGGTTTTGTTGTTAGCAGGTTTTGTTCCTAACCCATTTATTCAAGTTTTGCTTTGGGTCTTTATGGGAATAGGCATGGCTGGTGTTGGGTTAACAATAATGCACGATGCAAATCACGGTTCTTACTCTAAAAACCAAATGGTCAACAAATTATTGGGAATGACAATCAATTTTGCAGGCGGTTATGCCTTAAACTGGAAAATTCAGCACAATGTTTTACACCATACCTATACCAATATTTCTGATATGGATCAAGATATTGACACGGGTAAGCTAATGCGCTTTTCACCAAGACAACCACATTTTAAATTTCAAAAGTTTCAAATTATTTATGCGTGGTTTTTTTATGGCCTTATGACATTTTATTGGGTAGTGGCAAAAGATTTTGTTCAAATAGCATCTTTTAAGAAAGATGAATTGCTTAAAGCGCAGGGCAAATCATTAGCAATGGCCTTACTGGAAATATTTGCGGTAAAAATTGTTTACTTATTTTTATTTGCTTTTTTACCACTTTACTTTATGGATATTTCTTTCGGGTTTTGGTTCTTGTGTTTTTTCTCTAAACATTTTGTTGCTGGATTAATTTTAGCGTTAGTATTTCAACCGGCTCATGTAATTGAAGACACTGATTTTCCAGAGCCGGATGAAGAAGGTAGTCTAGAAAATAATTGGGCAATTCATCAATTTAAAACAACAGCCAATTTCGCGCCTAAAAACAATATTTTAGGCTGGTATATGGGTGGTTTAAATTATCAAGTAGAGCATCATATGTTTCCAACCATTTGTCATATCCATTACCCGAAAATTTCTAAAATTGTAAAAGCAACTTGTGAAGAATACGGTGTGCCTTATTATTCAAAGGAAACATTTACGGATGCGGTGGTTAGCCATGTAAAGCTCTTGGCTAGGTTAGGAAAGGGGGAGTCTGTTGCCTAAAATTCTACTAAATATTTCTTTTTATTAAAATTATTTTGGTGATAACTTTGTTTCACTTCTTTTAAACAATTGATCTGTGTTTTTATATTCGTAGGAACTAAAAAATTGCTTTTAACTTGGTGCCTGAATCATCTTTTTTTGTTATTTTAGGATAATATCAATTAGATAAAACCAATTATTAGTAAAGGCTTTAGTTAATTTTTGTAAACTAAAACAAAGATATGGAGATAGTATACAGACTCATTCGGGATATTTGTCTTTTCATCATAATTGGAATGTTTGTAACTGAAAATACAATTTTATTCAAGCTTACAATAAGCTTATTTGCACTATTAGTTTACTTTGCTATGAATAGTAGCCTAGATTCATTTGAAAGAAATGAAAAGTAATTTTATTGTGCGTCAAGTGGCACCCTAGTTTGCCATAGTGGTTGTAGTCACCTTATCCTAACTTATTAACATTTTCTGATAAGCCAATAGCTTTTTTGTATTATTGTTCATTCTTAAAAAATGGACAAATGATAAATGTAGAAACAGCCAATTTAGGTCAGCTAGCAATTCATAGAGTAGGGAATAAGCACAAAGGAGAAAGCATCTTTGTTTCCCAAGAACCAGTCATGCTTAATGATGATTTATCCCAGTTGTTAACTTATTATTTTCTGAAACCATTTACAAAAATTACAGAGAAATTTCATTTTGTTCATGATGTAGATTTAAGTTACAATCCGCTAAATGGAATATGTGAAAATATCTTTTCAGATAAGTCTTCTTTTTTTGAGAACTCTGTATTGATCCTTCGCCACTTGTTCGATCAATCAAACCATCCGCACATAAAAACTGGAGATTTGTTTATTGCTTATTTTGATAAGATGCACCACTTAGGGGAGCAGGTAAAAGCAATAGGTATCTTTAAATCGGAAAGAAAAGACGCTTTTTTACAAGTGGAGGAAAAGGATAAGAAGCTGACAATTAATACTGAAAAAGGCATTAGCGTTAAGAAACTAGATAAAGGTTGTTTGATTCTAGAGACTGAGCAAGGCTTGAAAGTTTTATCCGTTGACAATAATAACTACGATGCAGAATACTGGAAAAAGGACTTCTTGAAAATAGACTATGTTCATGATGAAAACTATGAGACAGATGCTTTTCTAGATTTATGTAAATCCTTTGCTAAAGATGTAATAGGCGAGGAGACAAGGAAGGATGAAATCGATTTTGTAAATCAC
>JBELEU010000196.1:0-3776 GCA_042093455.1 Crocinitomicaceae bacterium | reverse complement strand
GGGAAATGGAAAGCTTTTGGATGGGATGTCATGTCATGCAATGGCAATTCAATTGATGAGATATATGAAACTTTAGAAAGTGCCAAATCAAAAACAGGAAATGGCAAACCAATAATGATAATAATGGCTACAGAAATGGGATTCGGTGTCGATTACATGATGGGGTCTCACAAATGGCATGGTGTAGCTCCTAATGATGAACAACTTAAAATTGCACTTGATCAATTGGAAGAAACACTAGGAGATTATTAATAATTTTAAAATTTGGAACTATAATTGATATAATCAGTTTAGATGAGAATTATTCATACACTAATATTAACTCTCTTATTGATTGGACTGTCTCCAATAAGTGTTTTTTCACAGCCAGAAAATCAAGATGGGAAAATAAGAATTCTTTTCATATTTGACGGATCAAACAGCATGAATGCTCAGTGGGAAAAAAGCAGCAAAATTGCAGTTGCAAAATCTCTAATGATGCAAACCTTAGACAGTCTTAAAAATCTAGAAAATGTTGATTTAGCTTTAAGGGTGTATGGGCATCAAACAAGAATAATGCCTGGAAAACAAGATTGTTCCGACACTAAATTAGAAGTCCCTTTTAAATCAGCGAAAGAGAACTACTCCAAAATAATTAATAAAATTAGAAGCATAGAACCTAAAGGAACAACCCCTATTGCTAGATCATTAGAATACTCTGCTAATGATTTTCCTGAGTGCCAAGATTGTAGAAATATCATAATACTTATTACAGATGGTATTGAAGCCTGCGATGAAGACCCATGTGCAGTCTCTTTGGCATTAAAAGCAAAGAACATAAAGCTAAAACCATTTGTTATTGGTTTAGGATTAGACACCTCTTACATGAATCAATTTGATTGCATAGGTGAATTTTTAAGTGCCGAAAATGAAGATGCTTTCAAAAGTGTATTAAGTTTTGTTATTAGTCAAGCACTTAACAATACAACCGTACAAGTGAATTTGAATAATATTGACAATGAACCCCTGGAAAGCAATGTAACCATGAGTTTTTACGAATCTAGGTCTGGAAGACTAATGAACACTTACATGCACACATTAAACAGAGAAAATAATCCTGACACATTATCTTTAGATCCTATATACACTTATAAACTTGTAGTTCATACGAAACCTGAGGTAATTTTAGACAGCATTAGACTTATACCGGGAAAACACAATATAATAAAAGCAAATACCCCTCAGGGAAATTTAAGATTAAGAGTTCAAGGAAATAACAGCTTATTTACAGGAATTAATTGCATCCTAAAAGAAGACAATGAGTCATCAATTCTTAATGTTCAAAACATGAACACTACTGAAAAGTATATTGTTGGAAAATATGATTTAGAGATATTAAGCATTCCCAGAATTAAATTTGAAGATGTTAAAATAAATCAAAGTAAAATAACAGATATAATAATACCTTTTTACGGCAGTATTCGAGTGAATAAAACCGATGGGCCTGCATCATTATTTTTAGATGAAAACGGGAAAAACACTTGGCTGTATGATTTTGACGATGAAGACGGAATAACCAATTTAAATATTCAACCGGGAAAATATAAAATATCGTTCAGATATGGACGATCTCATAATACAGCTCACACCATAATTAAAGAATTTAAAATAAATTCGGGTCAACAAATAAACATCACACTATAAAATGAAAATTGAAGTATTAGGAAATAGTGACACACGCTCAGGTTTTGGAGCAGGTCTTTCTCAGCTTGGGGAAACACACCCCAATGTAGTAGCACTTTGTGCAGATTTAACAGGTTCGCTCAAAATGAATGATTTTCAAAACAAATACCCAGATAGATTCTTTCAAGCAGGAATAGCTGAAGCTAACATGATGAGTATGGCTGCAGGAATGACTATTGGTGGAAAGATTCCATTTACTGGAACTTTTGCTAATTTTTCAACTAGTAGAGTTTATGATCAAGTAAGACAATCAATTGCTTACTCTAATAAAAATGTTAAATTATGTGCTTCACATGCAGGACTAACATTGGGTGAAGATGGAGCTACTCATCAAGTATTAGAAGATATTGGAATGATGAAAATGCTTCCAGGAATGACAGTAATTAATCCATGTGATTACAACCAAACTAAAGCAGCAACTATTGCAATTGCCGATCACTACGGTCCTGTTTATTTAAGATTTGGAAGACCTAAAGTTCCAATATTCATTCCAGAGGACACTCCGTTTGAAATTGGAAAAGCTTTAATGCTGCAAGAAGGTACAGATGTCTCTATTTTTGCAACAGGTCATTTGGTTTGGGAAGCTGTTGAAGCTGCAAAAGCTTTATCAGAAGAAGGAATATCTGTTGAACTAATTAATATTCACACCATTAAACCTTTAGACAATAAAAGCATCTTATCTTCAGTTCTTAAAACAAAATGTGTAGTTACAGCTGAAGAACACCAAATTGCTGGAGGAATGGGAGAATCAATAGCTCAATTGTTAGCTAAGAATAATCCAGCTCCTATTGAGTTTGTTGCAGTTAATGATAAATTTGGAGAAAGTGGAAAACCAGCAGATTTAATGAAAAAGTACGGTTTACATTCATCAGATATTATAAAAGCTACGCATCGTGTTTTAAAGCGAAAGTAATCGCCTTTAAATGCATGACAAAGAAGTAGAAGAAAAAATATTAAATCTATTCAAAAATGATAAAACCAAAAATGAGGGTTTCAACCTATTGGTCAATCATTTTAAAGAACCAGTTTATCTTCAAATAAGAAGGATTGTTGTTTCTCATGACAACACGGATGATGTTCTTCAAGAAGTTTTCATAAAGTGCTGGAATAAACTCAACACTTTTAATGGTAAATCAAAATTATCAACTTGGATTTATAGAGTAGCTTATAATGAAGCAATTCAATGGATTAGAAAAAACAAAAAGGAATATCATTTAGATATAACTGAAATCAGATCAATTGATCAACCTTCGAACAATATATTTCATAAAGATGCTGATGAAATTAGCTTTTTATTAGAAAAATCAATTTACCAACTCCCAGAAAAGCAAAGAATGGTATTTCAATTAAAATATTTTGAGGACTTGAGCTACAAAGAAATTCAAAAAATAACAGGAATTAGTATTGGTGGATTAAAAGCAAACTACCATCATGCCGTCTCAAAAATCAAATTATTTCTTTCTAAAAATTAAACCTTTTTTTAAACTAAGCATCATATAATAAATGAACAAAGAGAAAGATATATTTAACAGAAAAAACAAGAAGTGTGCAGACTCACTTTATAAAATACCTGAAAACTATTTCAAAGAATTAAACAGTGAGCTAGAAATACGTATTAGTAATTTAGAATCAAAAAATACTAAAATTATTTTCTTTAAAAATTTTATAAAAATAGCAGCTGTTTTCTTATTAATAATTGGTGTCTATTCTTTGTTTACTAATTCGATTAACAATGACAGTATTAATTATGAACAATTAAGTAACTCCATTGATGACTACTTAAGTACAGAAGACGAATTGTATTATACATTCAACCAAGATGAAGATAAAAACTATTTAAAAATCAATGAAAACATAGATGACTATTTTGAAACTGAAATTAACCTTTATTAACCTTTAAATTAACAGCCATGAAAACAATAAATATATTTAAAACAACAAGCTTTATTATTATGATGTGCTTATTTAGTTCATCAATAATTTCTCAAGACCACAATAAACGAATCAATGAAAAAAAAGAAAGTAATGAAGCTGTAAAAATTGCATTTTTTACA
>JBELEU010000195.1:0-3807 GCA_042093455.1 Crocinitomicaceae bacterium | reverse complement strand
CAGTTGCTCCATCATTTCCATTTAATCCTGTTACACCTTGAATTCCTTGAGCACCAGTAGGTCCTGCAATACCTTGTGTACCGGTTGGACCTTGTAACCCATCATTCCCATCTTGACCCGCTGATCCTGTTGGCCCTTGAATTCCTTGTGCTCCAGTTGAACCCTGTTGGCCAGGTGAACTACTTCCAGAAAGATTAAAGTTAATAGCCAAATTTTCATTTTGAGAGAATTGAAGTAAATTTTGGGTTTTACTAATTAATGAAACATTGTATACCAAGTGTCCAGTTCCACTGAAAAATATTGTATCAATTCCAAATATAAAATAGTCATCTACATTATCTAAAGAACGAATTGTCATTGTGCTTTTATAACCATTTGTAGATGGATCATCTTGTGCTTTTAGATAATTTTCAATATCTGCTCCACTCATTAAGTTTGGGTAATATGACATTGCTAATTGAGTAATTGCATTCCCCCAATTATTAAATTGTAAATAATTATTTGAGACAAAACCACCAATACTGGTTTGAGATTCAAATAAATACTGAAAATGAACAGAAGCTCCTGTTGGACCTGTTGCTCCTTGAGGACCTGTTGAGCCAGTTAAACCATAAGGAGATAATTGAACATTTGATACACCTCCATTTTCTAATTCTAAAGTTAGAATCTGTGTTAAGGAATCATAATCAAAAACCTGAACTTGCTGATCATCAGATCCTAATAAAGAAGATAAATCAACAGCAACTCCAACTCCGTCTTCAATACTTAATGACAAGACATTGTTTGGGAGAAGAATAAAATCTTCTAAATTTTGATTGTCAGTATTTGATGCTGAATCTCCATTGCATACATAACCAGTATCTGTAACCTCAAAATAATCGAGAACGCTATTGGTATTTGAATCAATACCCGACTCAATTAGAAGACCACCGTTTGGACACACATTATTTCCTGAAGCTAAAATAGTTTGACTTAACAAAGAAGATAAACCAGAAGGACCTGATGGACCAGGTAAACTACTCCCAGAGTTTTTGGCATATAAAGCATATGGCACACTTAGTAATTCATTACATGACATATTTATAAAATTTGTACCACCATTTATATCAACAGAAGATTCGATAAAATAGGAACCTTGACTCCAATCAATTAAATCAAATTGGCCTAAAATTGGAGTGCCTAAACCAACTGAAAGATTTGCAAGTCCATAGTTATTTGTTAAAACAGTAAAAATTTCTTGATATTTTAACAAACCTACTCCTTCACACCCGTTTTGATATACAACAATTTTAAAACCAACATTCTGATTTACAATTGGTTGACCTGAATTATCTCGAACTACTGCTTGATATTTAAAAGCTTCCGGTGCCTGTGAAAAAACAGAAAAACAGGTTAACAAAAACAAGCCTAGCACTATTTTTTTATTGTATAAATACTTCATATCTTAAATAAATATTTTGCAAATGTATAATTTTATTTATTAATGATTTAAAAACTGATGTAAAAACAAAATATTATTACTAATTGCATTAACTTGACCTCATTTTAAAGAATAAATTTATATGTTTGCATCAGTTCTTTCAGATAAACTATCAGCTAAATAGGTTTTTATTAAATTAAAAGGGAATGATGTTAAAATCATCAACTGTCCCGCAACTGTAAGTAAATTACATTTTCACAAAAACGCCACTTTCAATTATAGATGGGAAGGCAAGTGAAAATTTTTTACAAGTCAGGAGACCTGCCTTTTTAGCCATGGGGCCTACTTTCGTGGATTGAAGTAAACTCTTATGATGGAAAAGCAAATATGTTTTTTAAGATTACGTATTTCTAATTCATTATAAATATTTCCTAAAACTAGACCATTTTGAATTGACTTATTAATAAATAATAAGTGGTCGTAATTAGAATTTTCTTTTTGTTTTTATTTTTAGCTTGTTCGACTATGAACAATGCTCAAAACATCGACTCCATTGTTGTTCTTGATGAGTTCATTAAAAATACCCGTCTAGATGAAATAAAATCATACAATAAAACCACAAATTACAAACTCAATAACACTCAAATCAACAACTCAAACTTAGATGAGTTTTTAAGTTCTAAATCTGCTGTTTTTATCAAATCCTACGGACCAGGATATTTATCTTCCATTTCTCTACGAGGAGGCAATGCTCAACAAACATCTGTTGTTTGGAATGGTTTCGTGATTAACAGTCCATTAAATGGTATATGTGATTTATCAACCTTACCCAATTCTTTCGTTGATGAAATTGACCTTCTTTCTGGAAATTCTGCTTCACTTTGGGGGAATGGCGGCATAAGCGGGGCTATTCACTTATCAAACAATTATAAATTCAACGATTCATTAAAAATCAAAATCGGCTCATCAACAGGAAGCTTTTCAAACTTTAAAAATTATTTCAACATTAGAAAAGGGTTCAAAAATTGGCACACAAGCTTTAGGTTTTTTCACAACAAAAATGAAAACAACTTTTCCATACTTGACCCTGTAAATAATGAAACAAAAAAACAGACAAATTCTAGCATCTATCAACTCAGCTTAATGAATGAAAATTATATTCATTTAGGGAATAATTCACTCTTAAAAATAATAGGAATTTACCAAAAGTTTGAAAGGAAAATACCTCCTACCCTAAACGAACAATTCAGCTTTGCTAAGCAAGATGATATCATCGCAAGAATATTTTCAGACTTAAAAATCATTAGAAATAAAAATAGCCTAAATATCAAATCCACTTTTTTTAATACTGTAAACAATTATTACAACACCACATCATCTATTGAGAGCCACAACCCTTCTACTTCATTTTTAAATGAAATTGATTTTAAAAATAAATCATTTGAGAATCATCAATTTTCTGCTTCTTTAATGAATACGTATTGTTTTTCTAACGGAAATAATTATGCTAATAAAATCACTCAAAATCGATGGGCAGCTACTTTGATTTACAATTGGAGATCAAAAAATGAAAAATGGACACAATCATTTAACACAAGACAGGTTCTTAATTACAATGAATTTACTCCATTAACATTTTCATACGGGTTTAATTGGCAAGCTTTTAAACAAGTTAGCATTTATGGAAACATAGGAAAAATATATAGACTTCCCACAATAAATGATTTGTATTGGAATCCAGGTGGAAATATAAATCTTCAACCTGAAAATGGCTATAGTAATGACATTGGTTTAATTGCTTCACTTAACCTAAAAAACATTGAAATTGTATTTGAACCTACTCTATTCAATAGAAACATCAACAATTGGATAATATGGTATCCTAACGGTTCTTTCTGGTCGCCTCAAAACATCTTAAGCGTTTGGAGTCGTGGAATAGAAACAGCTACTTCAGTTGATTTCAAGATAAAAAATGATTTACAATTCAACATGCGCTTCAACTCTACTTATGTTGTTAGCACAAATGAACAAGCCTATAACCCTAACGATCAGTCTGTTGGAAAACAATTAATCTACACACCTTATTATGTATTTAATTTTGACTTTAGTGTTATTTATAAAAATTTAGCTTTAAGATATACTAATTCTTACAATGGATATCGTTTTACTTCTTCAGATAATTTGAATTTATTAGAAGCTTTTAATATAGCTAATCTTCAATTGAATTATCGCACTACAGTCAATAAACATCCATTTAATATTTTTTACAAATTAAACAACGTATTCAATGAAAATTACCAAGTGGTTTTAAACAGACCCATGCCACTAATTAACCACGAAATAGGACTAAACTTAACAATCAATAAATAATAAGAAAGAAAAAAATA
>JBELEU010000194.1:0-3828 GCA_042093455.1 Crocinitomicaceae bacterium | reverse complement strand
ATGGTTGGCCTATGGCGATAAAGGGCAGTATTGGACTCCAAATGACTCCTTAGATGGATTAGAATTAAAGAAATGGAAATATCAAAATTATGTAAAGGATTATTTAAGATGTATTGCTGGTGTTGATAGAGCAGTAGGAAGAGTTTTAGATTATTTAGATGAAAATGGCTTGTCTGAAAATACATTGGTTATTTACACATCTGATCAAGGGTTTTACTTAGGTGAACACGGTTGGTTTGATAAAAGATGGATGTATGAGGAATCATTCAAAATGCCATTATTAATGAGATTGCCCAATACGATTAAGCCCAGAACAGTTTCAAATGATTTAATTATGAATGTTGATTTTGCACCAACAATGTTAGATTTAGTTGGAATTGATATTCCTCAAGAAATGCAGGGAGAAAGCTTCAAACATGTTTTTGAAGATTCTTCTTACATAGTAAGAGAAGCAGTATATTATCATTATTACGAATATCCTCTTTGGCACAAAGTTCAACCGCATTACGGAATTCGCACAAGTAGATATAAATTAATGCACTTTTATTATTCAATGGATGAATGGGAGTTGTATGATTTAGAAAATGATCCAACTGAAATGAGTAACATATATAATGATGTTGAAAACGATTCTTTAATTAAGGTTTTAAAACAAAAGTTAGTTGATTTACAAGAAAATTATGGTGATAATAAATCCATATCACAGATGAAGTTAATGACAGACACAGTTATTGCAAGATCTTACAAAGAGCCACTTTTTAAAAAAAAATAATAAACGATACTTAAATTGAAGTCCATAATGAAAAATATTTTTTTAGTACTATTATTAGCTTTTTATTACAACATTAACTCTCAAGCTCCAATTGTATACGATTGGGACAATTCTAAGGAAGGATGGGTGAGTGGAGGCAATTGCAATCTTACAATTCATCCTGGTGCAATGGCAATGAGGTTGTATAGTTCTAATGCATTAATGAGAAGTGGTAATGTTTCAGCCAACTTAGGAATCAGTGCATCGGATTACAATTTAGTTGAAGTAACAGTTAAAAATCCAACAACTGGGTCTGGTATTGCAAGACTGTTTTTGTATCCACCTGGTACAAATTCAGATACGTGTTATTATACTTTTCAAGTTGATACTGCTATGACTGGATTTACAACCTATTCTATTTCTTTAGACTCTATTCCATCTGGTGGATTATCTTCTGTTTACAATGGTCCAATTGCCAGGTTTGGATTAAGAGCACCTTGGGGAGGACAAAATTTTGACACCATATTTTGGAAAGAAATGGTAGTTTCAAACACAAATCAAGTAGTGGATTCTGTTCAAGTGACATTTAAATTAGATATGTCTCAAGTTAATACTCCTTTTACTTCTCCAGAAATTAACGGAACATTTAATTCTTGGTGTGGAAGTTGTGATCAAATGACAGATGCTGATAACAATAATGTTTGGGAAAAAGAAATTAGTTTTATGCCTAACGATACTATTGAATATAAATTTTCTGCCGATTCATGGTCTATTCAGGAATCACTTGATCCAAATGAAGTTTGTACAAATGGAAATGTTAATTTCACAAATAGACTGCTAATTATTCCTAATTCTAATGATACATTATCTGTAGTTTGTTGGGAAAGTTGTAGTCCATGTCCTCCATCTGCCATAGCAAGCAATGAAATTTCTTTAGAAATATATCCTAATCCTTCAAATGAATTTATAAATATGAATTCATCTGGAATAATTGAGAAAGTTGTGTTGAGAGATTTACTTGGTAAAGTTTATTTTATTGAAAAACCTATGAAAAATAAATTTTCTTTTGATGTCATTAAAATACCTAATAATATTTACTTTTTAGAGACATTTATTAATGAAAGATGGATAAATAATAAAATTATGGTCTTACATTAAGTAATGGATATGACAACTGTTTATTTACATAAAATTGTTGCCAAACATTATTTTAAAGTTTTTATTTTATTCAGTTTGCTATTAAATAGCTGTAAGAATAATTACGATGGAATTTCAGAAAATAAAGAATTAACGTCTTCTCCAAATTTTATTTTAATACTTGCCGATGATCAAGGTTGGAATGGGACCTCAGTTCAAATGTTGAATACAGAGCCATTGTCCAAAAGTGATTACTATGAAACAAATAATCTTGAAATTCTTGCTAATAAAGGCATGAAATTTTCAAATGCTTATTCTGCAGCTCCGGTTTGTGCACCTTCAAGATATAGCATTCAATTTGGAAAAACGCCTGCAAGATTATCTCTAATTAGAGTTGGAATGAATTCTGATCATATAGATCATGAAAGCACTATTAGTATTCCAAAAGCACTTAAGCAAATCAATAGAAATTATCAAGCTGCACATTTTGGTAAATGGGGAATGGGAAGTCACCCAAGTGTTTTGGGATATGATATTAGTGATGGCCCAAATCAAAATAAAGCAGGTGGTTTTGTAAATAATAAGGAACAATGGAACTATTCTATAAAAGAAGATCCAAAAAACATTTTTTCAATCACTAATAAAGCTGTTGAATTCATTAATGCAAATGCTAAGAATAATACACCATTTTATTTGCAAATATCTCATTATGCAGTTCATTCCTCATTTGAAATGACAGATCATAGTTTAGAAAAATTTAAATCCAAAAAAAGAGGTCAATATCAAAAAGATCCAGGTTTAGCAGCTATGACTCAAGATCTTGATGATGGAGTTGGCATTATTTTAAAAAAAATAAAAGAGTTAGGCATACAAGACAATACATATATCATTTACATGTCCGATAATGGTTCTGTTCCAAATGTACCTGGAGCAAAAAAATATATCAACAGTTATAATTATCCATTAAGAAGAGGTAAATGGGATGCAATGGAAGGCGGTGTTAGAGTCCCATTAATAGTGTCTGGCCCTGGAATTAATCAGAATACAGAATGCAATGAATCCGTTTCAGGTTCTGATATTTTACCAACCATAGTTTCTCTTGCAGGGGGAGATAAAGTTAAATTGAATGATATTGATGGTGGAAGTATAAAAAATAATTTACTTAACAATACAAATTCAAAAGTAAGAAGAGAAGTTGAAGGTATTTTCTTTCACGTTCCTTACAGAAACGGTATTGCATTAAAAAGACCCCATTCAGCAATTATTAAAGGGGACTTTAAACTTTTAAAGTTTCAAGACAATGGTGAGGCTTTACTTTACAATTTATCCAATGATATTAAAGAAGAAAAAAATCTTTCTAATGTAGAATCTCAAATTAAAGATTCGCTTGAAAAAACATTAGATAATTATTTAATAAAAGTTCATGCACCTAAATGGAAAGAAGGAATTACTTGGAAAAAAATTTCTTTAGATTCTATTAACTCCAATTATTAATTAATATGAAATATTACCATAAATGAATAGAATGCTTCATATTGTTTTATTGTTGATTATTACAACACTTTTTCTGTCCTGTCAAAATCAATATGAAGAAATTAATAATCAAGAATTGTCATCATGTTGTGAAAATTCAAAAATAAATTTTAATCAAATAGATTCAGTAACTCAAATCCAAAACAACAAGGATTCAGCTTTTTTATACAATGACAAAATCAATGAAATGACTTTTATTAAAGGTGGAGTTTTTTTGATGGGGGCAAACAATAGCGAAATGGGACTTAAAAGAGAATTTCCTCAACATACAGTTAAAGTTAATTCTTTTTTTATGGATGTTCATGAAGTTACGAACGAACAATTTTCTGCTTTTGTTGAGGCAACTGGATATGAAACTATTGCGGAAAAATCAATTGATTGGGAAGTATATAAAAAGAACATCAAAT
>JBELEU010000193.1:0-3894 GCA_042093455.1 Crocinitomicaceae bacterium | reverse complement strand
AGTATTTGCCAATGCCTCACCATATACTCCTCCATCAACATATATGCACGAATAGTTAGTTTCAGATAAATCAGCGATTAAGTTTTTCCAATTATCAAGTTGATGTGATAGTTCTTTTTCTTGAAATTCATTGTTAATTGCAAATTGTATAGGGTCAAACCTAAATGATCCTTTGCATTTTGAATAATTGTTTTTTATCCACTTTACCCAAGATGAAGTTGTTTCTTCGTTTGATGAATGATTAATTAAAACATTTTGAAAAATGATTTCATGCATTACATCCTTAAAAATAGTTTTATTGTAGGGGATGTTTTCAAAAATCAATGAATTAATTCCATAAGAAAGAGTTTTTAGAACAATAGAATTGGTGTAGTTTGAATGATCAATTTTCCAGGATAAACTTTTGAGTTTTGAAGGTTTTAAGAAAAACTCACTGTTTGTATTGTGATCTATGAGAGGATCAATGTCCCCAATACTATGCTTCCAACTCAATGAACTAAGGTCATTGTTTTTTAAATCATTCTCCAATTTTTTTTTCCAATCATTTGTAGAGGGAATTGGAAAGTCTGACCATAAATTCATAGTTGAAATATATTACAATTAAACCATAAATATAGATATGTCTTTAAACAAAATAAAATTCATTGATTAAAATCAATTCAATGAATGTTTTTATAATTTAGTTTGAATGAAATATGCTGCAATTGATATTGGCTCTAATGCTATTAGGTTATTGATAAATGAATCTGTAATTAGCTCTGATTCAACATTTTATTTTAATAAAATTTCTTTAATTAGAGTTCCTATTAGATTAGGAAAAGATGTTTTTAAAAACGGAAATGTTTCTAAAAAAAATATTTTTAAACTAATTGATTCTTTTAATGCTTTTAAGTTGTTGATGAATGTCAATGATGTTACTCACTATAGAGCTTGTGCGACAAGTGCTATGAGAGAAGCTCTTAATAGTAAAGAAGTTTGTGAGTCTATTTACAACAAAACTGGTATTAAACTAGAGGTTATTTCTGGATCAGAAGAAGCAAAATTGATTTTTAATAATTTTAATTTTCTTGATTTAGAAGTTGATAAAAACTATATTTTAATCGATGTAGGTGGAGGTAGTACAGAGTTGACTTTAATCGAAAAAACTAAAAAAATTGCAGCAAAATCTTTTAAAATTGGATCTGTTAGGCAATTAGAAAAACAGGATACTTTTCAAGTAATAGATGAAATCAAAGATTGGATTAAAGACAAGACACCCATTAACCGTAAATTAGTAGCTATTGGAACAGGTGGAAGCATTAATAAGTTGTATGGGCTAAGTAACCAAAAATTAAATGCGCCTATGTCATTACAAGATATGATATCTACAACTAGTTTAATATCGTCATTCAGTTATCAAGACAGAATTAAAGTGTTAAAGTTAAAACCAGATAGGGCAGATGTTATTGTGCCTTCCTCAAAATTATATCAAATGGTGATGAAGGAAGCTGGAGCAAATGAAATAATTGTTCCTAAATTTGGTTTAGCAGATGGCATTATTTATGAGATGTTTTTTCTCAATGAAAACTATAAATAGTTATTCTTTAATTGTTTTTTTAAGATGAGAAATAATCTCATTTAACCTTTCTTTTTGCAGAATTGAATTAACCCAAAAGTAATCGTTGTTTCTTTTGAGCCAAGTAACTTGTCTTTTGGCATATTTTCTAGTATTGGTCTTTATGTTTTCAATTGTGTTTTCCAATTTTGTTTTTTCGTTAAAGTGCTCAAAAAATTCTTTATAACCTACTGTTTTTAAAGAGTTTAAATTTTGTTTATTAAACATTTTTCTAGCTTCTTTTTCAAGTCCGTTATTTATCATTTGATTCACTCTTTTATCTATTCGATTTTTAAGCAAATCTTTGTCAATATTAATTGCAATTTTGTGTATTTGAAAAGATCTCTTTTCCTTTTTTTTATTCAATAGTTTAGAATAAGGTTGGTTTGTTATTCTACATATCTCAAGAGCTCTAATTAATCTTTGAGGATTTTTTTGATCTATTTTTAAAAAACAATCTGGATCTCTAGACTCAAGCTCCTCTTGTAAAGTTGATATCCCTTTTGACTCATAAAGTTTATTTAAGTCATTTCTAATTGCAATGCTTTTTGGAAGTTCATCGAACCCATTGCAAACGGCATCTATATACATACCAGATCCACCTGCCATAATAACAATATTATTTTTGTCAAATAATGTAGGCAATAAAGCAATTACATCTTTTTCAAACTCACCAGCAGAATAAAGCTCTTCAATGTGTTTGTTGTTTATAAAGTGATGCTTTACTTTCTTGAGCTCTTGTTCAGAAGGTTTAGCAGTTCCAATCGAAATTTCCTTGTAAAATTGTCGACTATCAGCTGATATTATTTCACAATTAAAATGCAAAGCTAGGTCAATTGCTAATGAAGTTTTTCCAGAAGCTGTTGGTCCAGCAATTACAATTAAATGATTATGCAATGAATTTTTCAAATTTTAACAAAATTACATGGTATTATCAATCAAATGATAATTTATAATAAAAAAATCAATTTCATTAATTGTAGTTATTTCACGATGATTAGATTTGCATATGCAAGAAAAAATATTGATACTTGATTTTGGTTCACAGTATACACAACTTATAGCTAGAAGAGTTAGAGAACTAAATGTTTACTGTGAAATTCATCCTTACAATAACATCCCTGCTTTAGATGATTCTATTAAAGGTGTTATTCTTTCTGGAAGTCCATCAAGCGTTAGGCAAAAAAATGCTCCTAATCCAGATTTAAGTGGTATTTTAGGTAAATATCCCTTGTTGGGTGTTTGTTATGGTGCTCAGTTTTTAGTTCATGCTAATGGAGGCAAAGTTCAAGCTTCTGAAACAAGAGAATACGGAAGAGCTAATTTATCAACAATTCATGACTCTGAACTTTTAAAAGGAATAGAAAAAGGATCACAAGTATGGATGTCACACGGAGATACTATTGTTGATTTAGCAAACGGTATGAATTTGATTTGTAGCACTGATGATGTGATGTTTGCTGGTTTTTCTTTTGAGAAATACAATGCTTTTGGAATACAATTTCATCCGGAAGTTTACCACAGTAAAGATGGTATGCAAATCATAAGAAACTTCGTTATTAATATTTCAAAATGTGATTCATCTTGGACTCCAGATTCATTTGTTGACGTAACTGTAAATGATTTAAAATCTAAAATTGGAGGCGAAAAAGTTGTTTTAGGTCTTTCAGGTGGAGTTGATTCAAGTGTTGCCGCATTACTATTGCACAAAGCAATTGGAACTAATTTATATTGCATTTTTGTTGACAATGGATTGCTCAGAAAAAATGAATTTGAAGATGTACTTGAAAGCTACAAAACTTTAGGTCTGAATGTGAAAGGTGTAGATGCGAAAAATTTATTTTACCATGAACTTAAAGGTGTAACTGATCCAGAACTTAAAAGAAAAGCAATTGGAAAAGTTTTTATTGATGTTTTTGACAAAGAAGCTAATTCTATAAAAGATGTATCATGGTTAGCCCAAGGAACAATTTATCCTGATGTTATTGAATCGGTTTCAGTTAATGGTCCATCAGCAACCATTAAGTCTCATCATAATGTTGGTGGGTTACCAGATTATATGAAACTAAAAATTGTTGAACCTTTACGTGCTTTATTTAAAGATGAAGTCAGAAGAGTAGGGCGGTCGATGAATCTTCCTGAAAATATTTTAAATAGGCATCCTTTCCCAGGTCCAGGACTAGGAATTCGTATTTTAGGAGATGTAGATGAAGAAAAGGTACGAATCTTGCAGGAGGTTGATTATATATTTATAAATGGTTTGAAAACTAATAATTTGTATAATGATGTTTGGCAAGCAG
>JBELEU010000192.1:0-3978 GCA_042093455.1 Crocinitomicaceae bacterium | reverse complement strand
ATGGAACATGGTGGGGACAAGATATTGACGCTTTTTGGTTGGCTTTTGAATAATTAATCTTCTATTAATTCAATAGCTTTCTCATTAATAATATCCATTGTAGGAGTTTTATTATTCAAAGTAACTTTCCCTTTTAAGCATACTTTTTTATTTAATAATTCAATGTGAGGTTGATAGCTAAAGTTTAGACTATTAGACTTCCAAATGGTTGCACTAAATATTTGATTCGGAAAGGATTGATCAAGGTTGATAAACGTATGACCATTTTTACTGAGTTTTGTGCTTACAGCTAAGCCACACACCTTTATTTTATCTCCAGTATTTGCAAAAGTTTTTGCTTGAACTGTATTGAATTCATTTTTCTTTAACTCACTAATAGTCATTGGGGCTACATTTCCTTTTCTTTTTTTAGTTTGCCATTCTGAGATATCCATTGGTTTTTCCAATTGATTTTCTAAACTGTCTTCAAGTTGATAGTTAAAATCCAAATTGCTAACATTTTCAATGCTATCAATACTAGTGACATAATATTCTAAAGGATAATCCAATTTTTTATTAGGCATTAGAAAACCAATAGACTTATTGTTGGTGAAGTCAATGGCAATTTTGTAGAAAAATTTTGGTATGCTAATTTGATTAATGCTTTTATTTATTTTATCTAAATCATCACTCAATATTGGGCCAGTTAAAACATGAAGTTCGACATTGTTTTCATAAATATAGCTTCTAAGGAAATTTTCTAATTCAGCCCATCCTTCTCTGTTAAATTCAGGAAGTTGAGGGGACATGTTTGAGTAGAAGTATGATTCAGATAATGCTTTTTTTGACCACCTAAAATCCGCTGAAGGAGCTAGGTGACCTCTGTCATAACCGTACCCATCATAAATAGTTTTTCCAGATTTTAGTTTTGTTTTGGTGAAAAAATCTTTTTCTTCACTTGATCCAGTTAAAACAAGTGGATCTTTTCTGAAATTATTCGTTCTGCTTACATTGCCATCAATTATGTTGGTGTTAATTACATGGGCTACCCATTTTGCTTGTTCGTGTTTTTCATCGTAAGCAAGTACAATTGCTGAATGCTCAATGTATTTTTCATGATCATTTAGTTTTGGAATAATTGTCGATTTGATTGACGATATGTTTTGATTTAGAATAAGTTTTTCTAATATCTTATGTAAACTATCTTTTTTAAGTTTTAATGTAAGTAACTCATCATTTATTTTTTCAATAGTATTTATTTGAGAAAAAAAAGGGTTGAAATAAATTGCTACAGAGAGCATCAGGATTAATTTCTTACTAAAGATTACAAATGATTTAGATTTCATCTGCCATTAAATTAAGAAAATCTTTTGATCACTAATAATTTTTTGTCTTTTGTTTATCTAATTTTAGCTAAGTAATTATTTACTTCAATCAAAATCATATAATTTTGAGACATATAGTTTTCACCATGAATAAACTTCTTCTATTATTTTCTGTATTTTTTTTACAATTAAATTTACACTCTCAACAACCCAGCTGGTCTTCGTTTGTAGACTCTGTTTCTACTTTGTCATCTCCAAGAAGTGCTGATTTAAATTCAGATGGAATCAAAGACATTATAGTTGGTGCTGGAACTGACTCTACCTACAGTCATAATGGGGTCATTGCTTTTGATGGTGCTGATGGAAGTGTAATTTGGAATGTCCCAGTTCCTGATGAAATATTTACTAGTGCAGTATTTAATGACATAAATAACGATTTAATACCAGATGTTTTTATTGGTGGACGAAATGCTCAGTTTTATGCCATAGACGGAAGCACTGGAACAATCATTTGGGAAGTTTTTCCTCAAAATATTGGACTTAATCCCTCTGATTCTGGTTGGTATAATTTTTATTCTGGCCAATTAGTAGATGATCAAAATGGTGATAATATTAAAGATTTACTTGTAGCTAATGGTGGTGATCATGAGGCAGCTCCATGGGATCCGAGACCTACTGGACATTTAATGATTTTAGACGGTTACAATGGTAATGTAATTGCCAAAGCTCCTTGTGCAGATAGCTCTGAAACTTATTGCTCACCTTTGATTATTGATCAAGGATTAAGTAGTAGTCCAAGAATTGTTTACGGAACTGGTGGTGAAAACCAAGGTGGGCATATGTATGTTACCAATCTAAGTGATTTGATGAACAACGATATTTCAATGTCTATCTCTATAGCATCTGACAGCCTTACAGGTTTTATTGCGCCCCCATCTGTTGCTGATTTAAATCAAGATAATTACAAAGACATTGTCGTTCAATCTTTTGGAGGAGTTATTAGTGCAACTGATGGTTTAAGTTTGCAATCATTGTGGTCAAAACCAATTGTTGGTTGTGAATCAAGTTCTGCTCCAATCATCGGCAACTTTTATGGAGGAGATATGAATCCTGATGTTTTTGCTATAGTTTACAGAGGTCAAACACCGTCTTATTTTGAATATTATCAGTTAATGATTGATGGAGTTTCCGGTGAAGTTAAGTGGATAGATAGTATAGGTGACATGCATTTTTCATCTGCAAATGCATTGGATGCTAATGGTGATGGAAGAGATGAAGTGTTAATTTCTTTAAATAACCATGTAGGCTATTTTGAACATGAAATGTTTTTGATTGATTTTCAAAATGACTATGTAAGTTCAATTATTTCACCAACTGCTGGAGTTAATTTAGCAAGTACTCCATTGTTAGATGATATTGATAACGATGGCTTAATTGAAATAATTTACACCTACAAAGCTGATAGTACTAATCCTGGAGCTTGGAATGGCTTTTATGTAAATTCATTTTCAACTAATTTTTCAATACCTAATGCTGGAATTGCTTGGGGTTCTTATATGGGAACAAACCATGACGGGTTTTACAATACTGAATTAAACTTATGTAATAGCAACAATTCAGTATCGTCATGGGGTTTAATAAACCCATCCTGTAATTTGGAAAGTGATGGCAAAATTTATCCATTAACTCTTGGAACAACTCAACCTTTAACTTACCTGTGGTCAACAGGTGATGTTGGAGACACATTATTTAACGTTGCAGCAGGTTCATATAAAATCTATACTACAGATAGTTTAAAATGTATTGAAGTCTATAACGTTCAATTGAATGATCCTTATTTTATTTCTTTCGGAAATATTGTTCACAATACATGTTTTGGGGATTCTTCAGGTTCAGCTACAGTTCTAAGTTCAGGATGTACCTGTCAGTTTAGTGGCTGCTTATATAGCTGGAATAATGGAAATGTGGTTAAGTATGGAACCAATTTATCTGCTGGATTTTGGGAGGTTGTAATTACCCATACAGATGGTTGTGTGGTAGTAGACTCAGTCTATATTAATGATGGGTTACCAATAATTGATAGTTCACATGTTATTGATTCAGAATGTTATTATGCAAGTAATGGTTCTATCGATTTATTCCCTTTAGATTCGGTTTTTACTTCTTACGATTGGTCTAATGGCTCTTCAAGCTCAAGTATTGATTTCTTGTCTCCAGGCAATTATGCAGTCGAAGTATCTAATGTTAATTGTTACGATTCGTTATTTTTCACAATAGATAGTCCAGACACTGTTGTTTTAAACTCAATTGTATCACCAATTTCCTGTTATAATTCCTCAGATGGAATCATTTCCATCATAGGGTCGGGCGGTACATCACCTTACTTTTACACATTAGATAGTGTTGTAACTCCTATTTCGATTTTTAATGCATTATCACCTTCAAATTATTCTATATATATTACAGATTCTGTTGGTTGTAATTCGGATACCACAAACATTATGCTAACTCAACCAACAGCAATAAATTTAAATTTAAGTTCAACTCCCGAATCTGATACAGGTTTTTTTGATGGTTCTGCTACTGTAAATATTAATGGTGGGACCCCACCGTATACTATTTTGTGGAGTAATGGTCAAACAGATTCAACCATAGTATACCTATCCAGATCGGA
>JBELEU010000191.1:0-4007 GCA_042093455.1 Crocinitomicaceae bacterium | reverse complement strand
AAGGGTGGAAGACGGGATTCGAACCCGCGACCCTCGGTACCACAAACCGATGCTCTAACCAACTGAGCTACATCCACCATATGAGTTGCCAAATATATATATTTTTTTTTCAGATTTGCACATACTATTGAACTATCGATAAATATTTAATTAATTTTAAAAATGGAATTATTAAAAACCCTTTGTTCAATCCATGCGCCCTCAGGCAATGAAGGTCCAGTAAAAGATTTTTTATTGGATTACATTTCAAAAAATAGTTCAAATTGGACTACACAGCCTGAAATTATTGTTGGTGATGAAATTCAAGACTGTATCATTTTAAAATTTGGGACTCCTAAAACAGCCATTTTTGCTCATATGGATTCCATTGGTTTTACTGTTAGGTATGGTAAAGAA
The DNA here is from genome assembly GCA_042093455.1 of Crocinitomicaceae bacterium. GTDB lineage: Bacteria > Bacteroidota > Bacteroidia > Flavobacteriales_D > Parvicellaceae. Next base: position 3,611 of record JBELEU010000191.1, on the reverse strand, counting down.
CTCATTAAAATTGGTGGTCCTAGAACAAACGATGGCATCAAATTAATTGGAAAAGATAGTATTGGAGATATTGAAACTGAAATAGCCAATTATGAAGACGAAAAGGGAAATAAGCATTTTGAGTATGTCTTAGAAAGAGATATTGATAGAGCTACTGAATTGACTTTTAAACCCAATTGGAGAGAAAACAAAGACTTTGTTCAATGTTGTTACATGGACAACCGTTTGGGTGTATGGAATGCCTTAGAAGTAGCTAAAACCTTAAAAAACGGAGTCATTTGTTTTTCTTGTTGGGAAGAAGTTGGTGGTGGAAGTGTTGGATACTTAGGTAAGTACATTTATGAAAAATGGAACGTAAGGCAAGCTTTAATTTCAGATATTACCTGGGTTACTGATGGCGTTACACATGGAAATGGTGTGGCTATTTCAAGACGAGATTCTGGAATACCAAGAAGAAAATATGTAAATACTATTATTGAACTTGCTAAAAAAAGTGGTATTCCATTTCAAATTGAAGTTGAATCTGGTGGTGGTAGTGATGGGAACCAATTGCAAAAGTCCTCCTACCCTTTTGATTGGTGTTTTATTGGAGCTCCAGAAGATCATGTTCATTCACCAGATGAAAAAGTACACAAATCTGATATTAACGCCATGGTGGCATTGTATAAATACTTAATGATTCATTTGTAATGGAATACGGAATAAGCATATTGGGAGTTGTTCCATTAAGAAGTGAAGCAAAAGATCAAAGTGAAATTATATCCCAAGTTTTATTTGGTCAACATTTTAAAATTTTAGAAACTCAGCCAAAATGGATTAAAATTGAATTAGCTTCAGATCAATATGTAGGTTGGCTATGTGCCAAACAATATCATGAGATAACCCATGAAGATTACGATAATTTATCGTTAAATGAATTTCCTTTGGTTGAAGATACTTTTACCTCAATAACCGATTTACATACCAATGAAACCATTCCAATTTCAATGGGTGCAGTACTCCCCTATTATCACAAAGGAATGGTTAAAATTAGAAACAAAAAGTTCAAATACAATGGAGATTTATCAACCAATAAATCAAAGGATATTATCCATGTTGCGAAACAGTTTATAAATGCACCTTATTTATGGGGAGGAAAAAGTATTTTGGGAATTGATTGTAGCGGATTTACTCAATTGGTTTACCAAATGTGTGGAATTTATCTTCCAAGAGACGCATATCAGCAAGCTGAAGAAGGCGAACTCATTCAAAATTTAGATGATATTGTAAATGGTGATTTAATCTTTTTCATTAACAACAATGACAAAATTCATCATGTTGGAATAGCTATGGATGAAAAGTCTATTATTCATGCATCTGGAAAAGTAAGAATAGATAAATTATCTAATAATGGAATCATTCATGCTGAGAGTAAATCATTGTCTCATAAATTTCATTCAATAAAAAGAGTAACGCACCATTAGTGTCATTTTGGCGCAAAACCGCTTGTTTAACGCGTAATGCCCTGACTTTGTGTCACTTAAAGGGTTTGGGATTGGATTTTGATAATGGTATAGTATAATATTTAATTATGGATTTTAATCAATTTACACACAAAACACAGCAAGTAATTTCAAATGCCCAACAACTAACCATGAGTTATGGACAACAAGCAATTGAAAATGCACACCTACTTAAAGCTATTATAGAAACAGATAAAAATGTTTTTCCTCACATAGTCAAAAAATTTGGAGCAAATATTGAAATGATTTCAAAAGCTACAGAAAGCATTATTTCAAGTTTTCCAAAGGTAAACGGAGGAGACATCAGATTTAGCTCTACTACTCAACGTACCGTTTCAGAGGCAATTCAAATTGCTAAGAAAATGAAAGATGAGTTTGTATCTATAGAACATCTTATAATTGGTTTGTTAATATCTTCTGGGTCAATTGGTCAATTACTTAAAGATAATGGCTTCATTATAAAGGACTTAAATAATATTATTTCAAGTTTAAGAAAAGGTGAAAAAGTAACTTCAGCAAGTCAAGAAGACACGTATAATTCTTTAAATAAATATGCCATCAACTTAAATGTTCAAGCTGAAGATGGAAAACTTGATCCAGTTATAGGAAGAGACGATGAAATAAGAAGAGTTTTACAAATTCTTACTCGTAGAACTAAAAATAATCCCATATTAATAGGCGAACCTGGAGTAGGTAAAACGGCTATTGCTGAAGGAATAGCGCATCGGATAATAAAAGGAGATGTACCTGAAAATTTGAAAGACAAGATCATCTTTTCATTAGATATGGGAGCTTTAATAGCAGGTGCTAAATATAAAGGTGAATTTGAGGAACGTTTAAAAGCAGTAGTTAAAGAAGTAATTGCAGAAAGCGGTCGTGTGGTACTTTTCATTGATGAAATACACACCCTTGTAGGTGCTGGTGGTGGTGAAGGAGCTATGGATGCCGCTAACATTCTAAAACCTGCTTTAGCAAGAGGAGAATTACGAGCTGTTGGAGCCACTACCCTAGATGAATATCAAAAATACTTTGAAAAAGACAAGGCCTTAGAAAGAAGGTTTCAAAAAGTAATGGTTGATGAACCTGAGACTGAAGATGCCATTAGCATACTTAGAGGGATTAAAGAAAAATATGAAAACCACCATAAAGTTCAAATTAAAGATGAGGCCATCATTGCTTCAGTAGAATTATCTCAACGTTATATAACCGATAGATTTCTTCCAGACAAAGCAATTGATTTAATTGATGAAGCTGCTTCAAAACTTAGAATGGAAATCAATAGTAAACCTGAAGAATTAGATGAAATTGAACGTAAAATACTTCAGCTTGAGATAGAAAGAGAAGCTATAAAAAGAGAAAACGACAAACCTAAATTGCAATCCATAAAAAAGGAATTGGCCGAATTAAATGAAAGTAGAATTGATTTACAAGCAAAATGGGAAGATGAGAAAAGCCATGTTGACGCCATACAAAATGCCAAACAAGAAATTGAGCACTTGAAATTAGAAGCTGATCAAGCTGAAAGAAATGGAGATTTTGGAACGGTGGCAGAAATCAGGTATGGAAAGCTAAAACAATTGGAAGAAAAAATATCTATTGAGAAAGCACTTCTAGCTGAAATTCAAACCAATTCTAAAATGATTAAAGAAGATGTAGATGCTGAAGAAATTGCTGATGTTGTAGCCAAATGGACTGGAATTCCAATTAATAAAATGCTTGAGGGAGAAAAAATTAAACTTCTTAATCTTGAAAATGTATTGAGCAGTAGAGTTATTGGTCAAGAAGCAGCTATTGAAGCCATTTCAAATGCTGTTAGAAGAAGCAAATCAGGATTGCAAGATGAAAAGCGACCAATAGGTAGCTTTATCTTTCTGGGCACAACTGGAGTTGGAAAAACAGAATTGGCAAAAGCTTTATCAAGTTACTTGTTTAATGACGATAATGCAATGACAAGAATTGATATGAGTGAATATCAAGAAAAACATGCCGTTTCAAGACTTGTAGGAGCTCCTCCTGGATATGTGGGCTATGAAGAAGGTGGTCAATTGACAGAATCAGTTAGAAGAAAACCCTACTCTGTTATTTTGTTAGATGAAATTGAAAAAGCAC
>JBELEU010000190.1:0-4022 GCA_042093455.1 Crocinitomicaceae bacterium | reverse complement strand
CCATAACGCCAATTGTTAATAGTAAATAATTGTATTTCATGATTTTAAGTTAAATGTGCTTACAGGGAGTAAGAAAACACATGGTTTTTAAACATTTAACATCCTTTCGCCAGCATTATCTGGATCAAGTTACATCCTGCTAATCAAAAAACAGGAATTGGGTATAATCTCAGCCTTTTAAAGCACCCCCTATTGAGTTATGAAACAAAAGTAGAAATATTTATGAATTTTCAATGCTGTTGATTATTCTTTTTGCATTCTTCAATCTTGTCGATCTATCCCCTTTAATTACGTGATAATCAACTTCAAGAGATTTTATTTTATTTTCATAAATCTCAAAAAGGGCCATCCTGTCATTTGGGTTTTCTCTTTGATTATCATATTCCCATGGTATTTCAGGATGACATAATAAATATACATTTGGAAGATGAGCTCTTAACCTGTCTTTTATAAAGGGGTGACAATTATTGTATTTGAATTCACACCAAATTTCTAATGTTAACAAATCAGAGTCTGCTAGAACAAACGGTTGATTGCTTTCCAAACAAATCTGTTCATTTTTATATTGCGTTTGAGCAATGAGCAATATATCTTCATAGCTATAATTCCTATTCAAATCCCCTATGTAGTCTCTAGCATACTCTGAAACTCCAACTAAAGAATAGGAATCACACAATTCATTGAATAATGTTGTTTTACCAGAAGATTCTGGACCAGATATAACAATTTTATTTAGCATCTAATAATTTATTCTTCCATTCATTATAACCCAAATAAGCAATAACAATAAAAATAGAAAACTGAGCGACACTTAAATAATATTCTTGATGAATAAAAAGAGGTATACACAATGCATCACCAATAATCCAAAGAATCCAATTTTCAACCTTTTTCCAAGCCATTAGCCACATAGCAATAAAATTTAACGCAGTGATAAAAGATTCTAATGCTACATATAGAAATAGTTCTGATTGAACTTGAAACGGGGAAAGACAAAAATAAACCAATATAGACAATACCAATGCGCTAATCGTAACAGTTATGTTTTGTTGTTTAGAGTTTCTAGAAATACTTATTTCTTTCTGATTATTATCGTTTTTTCTTGACCAATTGTACCATCCGTATAAATTCATGATTAAAAAAAACATATTTATTATCGATTGACCATAAAGAAAACCAATCCAACATAGGTAAATCCAAAGTGAAACACTTACTGAACCTACAGGATACAACCAAATACTTTCTTTTTTTGCCAACCAAACACTCATAACTCCAGAAACAACAGCTGTTATTTCTATATTGTTGTCAATAAGATAAAACCAAATAATTGCCAAAGCCTGTTCTATATCCATCTGATAATTTTTCTAAAAGTAAAATTGTAAAAGTATATTTTCAGTAATTTCAATTTAAAAAAATAAATTGTTTAGGTATTTGTTGCAATTCTTAAACAAATTTGTTTAACTTTACAATAGAAACAATAAACAAAAACATTATGCACCCCATAACCGTAATAAGATCTGAACACTTTAATGCCGCTCATAGGCTACACGTTGAAGAATGGTCTAACGAAAAAAATAGTGCATTTTTTGGAAAATGTAACAATCCTAATTTTCACGGGCACAATTATGATTTAGATGTTATGATAACTGGTCAGAGTGATCCAATTTCAGGGTACTTAATTGACATGAAGGTATTATCAGGATTAATTAAATCTGAGATTTTAAATGCTTTTGATCATAAAAACCTAAATCTAGATGTTCCAGAATTCAAAAATTTAAATCCTACTGCTGAAAATATAGCAGTGGTAATTTACAATAAACTAAGAATCAAACTAGACAAAAACTTATCTCTTAAAATTAGATTATATGAAACTAACAGAAACTATGTTGAATACCCTGGTTGAAAAAGAACTAAGTAACCAAAAGAATGTTGACATCATTGGTGATGATCATTACAGTTCTTCAATTGACACCCCTCTTGTTAAAGATGCTTTCAAGCTTTCAAACAACGAGAAAAAAGCAATTATAGCTAAGCATTTTAGAGTAATAATGGAAACACTCGGACTTGATTTATCTGACGATTCACTCAAGGGCACTCCAACCAGAGTTGCAAAAATGTATATTGAAGAAATTTTTAATGGTTTAGACCCAAGAAATAAACCAAAAATTGCTCTCTTCGATAATAAATACAAGTACAATGAAATGCTTGTTGAGAAAAATATAACTTTTTATTCCAACTGCGAGCACCATTTTGTGCCAATTTACGGCAAAGCTCATTTGGCATACATATCCTCTGGAAAAGTAATCGGACTTTCAAAATTAAATAGAATAGTTGACTATTATTCCAAAAGACCTCAGGTCCAAGAAAGACTAACAAATCAAATCGCTAAAGAAGTAATGGATGTTTTGGAAACAAAAGATGTTGCAGTTATAATAGACGCAAAACACATGTGTGTTTCATCTAGAGGAATCAAAGACGAAACTTCATCAACTACAACTTCATTTTATAGTGGAGCTTTTAACAACGAAAACAGACGCAGTGAATTTTTAAAATATGTTTACGAATGATTAACATCACTAAACATTCTGGGATTTATACTTTAAAAGTAAAACAGAATTTAAAAATGAGTTTGGATGATGCTTGGAACTATTTTTCAAACCCAAGTAACCTTAGCGAAATAACTCCTGCCAAAATGGGGTTTAACATTACTTCCGAGAAATCTGATTTCATGTATGTTGGCCAAATTATCTCCTATAAAGTATCACCATTACTAGGTCTAAAAATGAATTGGGTTACAGAAATTACCCACATAAGCGACAAATCATTTTTTGTAGACGAACAACGTTTTGGCCCATACACCATGTGGCATCACGAACACTTATTCACCAAAAATGGAGACAAAACAGAAATTACGGATAAGGTATCTTTTAAACTCCCTCTTGGTTTTTTAGGTAGACTATTTGCTCCGGTAATTGTAATACCTCAATTAAAAAAAATATTTAATCACCGCATTGAAGTGCTAGAAAAAAAATTTAACAATGAGTAAAACATTAATAGTAGGAGCAACAAAAGGTATTGGCCTTGAAATAGCTGAACAATTTTCGGATAAACCTTGTATTACAATTAGTAGAAACGAAAAAGTGTCTTCAAACCCCAATCACTTACACTATTGCCTAGACGTCATCAATGATGATCTGCCTGAATTGGATGATATTTCATCTGTTATTTATTGCCCTGGCTCAATCAACCTAAAACCAATAGGATCACTTAAAATAGAAGACTTTACAAAAGATTTTGAAATCAATGTATTAGGAGCTGTCAAAGTAATTAAGAAATATTTTAGACAACTAACTAAAAAAGAAAATTCATCAATACTCCTATTTAGTACAGTTGCTGTTGAGCAAGGAATGTCTTTTCATTCTTCTGTTGCAGTTTCAAAAGGTGGAGTTGAAGGATTAACTAAATCTTTAGCTGCTGAATTTGCAAGTAAAATTAGGGTCAATTGCATAGCTCCTACCATTACCAATACACCTCTTGCTGCCGGGATTCTAAGAAATGAAGATGCGATAGAACGGGCAAATCAAAGGCACCCATCAAAACAAATCAACTTAGCTGAAGATGTTGCCGCAATGGCTGTTTTTTTAACAAACGATTCAGCGAAAAACATTACTGGACAAATTATTCACATAGATGGCGGAATGTCAACCTTAAAAATATAACATGATTTACTTATTTATTACAGCGTATTCTCTATTGTTGATCATTTCTCTCTTAATTGTTAAGTACAGAACAAGTAAACTAACTAAATAATAGCTCATGATTTGCTATAGTGTTAAATTTTAAACTAAATTGATAAAGAAATGAACATTTTTTGGCTAAGAAGAGATTTAAGATTATCTGATAACACTGCATTAAATGCTGCATTAAACTCAGGAGAAAAAGTTCAACCCATATTCATATTCGACACTAAAATTATCAATGAGCTTGATGAAAATGACCCTAGAATCACTTTCATTTACGAG
>JBELEU010000189.1:0-4042 GCA_042093455.1 Crocinitomicaceae bacterium | reverse complement strand
GGAATTGGGACTATTGGAGTAATTCAAAGCGTAATAAAAAAAGAAACAATTAAATGTGCATGTCTTGGTACAGTATTCAACTTACCTATGAGTAATATAACTATAATTGAAAATTCAATAATGCTATTGATGGCATCTTCAGTATTAATTAATACTTTATAAATGGACAGCAAGGTTATTGGTTTAGGTTTTCAAAAAACAGGAACTTCTAGTTTGAGAGAAGCATTGAAAATTTTAGGATACAATGTAAAAGACACCTCTCAAAGAGCATTAATACCCATTCTTAAAGGCAATGACAAAAAAATCAAAAGAATTCTTAAGAATTACAATGCACTTGAAGATACTCCTTGGTACATGATATACAAGAAATTAGACGATTGGTACCCAAAAAGTAAATTTATATTAACCATTAGAGAAGAAGAAGGTTGGTACAAAAGTGTCAGTAGGCACATTGGAGATTTAAAAAACCCAATGCACGAATGGATATATGGAAAAGGGATGTCACTTCCCAAACACTACAAAGAGAACACCATTAACACGTATAAAGAACATGTTAAAAATGTAAAGGAATACTTTAAGAATAGACCTAACGACTTACTTATTGTAGATTTCTCAAAAAATGAAGGATGGAAAGAAATTTGTGAATTTTTAAACAAAGACATCCCGAAAACCTCATTCCCACATGCCAACAAAACAATAAAAAAAGAAATAAATTCTTTTAAAAAGCTCTCAAGAAAATTCAAGTTATTCAGAAAGAAAACAAAGTATTTAATTAAGATTACGTATATTAATAATTTCATAGGTTGGAATAATAAGTAATATGCACTCGTTAAAAATTTTAATAACACTAACATTTACAGTTTTACTATTTTCATCGTCTATCTCTCAATGTATATTGCATGAAGATGATTTTGAGTCTGGAACAATTGGATCAAATTGGACTGGATTAACCAACCTATTTCAAATTGATTCCACAAACCCAGGGTCTGGGCTTTACAGCCTTACTTCAAACGCTGACTTCCCATCACTTTTCAATGGAATTTCTTTTGATTTTCCAGACATTAGCCCATCTATTTTCACATTTAAAATTATGTCTTCCAATACTAACAATACAGGTTCATCTACCTTAATGTTGGGAAACAATCTAACAAACGGGAACATAACTACAAATGGAAATACTGGTTTATTTTTCATAAACTTTTTTAATAATAACCTAAGAATAATTGGAGATTCAACAATATTTTTCCCTGCGTTGAATAATACTTGGTACGATGTTCTATTTGATGATTTTAATTGGCTAAATCAAACTGCAGATTTATATATCAATGGAAATCTTATTTCTCAAGACTTAGGCTTTAGATTTAACATGAGTAGTGTTTCAAAAATTATTTTGAACGGTGGAACTCAAAATAACTCCAATTTAACCTATTCATCGTGGGATATGATTCAAATTGGCACAACACCAACAATAATTGAAATAGATACTACAATATGTTATGGCCAAAACTATACTTTCCCTGATGGAAATATCATTCAAAACATAACCAATGACACCAATTACACCTCTATTCTTATTGGCCCTGGAATATGTGACATCATTACCAATACCATAATTCACACTCACCAAAATCAATTTAGCTTCACCAATGACACAGTTGTCCATTGTACTAATCAAAATGGGAACAATGCAACTGTTTTTGCTGACACCAACTATGTTAATTATTATTGGCATGACTCATCAACCTTAGCTAATTTTACATCAAACTCTACTCAATGGCTAAGCTTGACTGTTGTGGATAGCTTAGGTTGCCATGGATACGATAGTATTTTTACTGAATTAATCAGTGTCGACACATCTATTAATTATGCTCTTTCTGGCGGGTTTTACACCAATGAAATAGATGCATCTTTTCAGTGGCTAGACTGCAACGACAGTTTAAAACCTTTAGTTAATGAAACAAACGATACCATATTTATAAATACTTGGGGCGATATGAATTATGCATTGGAGATAAATAAAAAAGGTTGTATTGATACTTCAGCTTGTCACAATCTAATAATGTTTAGTGATGATATCGTAGAAACCAACAAATGTAAAATTGTACCAAACCCATTCATTGACATCATTGAAATTCAAAATGTTAATGAAAAAGCTGAATTAATAATTTATGACCTTAATGGACGACAAATACATAGTGAAACAGTTTATCCAAATTTAAAAAACAAAATAAATCTATCTACATTAAATAAAGGGCATTACTTGATCATAATTAGAAATTCGGAATTCGTTGAAAAATCTATTATAATCAAGAACTAATCGTTAAAATTATAATGATTGGACTCCTTTATCTCCTTCATTACAAATGAACTCTGAACATTGGCAATGTTTTTAATGTTGGCTAATTTATTGGCAATAAACTTTTGATATTCATCCATATTTCTAACACAAATTTTAAGAAGATAATCATACATCCCCCCTAAATGATAACATGACATCACCTCATCTAGTGGTTGAATTTCTTTTTCAAATTGAGATAAAAATTTTGCCTGGTGTTCCTTTAACGAAATATTACAAAAAACCATTAAACTTAATCCAATACTAAATCTATCTATCTGAGCTTTATATCCAGTTATACAACCATTTTCTTCCAGCTTTTTTATTCGTTCATAAACAGGCGTTGGAGTCAAATTAATCTTATCAGACAATTCTTTAATTGTTTGCTTACTATCAAACTGAAGTTCGGTCAATATTTTCTTATCAATCACATCCATCATAGATAATTTATCTTTATTAGATAGTAAAAATACAATTTAAAAGTTAAAAAATCTATCAAACACGTATATAAAGAATAATTAACTGAAATAAATATAATTAAAAGCATTTTAATCTTTATTTGTAAATTTGCAACATGGAAGATAAATTCAAAAACCCTGAGAGTCACATGATGACCCACGGCTACAAACCAGAACTTTCTGAAGGAGCTGTAAAATGTCCAATTTTTCAAACATCAACATTTGTATTTAAAAATGCAGAAGAAGGAAAATCCTTTTTTGAAGTTGCTTACGGATTAAGAGAAAAAGAACCTAGTGAAGAGCTTGGGTTAATTTATAGCAGAATTAACAATCCTAATCTTGAAATTTTAGAAAACAGATTAAGTCTTTGGGACAAAACGGATGATTGTGCAGTTTTTGAAAGCGGAATGTCTGCTATAAGTACTGTGTTATTGGAATTTTTATCTCCAGGTGATTTATTGGTATATAGCAATCCAACTTATGGAGGAACGGATCACTTTATCAATCATTTTCTTCCAAAAATAGGGGTTAACACCTTAGGTATTCTTCCTAATCAAAGTATTGCAGAAGTTACAGAAGCTATTGAAAAAACTGGCCATGCTGATAAATTGGCCATGATTTATTTAGAAACTCCTGCCAACCCAAACAATGCACTGTTTGACATGAGTGGCTTAAGCAGAGAAGTTGGTGAATTTTATGAAAACAAAAATGAAAAAGAAGTTATTGTAGCTGTTGATAACACCTATATGGGTCCAATATGGCAACACCCATTAGAACACGGAGCTGATTTAACTATTTATTCTGCTACAAAATACATTGGTGGACATAGTGACCTTATAGCTGGAGCTGTAATGGGAAGACAAGAACTAATGACTAGGGTTAAAACTCTTAGAACCTTTTTAGGCAACATGATTAGCCCAAATACTGCTTGGTTACTTCTTAGAAGCTTAGAAACATTAAAACTAAGAATGGACAAGCAATGCGATAATGCTCAAAAAGTGGCCGCCTATTTGTTAGAAAATGATAAAGTTGAAAAGGTTTATTACTTAGGCCTTCTCCATCCTGAAGAGCAAGGTTATGATATTTATCAAAAACAATGCGAAGGACCTGGAGCAATGATATCTTTTGACATTATTGGGGGAGAAAAAGAAGCTTTTGAATTTTTGAATGCACTTAAATTAATTAAGCTTGCTGTTAGCTTAGGAAGTACTGAGAGTTTGGTACAACACCCCATGACAATGACACATGC
>JBELEU010000188.1:0-4051 GCA_042093455.1 Crocinitomicaceae bacterium | reverse complement strand
AATGGTGATCCATATGATCCTGGTTCAGTAACTCCTTCTTCCCATTGGTCAATGTACCAAACAGCTGCACCTCCAGCACTAGAATGGTAAGGAATATCATTTTCTCTACAAATCTTTTTGACATCACCTGAAGGATGATGAATTCCTGTAGCTTCTGTAACTGCATTTGGGTCGTCAGTAGCGTCCCAACCTGCGTAATAACAATTCCAGTTTTGTGCATCAGTCAATGTCATATTGTCAATTTCAAGTAATGCAAAATCTGAAGCAGATGAGCTGACTAGAGTTGTTGCACCATTTGCAGTTTGATCATATGGTGGGCCTGGATCTACAGAGTTTGCTGTAGTTGCACAAGATTCAGTTCCCGGAGGACTTTGCCAATTAAATCTAAATGCCCAAGAACCAGTACCTCCTCCTAAGCAATGATCAGCAGTTAAAAAGTAAGGAGTTCCATCATTACAAGTGTTGTTTATTAAAGCCCCAGTACAAATACCGCTTCCATTAACAACTATCATTGCAACTGAGTTTATTTCATTATCCCACCCAATTCCAAGAGGACAATTAACATCAATATTGCAATCTCCAGATGAATTTAAAGCTTTAGCTAATGAATTTTGAATAGGATTTAAGCTTCGATAACCATGTACAATACTTGAAATAGTAAAATTACCTTTAAATTTAACTCTGGCAGGTTCAACATATTCAACAATAATTTTGTCTCCATGAACTAATTCTGTACCAAGCAATCCATCAGTTCTGTTGTTTTTAGCAGTGTAAGCTCCAACCTTATTGGTATGGTCAACATCATACAAGTATATATATGCACCTTCTGGTAAATTATAATTTTCAAATAATAAATTTATTGTTAAAGCATTGTTACATTCAATTGCTAATTGCCATACTTTATTTCCATTGGGTAATATAGTCCAGCTACCACTATTTTGATGTGTGTAATTAACGTCATATTTATAACCAAAACGCCAAGGTCTATCTTTTGAAATATCGTTTATAGCATCTTCTGAGTCCATAAGAGCTTGGTTGTATCCACTCATAGAAACATTAGGTATGTTTTTTGAGTTTAGTTTACCTTTCCAGCTAATTGGAGAACCAAGATCAACAGTTTGGGATGATAGGCTTAAAGAAAATAAAATGATAAGTATTGTAGAATATATTTTATTCATGTAAATAAATTAAGTTGAAATTAAGAGTATTGATATATTAGGAAAGCAATTATTTAACGCTTGTTGAGACACAAGAAAGTGAATGTTATGCATGCCTCAATTTACAAATTTTTATGACTAATTGGATATTATGATTAATAGAAATTCATGATAGCTATCCAATAATTTGAAAGGATAATAAATCTTATTTTTCGTTTTCTATTAATTCAATTACCGATTCAATTAATTTATCTGCTCCACTATAGGTATGTGATATTGTTTCAATTATAACAACTTTATTGTTATAAATGCAGTTTCCAATAAAAAGCATTCTAGTTGAAGAATTACTGTTGATTTCTTCAAGTTCTTCATTACTTTTAAGCTTTAACTCCTTTTTTATGTAAGGTAATAATGGTGACAATAAAATAGAATCTTGCTTTTGTTTGCTCATAGTTGCATTAAGAAAAATAGAACCAATGCCCATAGTATAGTTGTCAATTGCTGCATGAGAAATAGTTCTCACATCATTAGCTAAAATTTCTTGAGTTTCAAGTCTTAATTTTTGATTTTTAGCTTCATTTGATTCACAAGATAATAGAGTAATTACAATAAAAAGTAAGGGAGAAATAATTTTGAAAAATGAGCAGCGAGTATATATTTTCATTTTTTAAGTTTTAACTAATATAACCAAAATAGTTAATAGATTTATCTCTAATGAACAGATCATAAAATTCTATAAATATTTTTAAATAAAAAGATTAATTTTAATTTAAAATGAATAATTCAGATTTAATTAAAACAATAAAATCAAACTTTCAGAATGTTGATAAAGAAACACTTGATACTATTGTTAAAAATTCGTCATTTGTTAAACTTATTAAAGGAACAGAGTTAATTATTGAAGGTAATCGACATCCTTATTTTTATCTAATTCTAAAAGGTGGTGTTAAATCCTATTATTTGAAAGAATACAAAGAAGTTTGTACTTGGTTTGCGTTTGAAAACGAAATTATTGGGACAACATCTACTCTTCAGGGTTTAGCCTCAAATGAGTCTATTCAACTATTAGAAGATTCTGAATTAATTAGGTTTAACACTCAAAAAATGAATGAGCTTACTAAAACTAATTTAAAAATGTGTCAACTTCTAATTAGTCTTTGGGCTGAACATTCCTTATTTCTAGAAGCAAAACTTCGGCTATTACAGTTTACAAATAGTCAAGAAAGATTAAATGCTTTATTAAAATATAACTCAGCAATATTACAAAGGGTTTCACTAACAGATATTGCCTCATTTTTAGGTGTTAGTAGAGAAACACTTAGCAGAATAAGAGCAAAGAAATAGTTTTGTGATATTTGTCAAGTGATTCCTTTTTTAATGTCTATAAATTTATATCTCTTAATTAATCGATTCATGAATTTAGCAAAAGTCATAATAAGTATTGCCATTTTAACATTAAGTCTTTCAAGCTGCTTAAAATGGGCGGCAAGAGCTGAAGGTAAATTGCCCGATGAAACAGCACTCAATAAAACATACAATTATTCGGGAAAGGTGATTGTTGTTGGGGCTGGCCCATCTGGATTAGCTGCAGCAAAAGTGTTAGAGAAAAATAACGTTTACTACACAATTATTGAAGCTACTAATCGCTATGGTGGAAGGTTAAAAAAAGATTCCACATTGGCGGATTTCCCTATTGATATTGGTGCAGAATGGTTGCATAGTGCTCCAATTACCTTAAACAAATTAAAAGGTAAAGATGGAGAAGAAGTTGACGAAGAGCTCATTCCTTACCACCTAAATAGCACTGCTGATTGGGACGGAACAGAGTATAAAATTAACTCAAGTAGGCAAAATGACTTTATGTATAATTTCCTGCCAGAATCAAAATTTAAAAATTCGACTTGGTACGACTTTGTCAATGATAATATAGCAAATACGGTATTGCATAATATTGAGTATAATTCTCCAGTTGTATCAATAGATTATTCAAATAATAAAGTTTCAATAAAGATAAGTGACGGAACAACTTTTGAAGCTGATCGGGTTTTGGCAACAGTACCTGTTGGAGTACTTAAATCTGAAACCATTTCTTTCAATCCTGAATTAAGTCAAAAAAGAAAAGATGCAATTGATGATATTACTTTTCATCCTGGATTTAAAGCTGTGATTAAGTTTTCTGAAAAGTTTTATCCAGATGCTATCAATTGTGAAGTTAACAATGGTGAGAAAGGGTTTTATGATATAGCTTTTGGCAAAGAAACTCAAAGCAATATTTTAGGATTTCTATGTACTGGAAGTGAAACACAAAAATACTATGACCTTAACTCTAATGATGATATCATTGATAGTTTGATAGTGGAATTGGACCAAATGTTTGATGGGAAAGCTTCAATATCTTACACTGGAGAATATATTTTAGAAAATTGGGGGCAATATGAATACACTAAAGGAACTTGGACCCAAGCATTTCAAGAGAAAAAATCTAATCTTAAAGCATTAAATGAGTCAATAGATAATAAAGTATATTTTGCTGGTGAAATCAATGATCCCTATAAACAAATGGGAGTGCCAGGAGCTATTTTATCTGGATATTATTCGATTGATAAATTGTTAACGGAATAACAATTGTAAAGAATATCAATAAATATCAAATGTCCCAAAATATATTGTTGGCTATGTTACAAAAAACTTCTACTATTCATAATTATTATTTTCGGAAATCTATATGTTCATAATAAATGTTAAAATACTTAATGCAACAATGTTTCATTAAGGAAAATTATGATTTTGAAAAAGTTCCAGTTAATATTTAATGGTTAGATAAAATTGTCACTTTTTAAAATACAATTTAAAAGTGGAGCCGGAGGGAACCGAACCTTACTTTTAACTTATTG
>JBELEU010000187.1:0-4066 GCA_042093455.1 Crocinitomicaceae bacterium | reverse complement strand
TATTGACCAGTCGTAGGGAAATATCCCCCAAATCATACTTCCATATAGAAAAACAACAAAAAGGGCTAAGGTCAACAATCGACTATCCGATCTAAAAACCCCACTAAAAAAAATAAAGAACAATAAACTATACAAAACTCCACTCATTCCAATATGAAATGATGGTCTTGCAGAAATCCACACAAAAAAACCTGTTACTATCCAAGAAAGAAAAAATATTTTAATGCCTATTGGACGATAAAAATAAAACAAGGCCCAACCCATAATTAATAAAGGAATCGAGTTATTTAGTAGATGGTTATAACCATCTGAGGAATGTACCAAAGGGGCAGTGATAATACCAAACAATCCGCCAACTGTTCTTGGATAAACTCCAAATTGCGATAAGTTTAAGTTATATTTTACATTGAAAAAATGAATGACCCACAACAGAACAATAAGGAAAAGGACACCCCAAGGTTTTAGAAAAACTTGGATAAATTCTTTCATTTAATGTTTTTATTTAAAGCCTCTCTCCTTCTTGATTGTTTCATATGCTTCTTGAATCTTTTGAAACTTTTCTTTAGCAGCCAATTGTTGTTCTTCACCCAATTGAGAAAATTTATCCGGATGGTGTTTTACAGCCATTTTTCTGTATGCTTTTTTTACTTCATCGTTTGTGTTTTCTTTTGTAATACCCAAAACTTTGTAAGCATTTGCAGCATCCTTGTAAAACATGGATTTCAATTGGTTAAATTCAACTGATGAAATGTTAAAAAAGTTAGCTATTCTATTAATTAATTCAACCTCTTTAGAAGATACATGACCATCTGCTTGAGCAACGCCAAAAAGATATTGAATCAACAACAGTCTTTGTTGAAGAGGCATCACTGAAGAAATAGTTTGACAGACTTCAGAAAGATTAAAATCTTTTTCGAGAATAGATTTGAAATCACTTATGTATTTTGATGCTAATTGATCACTGAATTGTTGCTTAAAAAACTGCTTTACATACTCAAGCTCCGATTTTAAAATTTTACCATCAGCTTTCATAACTGCTCCAGAAAGAATTAAAAGAGCAGTAGCAAAATCATTCTGACTTAACCTTGAAGTGTAATAATTTGCATCGTATTGACGGTAACTTCTTCCAGAATTTCTGGAAGAAGAACCTGTTGTTTTTACACGATCAAAAGCAGACCCAATAAAATATCCAATTATTGAACCAAATATGCTTCTGGTTGCTAGAAAACCAACAATACTGCCTATTAAGCCACCAAATCCTATGTTAAACACTAAATTTTAACTTTTAATTAAATCAAAACTTCTTTCAACAAACTCAGAAAGATCTTTTCCTTTTAATAAACCGTGAGATAACAATGCAAGATCAACAGCTTGTTTAGCTAAAGCCGATTGTTTTTTCCCTTTTGACTCAACAATTTTTGAGGTTAATGGATGATTTGAATTAACAACTAGATTAAACATCTCAGGCAAGTTACCCATCATATTCATTCCTCCTCCAACAGCTTGTTGCTCCTTCATTCTTCGCATGAATTCACTCTGAGTTATTAAAACTGGCTTTTCTGACTCGCTTAAACTTTCAACTTGAATTACAAATTTTTCTTTTTCAACAGTTTGTTCAAATATTGGTTGAAGTGATTCCTCTTGCTCTTTTGTCAATTTAGAAGGGATTTCTTCATCTTTAGCTATAATATTATCTATTGTATCCGCATCAACTCTAGCAAAAGAAACTCCCATTTCTTGTTCTGCTTTTGTTATGTAATGTGATGCTAATGGACCATCTAAAATAACTACATCATAACCTTTATCGTTAGCATTTTTAATTAATGAATGATGTTCATCAGCATCATGAGTATATAGGCATACTAATTTATCGTTCTTGTCTGTTTGTGCAGCTTTTACCTTCTCTTTGTATTCCTCTGGAGTAAAGTATTTACCATCAGTATTCTTTAATAAATTGAAAGATTTAACTTTTTCATTAAACTTTTCATCCGTTAATATACCATACTGAATAAAAACTTGGATATCATCCCATTTCTTTTCAAAGTCTTCTCTGTTCTTCTTAAACATTCCAGAAAGCTTGTCGGCAACTTTTTTAGTGATATGGTTTGATATTTTTCTAACGTTACTATCGCTTTGTAAATAAGATCTTGAAACGTTTAAAGGAATATCTGGAGAATCTATTACACCATGGAGTAATGTTAAAAACTCAGGAACAATATTTTCAACCGAATCCGTAATAAATACTTGATTACTATACAATTGAATTTTATTCTTTTGTAATTCAATTTGGTTTTTTAATCGTGGGAAATATAAAATACCCGTCAAGTTGAACGGATAATCAACATTTAAATGAATATGGAATAATGGTTCTTCAGTAAAAGGATATAATTCATTGTAAAATGATTTATAATCTTCATCTTTTAAATCAACAGGTTTATTAATCCATGCTGGCTTCGTATTGTTAATGATATTAGGAACATCAATTGATATTTTTTCAAAGTTTCCATCTTTGTCTTTTTTACCCTTTGGATCATCGATTGATTCTTGCTTGGTTCCAAAAACAACTTCAACTGGTAAAAACTTACAGTATTTATTTAAGATTTCTTGGATTCTATTTTCTTCTAGAAATTCTTTAGAATCTTTATCAATATGGAGAATGATATCTGTTCCAACTTCATCTTTGGTAATGTTTTTAAGTTCAAAAGTTGGGTCCCCATTAGATTCCCACTGAACAGCCTCCGAACCTTCTATGAATGATTTAGTTTGAATTTGAACTTTTTCTGAAACCATAAAAGAAGAATAGAAACCAAGTCCAAAATGACCAATTATTGATTTAGGATCTTTGTCCTTGTATTTTTCTAAAAATTCTTCAGCTCCAGAGAATGCAACCTCGTTAATGTATTTATTTACTTCATCAGAGGTCATTCCAATTCCGTTGTCTCTAATAGTTAAAGTCTTTTTCTTAGCATCAAGAATAACACTAACCTTAAGATCTTTAACTTCTCCTTTGACTTCTCCAGCAGAAGACAATGTAATGAGCTTCTGTGATGCATCAACAGCATTTGAAACCAATTCTCTGACAAATATTTCAGTGTCAGAATATAAAAATTTCTTAATTATTGGGAAAATATTTTCCGATTGTACATTTATTGTTCCTTTTTGCATTTTCTAATTTTTAAAAATTAATAGCAAAGTATGTGCCATCTAGGAATGAACGAAAACCATATGCCATAATGTCTGATTTGAAATAAAAACAGGTCAAAAATTCTTAGAACATGATTATTAGTCACTATGTAGAGCCAACAATAATGTGTTTAAAAGATAAGTACTTAATCAAACATCAGCAAAACTTAAAATACTATTTTTAAAGCGTGAAAAAACATTTGAAAATTCTTAAAAACAGGTATTTCTATACTTCACTCACCTTAGTACTGTTTCTGTTCATTTTTGAAGACACTAGTGTATTTAATCTTTTTAACATGAAATCTGAACTTAAGAAGATTGAAACACAGAATATTAACAAGGAAAATGAAATTCAGCAAGTAAAAGAAAAAATGCATCAACTAACCACTAATAAAGATGAACTAGAAAAGTTTGCACGAGAACACTATCTGATGAAAAAAAAGGACGAGGTTATTTATCTTTTCAAATAACTTCTATAAAGTTGATAAATAATCTTGTAATAAAATAACCGCAGCAATTTCATCTAAAATTCCTTTTTCTCTTTTTTTCTTTTTACTAACACCAGATAAAATCAAACTTTGCTTTGCAATTTTTGATGTAAACCTTTCATCTAACATTACTATATTTTTTTCCGGAAACTCTCTTTTCAACTTTCTTTTAAAACCCATCACGTGTGGGGTTGAGTCTGTTGAAGACCCATCTAATTTTTTTGGAAAACCTAGAACAACTGTATTAACAGTATTTTCTGAAAAAAACTTATTTAAAAAGTCCCAAAGCAATTGTGTCGGAACAGTTTTAAGTGGATGTGCTATAGGAATAAAATCATCAGAATAAGCTAATCCTGTTCTTTTTAAACCAAAATCAATTGCAATAATTTTTTCCA
>JBELEU010000186.1:0-4078 GCA_042093455.1 Crocinitomicaceae bacterium | reverse complement strand
CATTATATTAATAGCATTTGTATTACTCTTGATTAGGTATTGGATCAACAAGCCAAATAAAATCGTTGAAGAAGAAAAAATACCAGTTTCAATTACTCTTTTAGAAAACCTCAAAACTCTAGAAGAAAAAAAATATTGGCAAAATGGAAAGTATAAAAAATACTATAGTGATTTATCTGTAATATTATGGGAATTCCTTGAAGACAGGTACGAAATATCAACATTTGAGAAAACAAGTGATGAAATTTTAAATAGCCTGACATGGAAAAACATCAGCAAAGAAATACATCAAAACATTCATCACTTCTTCACAGTTTCAGATGAAGTAAAATTTGCGAAAATAATCCCTATTCAAAAAGACAATGTAGAATCCTTTAAAATGATTAAAAGCCTAATTGAAAATGAGAGAAATGATATTGAAGAACTCCCTTTAAAACAAGAAAAAAACAATGTTTAATTGGTTCAATACATATCATTTTCACGACAGCTGGATACTTTGGTTTTTATTGATTGTTCCAATATTACTTGCTCATCATTTTATCAGCAAAAAACCAAAAAATGCTTCTTTAAAAACAGCATCACTAAAATTCTTTGATGGCGTTGAAAGCAATTACGGCAAGTGGCTTAACCACAGCAAATTCATACTTAAAATGCTTGGAATAACTTTTTTAATATTTGCTAGCGCTAGACCACAGATTAATTTAGAAGCTGCTGATAGTCAACAAATATTCAAAGAAGGAATTGACATAATTATTTCAATGGATGCGTCAGGCAGTATGATGGCTAAAGATTTTTCACCCGATAGATTTGAAGCGTCTAAAGATTTAGCCAAAGAGTTTGTTGAAGATCGAAAAAATGATCGTGTTGGATTGGTTATTTTTGAAGGCGAAGCATATACTCAATGTCCACTTACATCAGATAGAAAAATTCTTATTGAATTGATTGAAAATGCTGAACAAGGAATAGTTGAGCAAGGAACAGCTATAGGTATGGGATTAGCAACAGCCATAAACAGATTAAGAGAAAGTTCATCTCCAAGTAAAGTTATTATTCTTTTAACTGACGGAGTCAACACTCATGGAAAGGTTCATCCCTTAAATGCAGCTGATATGGCAAAAGAGTTAGGCATAAGAGTTTATACGATAGGAGTTGGTACAAACGGTAAAGCTAAAACACCTGTAGCCATTGACCCATTTAGTGGAAAATACATATATGACTTTGTTGATGTTGAAATTGATGAAGTTACATTAAAAGAAATTGCCTCTCAAACCGGAGGAAAATATTTCAGAGCAACTAACAATGAAAAACTGAAAGCTATATACAAAGAAATCAACAAATTAGAAACCGCAGAAATCAAAACCATTGAATACGAAATTGATTTACCTGAAGAAGCATATTTATTTATAGCTCTGGGCTTAATAGCATTTTGCTTAGAATTTATACTATCAAAACTTATTTTTAAAAGTATTTCTTGAAAAACGAACCTGAAAAATATCATCTTCAAAATTCAAGTGCAGTTATAACAGTTGTAATAACTGAAATATTATTTTGGTCGCTAGGATATCTGACACTTAATTATCTGATTGAAAATGTTGAAGAATTTAGGTTTCAACACTCGAAATTTCTTTGGGCATTTCTTGTAATTCCAGTAATTGATATAGGATGGTTTCTAAACCGAAGATGGAAAACTAAGGCGTTAAAAAAATATGTTGCTCCGAATGTCGCAGAAACAATTTTTAAAGGATTTTCAAACTCTAGATCAATTGTTAAATTTTTGCTTTTTAGAATTGGAATTGGACTTGTTATCATTGCATTTGCCAATCCTCAGTATGGTGAAAATGAAAGAACAGCAGAATCAAAAGGAATTGACATAATGATTGCATTAGACGTTAGCAAGAGTATGTTAGCTGAAGATATTGTTGAAGGGTACAATCGTTTGAAAATTGCTAAAATTGGAATAAGCAGATTACTAGATCAGCTACGTGGAGATCATGTTGGTATTGTTGTATTTGCAGGGGAAGCATACAAACAACTTCCCATAACACCAGATCATTTTGTAGCAAAACTATTTCTTAAGAGTATTCAAACTGAAATGATATCATCTCAAGGAACAGATATTGGAAATGCAATAGATCAATGCATGAGTTCATTTGACTTTACAAGAAAAACAAACAAAGCTATAATAATACTTTCAGACGGAGAGGATCATGAAGAACAAGCAATAGATGCTGCTGAAAATGCCGCTGAAAATGGAGTTATAACTTGTACTATTGGAATGGGTTCAACAAAGGGTGTCCCAGTTCCAATTGTTAGAAACTCAAAAAAAATTGGCATCATGAAAGATGAAAACAACCAAACTGTTTTAAGTAAACTAAATGAAAGGAATTTAATAAACATTGCCCAAGCTGGAGACGGAACATATGTAAGAGCCCAAGGGTTAGATTTAAAACTAAAGAAATTATTAGATAGGATAAAAAAAATAGAAAAATCAACTCTTACAAAAGAGAGATTCTCAACTTATAATGACCAATTTCAATGGTTTTTGAATTCTGGACTTTTACTTTTACTAATTAACATATTAATTCGAGAAAAAAGAGGTGAAATTGAAAGTAAAACAAAATTATTTAATTGATGAGATATAGCTTTTTAATAATATTGATGACTTTAATTTGTTGGGTTAGCAATGCGCAAAACATTGATAGCAAATTTGCTCTTTCTGAAGCAAACAAAAGCTATGAAAATGGAGAATATGACGCATCTATTGAAAAATATAATTCAGCAAATAAATTAGATACTAGTAACAACATTAGCATTTTCAACGCTGGCAATGCATCTTTCATGAACGATGAATTTGAAGAAGCAAATTACTACTACAATGAATACTTAAATAAAACTAGAAATGATAGAGAGAAAGCCGAAGCACTTTACAATATCGGGAATAGCTATTTCAATGACTACGAAAAAAACAAAAATCAAGAAAGTTTAACAAAATCAATTGAAAGCTATAAAAAATCTCTAAGATTAAATTCTAAAGATTCTGACACAAGATTCAACCTTTCTCATGCAATGAAAATTGCTAAGCAGCAAGAAAACAAAGACCAACAAAACAAGGATCAAGAAAACAAAAATCAAGAAAACAAAGACCAACAAAACAAAGACCAAGAAAACAAAGACCAAGATCAAAAAAACAAGGACCAAGAAAATAAAAATCAAGAAAACCAAGATCAAAAAAACAAGGACCAAGAAAATAAAGATCAAAAGGAAAAAGGAGAAAAAGACAAAAGCAAAGACAAACAACAACCCAAAGAGAGTAATAAAGAGAATGAACCAAAACAACCTCCCAAACAAGGTCAAGAAAAACCATCAATGGAGCAAAAGCAAGCATTAAAATACTTAGATGCTATTAATAGTGATGAAGAAAAAGTATTATTGAAAGTTAATCGTCAAAAAGGAGATCAAAAAAAAGCAAGTAAATCTAAAGATTGGTAAAGTTGATGACCAGATTATTATACATATTACTTTTTATTTTACCCGTGCACAGTTTTGGACAAGATTTTAATTTCAGTGCATACGTAAATACCAATGAAATTTCTCAAAACGAATATGTGAAGTTCATTGTTGAATCTAATCAAAGAATTGGATTAAGAAACTTAACTTTATCAAACTTCAACATCGTTCAGGGACCCTATACAAGTCAGTCTAGTCAAACAACATTTATAAATGGAAAAATAGAATCTAAGAGTGAATACAAATCTACTTTCTTATTGTCTCCAAAAAAATCAGGGACATTACCAATTGAATCCATTACAGTAAATTATAACAATAAAGAATACAAAACAGATGTTATAAATATTCTTGTTAAAGAAAATCAACAAACATCAAACTCTAATAGCCAATCTCAACAAAATAAGAATAGACAACCTCAAGCTTCACCAAAAAATAAAAATTTATTTGCTAGAATAAGTGCTTCTAAATCAAAACCTTACATAGGTGAAAATTTACTTTTAACCTATAAAATTTATCAATCCGTATACAACTCTTCAAATATTGAAATTACTGATTATGACTTACCCATGGT
>JBELEU010000185.1:0-4112 GCA_042093455.1 Crocinitomicaceae bacterium | reverse complement strand
GGCTCATACAAATGAATACATTGAAATACTAAAAGCTAGCAAACAAAACTATCCAAACAAATTAATTATTAGAGTTGCTGTTTCTCCAAAATACTTAATTGAATTGGGAAAAATAAGAGCATTGCGTTTCTTGTTACAACAAATTTTCAAACACCATGAAATAGCTATCAATATTGATATTGAATGTGTAAATAACAATGCTTTTTTTAATCCTTTGGATAAAGAAAGTAATTTAATGAGGTTTACAACTTCTTACATGACTGCAATGAATAGCGGATGTGATTCCATTGAAATTACTGATTATCTAAATGGGAATTCAAATGAAGAGTATTCAAAGAATATCTCTACAAATATTGCTTTAATTTTAAAAGAAGAAAGTCATTTAGATAAAGTGTCTGATCCTGCAAAAGGGTCTTACTATATAGAGTCAATAACTAAAAGTATAATTGAAAAATCATGGGAACTCTTTTTAACTATTGAAAAAGGTGGAGGTTGGATCAATTACTTGAAAAGTTCAGAAGCACATAATAAATGTGAATTGAACAAAAAAAACATGGTTAATTCATTACAAAAAAACGAAACCAATATCATTGGTTTTAATAAATATTCAGATATCCCATTAGACTTCAATAAAGATATTGATTTGAAAGGTTTTAACCCATTTAACTTAAACATGTTTGCATGAAAAGATTAAGCTTTGAAAATATAGACCTATCTGAGTTTAATAAGACTGCAGAAAAAGAAAAATTAAATTGGGAAAACAACGAACAAATACCAATACAAAATTTTTATGACCTAGAAGATATTCAAGATATTAATCACATCAATTATGTTGCTGGACTTCCACCCTATCTAAGAGGTCCCTATTCTTCAATGTATGTTCTTAGGCCTTGGACCATTAGACAATATGCAGGCTTTAGTACAGCTGAAGCCTCAAATGCTTTTTACAGAAAAAATTTAGCTGCTGGTCAAAAAGGTCTATCTGTTGCTTTTGACCTTGCAACACATAGAGGATATGACTCTGATCATCCAAGAGTTTTTGGAGATGTTGGAAAAGCAGGTGTTGCAATTGATTCAGTTGAAGACATGAAACTCTTATTTGACAACATCCCTTTGGACAGCATGTCTGTATCGATGACTATGAATGGGGCTGTTTTACCAATAATGGCCTTTTATATTGTAGCAGCAATGGAACAAGGTGTGAAATTGAATGAATTAACTGGAACGATTCAAAATGATATTCTAAAAGAATTCATGGTCAGGAATACATACATATATCCACCGACTCCAAGCATGAAGATAATAGGAGATATTTTCAAATACACCTCTAAAAATATGCCGAAATTCAACTCAATCAGTATTTCAGGATATCATATGCATGAAGCAGGTGCTAGCGCTGAGTTAGAATTGGCTTATACTCTTGCAGATGGATTAGAATATGTAAAAAAAGGCATAGATGCAGGTTTAGCTATTGACGATTTTGCCCCAAGACTTTCCTTTTTCTGGGGAATTGGTATGAATCATTTCATGGAAATAGCAAAAATGAGAGCCGCAAGGTTATTATGGGCAAAAATTATTAAAAAATTTAATCCTAAAAACCCAAAATCGATGGCTCTTAGAACACATTGTCAAACTTCGGGTTGGAGTTTAACAGAACAAGATCCGTACAACAATGTTGCAAGAACATGTATTGAAGCACTATCTGCCGTTCAAGGTGGAACACAATCTCTACATACCAATTCATTAGATGAAGCAATTGCATTACCGAGTGAACATGCAGCTAAAATTGCTAGAAATACTCAACTTTTTATTCAACATGAAACAGCGATAACAAAATCAATTGATCCTTGGGGAGGTTCTTATTACGTTGAAAAACTTACTGACGAAATTGCCACTAAAGCTTGGAAATTAATAGAGGAAGTAGAACAACTTGGTGGAATGACTAAAGCAATAGAAACTGGTCTTCCTAAAATGAAAATTGAAGAGGCTGCTGCTAAAAGACAAGCTAGGATTGACAGTGGAAAAGAAATGATAATTGGTGTAAACTCTTACATTTCAGGAAACGAAACTGAAATTGATACACTTGAGATTGATAATACTGAGGTCAGGTCATCTCAAATAAATAGACTTAAAACAACTAAATTAAATAGAAATAAAACAAGTGTATCTACTGCTTTAGCAAATTTAGAACAATGTGCAGCAACTGGTAAAGGTAATTTACTAGAACTTGCTGTTGAAGCTGCAAAACACAGAGCTACACTTGGCGAAATTTCATCTGCATTAGAAAAAACATTTGGAAGATATAAAGCAACGATAAGAACTATATCAGGAATTTACTCATCAGAACTTATGAACGATAAAAACTATAACGATGCTTTTAGCCTAGCAAAAGAATTTGAAAATATAGTAGGAAGGAGACCTCGAATCATGATTGCAAAAATGGGACAAGATGGTCATGACAGAGGGGCTAAAATAGTCGCAACCTCATTTGCAGACATAGGTTTTGACGTTGATATTGGGCCATTATTTCAAACCCCCGAAGAAGCAGCAAAACAAGCCGTAGAAAACGATGTTCATATTTTAGGAATATCCTCTTTAGCTGCAGGTCATAAATCACTGGTACCTGCTGTAATTAAAGCACTAAATGATTTAGGGAGAGAAGATATAATGGTTGTTGTAGGTGGTGTAATTCCTAAAAAAGACTACGATATTCTTTTTAATGATGGAGTTGCTGCAATTTTTGGTCCTGGTACAAACATTTCTCAAGCTGCACAAGATGTAATTAAGATTATGCTAAAAGGTTATGAAAAATAATTTGACATTAAATTCAGTAGCTTACCCTAATAAAGTATTGATAGCCTTTAAAGAAGCCCTTTCTGGAAATGAAGAAATCAGATCCTGGTTAATGAAAAGTCAATTTAAAGAACTTGGTGTTTTTTGTTTTGCATTAAACAATGATAAAAGTTCTAGAAAATGGTTGTTCAACAATGGCTTTCCTCATCTTTTGGCAACAATTGAAGGCACAGAAGGGAAAGAGGAAGCTCTGGTTTGGTTACAGAAAAATAATTTTATGTTATTGTTTCATGTAGCAAGAAGTGCAGATTCATATGCAGAATCTCAAAAATGGCTACAAAAAAACGATAAGCTTATGCTTGCTATCTCACTTCAAATGGAATTTATAAAAGATCAGATTGAAGATAGAAACATCGACCCTCACAGAATAAACCCTTAATTACATGCCTAAAACATGTAATGCCTCGGCAGCATCTTTCAAATCTTGAATAGTAGAATCAATGTTTTCAATGTGTTCGACATGTGTTGTATCAATAGATTCATGAATATCTGAAGAAGCTTCGTGAGTATCACCATGACTATCAGCAGAATTAGATTCGTGTGCTCCATCACCATGATCACCATCATCAGAAACGTGCGTTCCATCACCATGGCCACCGTCATCAGAGACATGAGTTTCATCAGATCCAGAATCATTTCCAGCTAAAAAGGTAGTGTAACCGTAAAAACCACCACCGCCAAGAGCAGCAAGAATTAAAATTATAAGAATAAACTTTTTAGCTTTCCCTTTTTTCTTTACAGGTTCTGAATTATCAACTGAAGGATCTGTAGGATCAAGAATTTCATCATGAACTTCATGTTTCTTGGTTGAAGGCTTAGGTGCTAATTCTTTGTAAGTTAACTTACTTGGTCCACCGTTTTTATAAATCTCTTCTAACCTATTAAAGACAGTGTCTTCATCTCCTCTGAAAGTTCTGGCAATTTTTGAAGCTAAGTATAAACGATCTGGATCGTATTTAGTAAAAAATTCTTTGAGACGATTTTGAAAAGACATAGTTATTTTTTTTAATTTCCTAAATATATAAATTTCAAACTTTTATTTTTAATTATTTATGCGTAAATCTATTTTAAATCCAAGAATTAAAGTTGGATTGGTAATTCAAGGAGGAACTTTACGCTCAATATTTACATCTGGAGTGTTAGATGCCTTTATTGCAACAAAATTTTATCCCTTTAAATATATAATAGGTGTTTCAGGTGGAGCTATGTGCATGGCATATTACTTATCCAAACAGTATGGCAGTACCTACAATATAATG
>JBELEU010000184.1:0-4123 GCA_042093455.1 Crocinitomicaceae bacterium | reverse complement strand
AATTGTTTTAAAATTTGACCTGTTAAACATCTTAGAACTTATAACATCTAGATCCTCAATTTTTTTCTTCGAAAGAGAGTCAATTGCAGAGCTTAATTCGTTAACCTTCATCATTGAGTGTTTATTTACGTCGTCTTCTTGACTAAAGTCTACATCATTGATGGAGGCTATATCAATATTTATTAGGTATTCTTTAAAATAGCTTTTAACAAAAGGTTTTTTAATTTTTTTTGAATAATCTTCAGAAATAACCTCATCATAATAATTTCCATCATAAAGTTTAAGCTGTAAAATATCAGAGTTCTCTTCAGAAATAATTTCACCTTTTTTTGATTTGATTACTGTAAAATTTCCAGGTTTATTTTTCTTTTGATGAATAATCACTTCATCTAAAAGTTTGCTTTCATTTCCATATTTATTTTTCACTTTGATATTATAGTCTCCAATTTGACTAAACTGTCCTTCAGCTATAGCCATTGAAGGTTTAACCTTAGAAATATTTTTTCTCAAATTGTGAAAATTATACTCAGCTATTGGAGCAATATTATTCGAAAAGTAAAAAGTAACAACTCCAAGAATAAAAGTGAAGAATATTAAGCTCTTCATTGATCTTTGAAGTGAAATACCACTTGCTTTCATCGCTGCAAACTCGTAATTTTCTGAAAGGCTTCCAAAAACCATTATGCTTGAAAGCAGTATTGTTAGCGGTAATACCAAAATTACAAGTCTTGGAGACACATTAATTAAAAATTGTAGTATTATGTCTAATTCAAGATCTTTTCCTGCCAGTTCCGATATATAAAGCCAAACTGACTGTAGTAAAAAAATTAACATTAATATGCAGAACGTGCTGGCTAATGTTTTTAAATAAGATTTAAATATGTAGAGATCTAGAATTTTCAATAATCTAATCTAATATATTCATATAGTAGTCCTGGTACTTTTCCTCATCAAAAATAAAAAGCTTACTGTCAAGTGGTAGATTAAACTCAAAATCAACAATAGATATGGTTGTAACAGTTTCGTTTTTTCCAGTTTCGATAACCTCATATATTTGATTGAATTCTGTGTCAATTCCAAGTAAAATATATTTTATTTCTGCTTCAGAATCCTTAGGAATTAGTTTTACATATTGAATTTTTTTTCTGAATTGACCATTTCCGACAAATCTCGATTCATCCATTTCAAAATAGTATCCTTCCTCATAAAAATATAACATTTTATTTGGGGTGATTGTTGTTTCATCTTCTGGGTCTTGACTAGAAATGGTTACCTCTTCGTCATCAGGACTAATCGAGTATAATTTATTTCCATCAAATATTCTTGTAATACCAAGCATTTCAAATCTCCACATTTCATCTTCAGTAACAAAACTTCCGTTATTTGTTTGATTTATATCTTCTTCGATATTCTGCAGAGTATATGCATAATTAATATATATGTTCTCATAGTTTTTGATGTTTTCAGAAACTTTATTTAACAACAATTCAGCTTCTGAATTACCCTGCGAGTAACTCAGCATCGTATATAATCCTAAAATTAATAGTAAAATCTTTTTCATAATCATTATTTATTCATTTTCTAATAGGTTGTCCAGAGCTTGTAAGTCAGAGACTAGAACTTGTCTTGCTTTGCTACCTTCAAAAGGGCCTACAATACCAGCAGCTTCTAATTGGTCAATTAATCTTCCAGCTCTATTGTAGCCTAGTTTAAGTTTTCTTTGTAGAAGGGACGCAGATCCTTGTTGTGCAATAACTAAAACCTCTGCAGCTTCTCTAAACAACTTATCTCTGTCTTCAATATCGACATCAAGATTTGTGCCACCTTCTTCACCTATATACTCTGGTAATTGATGTGCAGTAGCGTAGGCTTTTTGAGACCCAATAAAGTCTGTTAAAACTTCAATTTCAGGTGTATCTACAAATGCACATTGAATTCTTATCAATTCATTTCCTTGTGTAAAGAGCATATCTCCTCGTCCAATTAATTGATCAGCACCAGATCCATCCAGAATTGTTCGTGAGTCAATTTTTGATGTTACCCTAAATGCAATTCTTGCTGGGAAGTTTGCTTTAATAACACCAGTAATTACATTTACAGACGGTCTTTGTGTAGCAATAATTAAGTGAATCCCTATGGCTCTTGCTAATTGAGCTAATCTTGCAATTGGAGTTTCTACTTCTTTTCCTGCAGTCATAATTAAATCAGCAAACTCATCAACAACTAGTACAATGTAAGGAAGGAATTGGTGTCCATCATTTGGATTCAGCTTTCTGTCTTTAAATTTTTTATTGTACTCAACAATATTTCTACAAGCGGCATTTTTTAGCAGTTCATACCTGTTATCCATTTCTATACATAGAGAATTCAATGTATTTATAACTTTTTTGTTATCCGTTATTATCGCTTCATCTGAGTCAGGAAGTTTAGCAAGATAATGTCTTTCAATTTTGTTATATAGTGTTAATTCAACCTTTTTAGGATCGACTAAAACAAACTTTACCTCAGCTGGGTGTTTTTTATAGAGTAGGGATGTTAAAACTGCATTTAACCCAACAGATTTTCCTTGTCCTGTTGCACCAGCCATTAATAAGTGTGGCATCCTAGCTAAATCAAATACAAGTGTTTCATTACTAATCGTTTTACCAATAGCTACTGGAAGTTCCATTTCAGATTTTTGAAATTTTTCAGCTGAAATAACTGAATGCATTGAAACCACTGTTGGTTTTTTATTTGGCACTTCTATACCTATTGTTCCTTTTCCAGGAATTGGAGCTATAATTCTAATTCCCAGAGCTGCAAGTGATAAAGCAATATCATCTTCAAGATTTTTTATTTTAGAAATTCTTACCCCGGCATCAGGGATTATTTCATATAAAGTAACAGTAGGCCCAATCGTAGCTTTAATATTTGAAATTGAAATATTATAATTACCTAGTGTTTCAACAATCCTATTTTTATTTTCTTCAAGTTCGTCTTTATCAATAGTAATTTTTTCAGAATCGTATTGCTTTAACAATCCAAGCTTGGGAAATTGAAATTTGCTAAGTTCTAGCTTCGGGTCGAATTGTCCAAAATCATCAACTAACTTATCAGATAGATTATCAATTTCAGATTTTTCTTCAAATATCTTTTCAACTACAATACCTACTTTATCTGTTGCACCATCTTCTTTTACAGCAGGGGGTTCTTTTATGGTTTCTTCTTCTGATAATTCTTCTTCAAGTTCTTGATTAATTTCAACTTCATCAATTTCATCAACTATTTCTGCAGTAAAATTCTCTTCTGAAAATTCATTTGTTACATCGGAGTTTTTATATGTTTTGAAATTTATGTTTTGAAAATATTTTAGAATTTTTAGAACATCATTTACTCCGAATTTTAACCTAAATGTAAGATAGACAAGAGACATGAAAATTAATAAAAAACTTATGCCTAAGTAGCTTATATATATATCCAAAAAGTTTACTATTTCGTATCCTATAATCCCCGAATATATATTTCCGTTATCTGCAACCCCAAAAAATAATGAAAAAAGGAAAATTAAGTAAAAACCCCAAAGCCAATTTTTCGTAATGTTTCTTTTTTTAAGATCCAGTAATATTTTTAATGCACTTATAAAAATTAAAAATGAAAAGATTATGGAGCTAACACCAAATCCTTTATAAATAAAAAAATCACTAATTATTGCACCAATTTTACCTAAAGAGTTTGAATTTGATACGCTAATATCTGTAAAGTCAGCTAGATTGCTTTGATCAATTTCACCTGTAAAAAAGTATGAAACAAATGATATAAATAAAAAAAGTGATAAGATTATGAGTGAGCTGCCAATAAACAATCTTTTAGCACTAGAAAGTTCTTTCTTTTCTTTACTTTTTGAAAATGAAAAAATATGCTTCATTAGCAACTTGTTGAATAATAGTTTGCAATTTAACAATCATTTCTGCAAGAATGAATTTTTTAATTAAAATTTATGATTTGATATCATCTTAATTTTTATCATTAGAGCTGCATAAATTAATGTCGTAATTGGACTTAGCCAATTAAAAATTGCATAAACAAAATAATCAGTCACTGAAACACCAAGAACTCCATAATGATACGCGCCACATGTGGTCCA
>JBELEU010000183.1:0-4142 GCA_042093455.1 Crocinitomicaceae bacterium | reverse complement strand
CCAAGACCATTTCAAAATGAAGCCCTTGGAATTGGCACAAACTGGCAGGATACTATTTTTCAAAGAGCTCCTTTAGCAAGTTATAATCTAGGTATAACAGGTGGTACTGAAAATTCTACTTACTCTATTGGTGGATCTTATTATTCTCAAGATGGCATAGTAGGAGGAGCTAAAGCTAATTTTGAACGTTACAACGGAAGGGTAAACGTCACAACTGATTTGTCTGAAAAATTGACTCTAAGTAGTATCTTTTTATTTACACATGAAAGTAGAAGCACATTGCCCGAGAATGGCATAGGGTCCGTGCTTTACAATACTATAAATGCTTTTCCAACTGATCCAGTAATTGAAAATGATCATTACAGCTATTTAGAAGAAGTTAGTGATATTATTAACCCTGTGGCACAAATAATAAACACCCATAATCAAGCTCTAGTAAATAAACTTGTAGGCAAACAAGAGCTTGGTTACAAATTCAATGAAGATTTTACTTTTACCAATAGATTAAGTTATAACTATGCTCTAGTAGACAACAAATCATTTAGCCCATTAGCTTGGTTTGGACCAGGTAAATATGCAAATACTGCAGCAAATGCTGATTTAGATCCAGTTCTTGTCGAAATTGCTGATTCAACTTTTATTGAAAGAGGTGCAAGTGTCTATGAACAAAGAGCAACTTATTTAGATTTAAATTATGAAGGCTTCATAAATTACAACCATGTATTTAATAACGATCACAATGTTAAAGCCACTTTAGGAACATCAGTATTTAAAAGACGAGGGGAAGTTTTAAATGGAACAGCTTATAACATACCAAATAATTCCATTGATTTTGCAGATATCTCTGCAAATTTAGCTCCAGGTGGATTCTTGAATAACGTTGGGTCTTATGAATTCGAGGAAAGGTTATTATCAACCTTCTTAAGAGCTGAATACAATTACCAATACAAGTATCTACTTTCTGCAATTATAAGACGTGACGGTTCTACAAAATTTGGAGAAAATAATCGTTTTGGTTTTTTCCCTACAGTTTCTGGGGGTTGGATAATCTCTGATGAAGACTTTTACAATTCTAAAACATTTAATTTTCTAAAACTAAGAACCAGTTACGGTGTTTCTGGAAATGATCAAATTTCCAATTTTGCATATAGAGCATTGCTAGATGGTGAAGGGGTTTATGTTTTTAATGATATTATTACGTCTGGAGTTGCTCTTGGAAGAGCTGCAAACCCTGATTTAAAATGGGAAACAACTAGACAACTAAATATTGGTTTGGATATGGAATTGTTTAAAGCAATTGATGTTACCATGAATTTCTTTACTAAAAATACTTATAATTTATTATTTCAGCCTGATGTTTCAGGTGTACTTGGGTCATATGGACCTGGAGGTTCCCCCCCCATAATAAATGCTGGAGATGTTTCAAACAAAGGGTTTGAATTAGAGCTTGGTTACCAATCAGATTCCAAAAGAGAATTAAAATACAATGTAAATCTTAATCTAACAACTATTAAGAATCAGGTTATGAAAGTTCCTGAGGGAGTTGATTTCATACCTGGAGCCAATTTTGGAGTTGGAGGTAATGTAGCAACAAGATTTGAGGTTGGCAATTCAATAGGATATTTTCATGGCTACCAAACCAATGGTATATTTCAAAACCAAGAACAAATAGACAATGCAGATGTAACTCAAGAGGGGGCTCAACCAGGTGATTTAATATTTGTAGATCAAAATGGTGATGGCATAATTAGTTTTAATGATGATTTAGACAAAACAAATATTGGTTCTGCTATTCCAAAATTAAACATCGGTTTTGCATTTTCGTTAAATTACAAAGGGTTTGACATTTCAACAAATATGTATGCTGCTCTAGGTCAACAAATTATAAGAAACTTTGAGAGGCAGCAACCCTATGCCAATCAAATGAGTTATGTCTATGGAAGATGGTCTGGTGAAAATACAAGTAACGAACATCCTAGAGTAACTACAGGAGCAACAAGAAATACTGTTTTTTCTGATTATTTTGTGGAAGATGGTTCATTTCTTAGATGTAGAAACTTACAAGTTGGATACACTTTACCTAAAAAGTTTACACAAAAATTTAAAACAGAATCAATTCGGTTTTATGTCTCAACTAATAATTTATTTACCATCACAAACTATCAGGGTTATGACCCAGATATTGGAGCAACAACTGGAACTCTTTCAGCAGGTGTAGATTATGGATTTTATCCGCAGGCAAAAACAATAATGGGAGGTTTAATCGTAAAATTTTAAAAAATGAAAAGAAAAGTACTAACGGTTTTAGAGATTACCTTTTTTAGTTTATTAATTACAGTTTCTGGCTGTAAAAAATTCTTAAATATAGACCCTCCCTACAGCCAAGATGCAGAAAACTTCTTTACTAACGAAAGTGATTATGAAAGAGCATTAATTGGTGCATATGACCTTTTACAAGGAACATTCCTTTCGGTTTGGATTAGTGAAATTGCTTCTGACAACACCATTGCTGGTGGTGAAAGCGTTACAGATACTGAAGGGTTACATCAAATAGACGCCATGACTCATGGAGCAGTAAATAACGAGCTTAGAAGTATTTTTAGATGGAACTACGCAGGTATAACCCGATGCAATTTTATAACCGAAAACAAAGATAAAATTGACTTTGATGGTAAAAACGTAATAATTGCACAAGCAAGATTTCTTCGCGCCTATTATTACTTTGAATTGATTAAGTTCTTTGGTGATGTTCCTCTAATAATTGATCAACGACTTGGTGTAGAACAAGTAACAGAGCTACCAAGAACTCCTAAAGCTGATGTATATGCACAAATAGAAAGTGACTTGTCTTATGCTGTAGATAATCTAGAACTAACAACAACAACTAAAGGGAAAGCCACAAAAGGAGCTGCACAATCTCTTCTTGGAAAAGCTTACCTATATCAACAAAAATGGACTGAAGCTGCACAAATGTTTGATTTAGTCATTAATTCAGGTCAATACGGACTATTCAATGACTTTTCAAAACTATTCTTTGTAGATAATGAAGGATGTAATGAAACTATTTTTGATGTAGAATATTCTGGTCTTGAAGGTGGAAGCTACGGTTGTCTAATATGTCTTGAAGGTAATGCAGGACCTGGGTTTCAAGGAATAAGACAATACAATGGTCCTGTTTATGGAGATGGGAACAGTTATAACTTGCCCACGCAAAACCTTTATGATGCATTTGATGCAAATGATTTAAGAAGAGATGCAACTTGTTTGGACATTGATGCGTTTATTGCTGCGCAACCAAATGCAGCTTCTATCACTTATGCTGAAGGCGGAGGTGGACATACAGGATACTACAATTACAAATACATAAAAAGACAAGCTGAAATTGGATTACCAGACAATGATTTAACTAGCCCCGTTAATTACAGGGCTATAAGATATGCTGATGTTCTCTTAATGGCTGCTGAAGCTTACTTCCAAAGCGGGAACACTTCTCTTGCTACGCAATACTTAAATAATGTAAGAACAAGAGCTAACATGCCTTCATTAAATGGAATAACAATAAACGAAATATACAACGAAAGAAGATTAGAGTTATCTTGTGAAGGACATAGGTTTTTTGATCTTGTCAGGACAGGACAAGCACCCAACATGATAACTAATTTTACCACAAATAAAAATGAACTATTTCCAATTCCACTAGTAGAAATTGATCTAGCTGGGGGGAACTGGAATCAAAATCAAGGTTATTAATAAAAAAAACAAAATGAAAAAACCATTCAATTACTTACTACTATTTGTGTTAACTATTTTTATTGCAAGCTGCGGTAAAAAAGGTTGCACTGATCCAAACGCTACAAATTATGATCCAGATGCTACTAAAGATGATGGAACATGTGAAGTGGTTACAGCACCAACAGCTGATGATGCTGCATTTACTTATGCTCCATCTTCAGGGAGTCCAAATATCATAGAATTTACTGCGGTGAATTCTGATATGTCAGCTTATTGGGACTTTGGAAATGGAACAACTGGAACTGGACCTTCTGTTTCTGCAACTTACCCTAACGCAGGAACATATACAGTAGAACTTATTGTTTCAAATAGTGCTGGTAGCAATAGTAGTTCACAAGATGTTGTTATTG
>JBELEU010000182.1:0-4220 GCA_042093455.1 Crocinitomicaceae bacterium | reverse complement strand
CAGAGCACATCTGATAAGGACTTAGATTATCTATACGACCTATCATTGAAACACCCTTATTCAGGAATAACACAATTATTAGTTGCAAAAATTCTTCATATTCAGAATCGAACTGGTTATGCTGAACAATTAAAAAAAGCAGCTTTCACTTGTACAAATCGTTCAGTAATATACAACTACATTCACAAGGAAAAATTAATTTCAACCATAGAAAAAGTCAATACAGAATCTGATATTGAGAAGGATAATTTTAAGGAAAAAAGCATTGATCTTTTAGAACAAAATATTATAAATTCTGTAATTAACAGCTCTATCCATCAAGAAATTGAAGAATATGATTCAATTAAAGATGACTCAGAAAATTTAGCTATTAATGACAAACCTGATTTAGCGTTATTTGATGAAAACAGCACTATGACTTTTTCAGGATGGATTTCTTTAAACATTGAAAACCCCTCAACAAATAAAAAACAAATTGAAGACATAGATCAATTACTTAAAAGTCTGTCTGAAAGAAACAATAAAAGAAATTCAAAAGATTCTGATCAATTTTTTTCACCTTCAAAAGCTGCAAAACTAAGTTTGATTGACAACGATGAATTGGTTACTGAGACATTGGCTGAAATTCACATCAAACAAGGTAATTATCCTAAGGCCATAAAAATATACCAGCAATTGATGTTGAAAAATCCAGAAAAAAAAGCTTTCTTTGCAGGCCGAATTAATTACATTAATTCTAAAACTAATTTATAATTTAAAAAGTATTTTTTATGAGTGCTGTATTAATGATCATATCAACAATAGCTGCTATTTTATTAATCATAATTGTATTGTTACAAAATTCAAAAGGTGGAGGTTTAGACTCTTCGTTTGGAAATGTAAATCAACTAGGGGGTGTAGCTCAATCAACTGAAACCATTGAAAAAGCAACATGGACATTAGCTGGACTTATTGGGTTTCTTAGCCTTTTAGCTGCAATGAATATTGGGTCAAGCTCTGCAACTGTTGAATCTGGAATAGAACAAACAGGTGCAGTTGACTTATCTACACCAATTGCCCCTTTAGATATTCCTGAATAATCATTCATAAAAAGAATGTCATCATGTCATCAATAGATATGACAAAAATCTAAATTTAATTCAATTATTAGTCATATTGACTGACTATTTAAGTGCAGAATAATTGGCACAATTTATGTCCAATGTCAATCTGAATTTTATTAATTACAATAACTAAAAACAAATAACATGTCAATAAATGTAACTCCACTCGCTGATAGAGTGATTATTGAGCCCGCTGCTGCTGAAGAAACAACTGCAGGAGGTATCATTATACCAGACACAGCTCAAGAAAAACCTAAAAAAGGAACAATAATAGCTGCAGGAAATGGAAAAAAAGATGAACCATTAACTGTTAAAGAAGGTGATACAGTATTGTATGGACAATATAGTGGAACAGAAATAAAAATTGAAGGAAGTGACTATCTAATAATGAGAGAAAGTGACATTTTTGCAATCATAAAATAATCATAAATAATTAAAAATGGCTAAAGAAATAGTATTTGACGTAGAAGCAAGAGATCGACTAAAAAAAGGAGTTGATGCACTTGCAAACGCTGTAAAAGCGACATTAGGACCAAAAGGAAGAAATGTTGTTATAGATAAAAAGTTTGGAGCACCACAAATAACAAAAGATGGTGTAACTGTAGCTAAAGAAATTGAACTTAAAGATGCAGTTGAGAATATGGGAGCTCAAATGGTGAAAGAAGTTGCATCAAAAACAAATGATATTGCAGGAGATGGTACAACAACAGCTACTGTTCTTGCTCAAGCTATCATTACTGCTGGACTTAAAAATGTTGCCGCTGGTGCTAATCCAATGGATGTAAAAAGAGGAATTGACAAAGCAGTAAAGACTGTTGTTGCTGAACTTCAAAAACTATCAACTGAAGTTGGTTCTGATAATGACAAAATCAAACAAGTTGCTACAATTTCAGCAAATAATGATGAAGCTATTGGTTCACTTATTGCTGAAGCAATGAAAGTTGTAGGAAATGATGGTGTAATTACTGTTGAAGAAGCAAAAGGAACTGAAACTGAGGTAAAAACAGTTGAAGGTATGCAATTTGACAGAGGATATTTATCTCCATATTTTGTTACTAACGCTGACAAGATGATAGCTGACTTAGAAAATCCATATATTCTAATTCATGATAAAAAAATATCTAATATGAAAGATATTTTACCAGTTTTAGAGCCAGTTGCTCAATCTGGAAAACCATTATTGATTATTGCTGAAGATGTGGATGGTGAAGCATTGGCTACTTTAGTCGTAAATAAAATTAGAGGTTCTTTAAAAATTGCTGCAGTAAAAGCTCCTGGTTTTGGAGACAGAAGAAAAGCAATGTTAGAAGACATTGCAATTCTTACTGGAGGAACTGTTATTTCTGAAGAAAGCGGATACAAAATGGAAAATGCAACTTTAGATATGCTTGGTACTTGCGAAAAGGTTGAAATTGATAAAGACAATACAACTGTAATCAACGGAGCTGGAGTAAAAGAAGACATAGTTGCTAGAACAAATCAAATCAAAGCTCAAATTGAATCTACAACTTCAGATTACGATAAAGAAAAACTTCAAGAAAGACTGGCTAAATTAGCTGGTGGTGTTGCTGTACTTTATGTTGGAGCTGCTACTGAGGTTGAAATGAAAGAGAAAAAAGATAGAGTTGATGATGCGCTAGCTGCAACCAGAGCTGCTGTTGAGGAAGGAATAATTCCAGGTGGTGGTGTTGCATACATCAGAGCTGCAGGAGCTTTAGATGAAAACAGTGGAATCAATGAAGATGAAAACACTGGAATAAAAATTGTAACAAGAGCAATTGAAGAACCTTTGAGAACTATCATTTCAAATGCTGGTGGTGAAGGTGCTGTAATTGTACAAAAAGTAAAAGAAGGTAAAGACGACTTTGGTTACAATGCAAGAACTGATAATTACGAAAACTTATATAAGTCAGGAGTTATTGATCCAACTAAAGTGTCTAGAATTGCACTTGAAAATGCTGCTTCAATTGCATCAATGATGTTAACTACTGAATGTGTTTTAGCTGATGAAGCTGAAGAAGAAATGCCAATGCCTCCAATGGGTGGCGGAATGCCAGGTGGAATGCCAGGTATGATGTAAAAATCACATTTTAACATTTATTAAAAAGGCTCATCTAAGATGGGCCTTTTTTTTTACTATAACTTACCCTCAATAATTTCTGTAACAACTGTGGGATCTAATAAAGTTGATGTATCTCCTAATGAAGACGTATCACCTTCGGCAACTTTCCTTAAAATCCTTCTCATTATTTTACCAG
The DNA here is from genome assembly GCA_042093455.1 of Crocinitomicaceae bacterium. Lineage (GTDB taxonomy): Bacteria > Bacteroidota > Bacteroidia > Flavobacteriales_D > Parvicellaceae. Next base: position 859 of record JBELEU010000182.1, on the reverse strand, counting down.
ATCTAGTTTTTGGCAAACCAGAAACAAATTGAATTTTATCTGGTTTAGCTATAGGTCCGATTTCTTTGGTTATTGTAGATAATATTTCTTTTCGTAATTGATCTGAAGAGTTATTAATATCCTCCAAAATTACATAAGCATATATTCCCTGTCCTTTAATATCATGGGGATATCCAACAACTGCACTTTCAACAACACTTGAATGCTCATTAATTCCATTTTCTACTTCCGCTGTACCCATTCTATGGCCAGAAACATTAATTACATCATCTACCCTTCCAGTAATTCTATAAAACCCATCTTCGTCTCTTCTACAACCGTCACCTGTAAAATACATTCCAGGATAAGTTGAAAAATAGACCTGCTTGCATCTATCGTGATCGCCATAAGTAGTACGAATCATACTAGGCCAAGGAAATTTGATGCATAAATTACCTTGAACATCATTACCATGTAATTCTTTTCCATCAGCATCAACTAAGCAAGGTTGAATTCCGGGTAATGGTAAAGTTGCAAATGTCGGTTTCATCTTTGTAATATGGGCAAGTGGTGAAATCATTATACCACCAGTTTCAGTTTGCCACCAAGTATCCACAATCCAACACTTTTCTTTACCAATATTTTTATAATACCAATCCCATGCTTCTTCGTTAATGGGTTCTCCAACACTGCCTAGTGTTTTTAAAGATGATAAATCATATTTATCTATAAGTTCAGTTCCATAAACCTGTAATGCTCTTATAGCTGTTGGAGCTGTGTAGAATAAATTAACTTTAAATTTCTCACAAACTTCCCAAAACCTTCCTGCATCAGGATAAGTTGGAACTCCCTCAAACATCAGAGTTGTAGCTCCATTACA
>JBELEU010000181.1:0-4382 GCA_042093455.1 Crocinitomicaceae bacterium | reverse complement strand
GCTAATCCAGATGGAACACTATTTGACGCTAAAAACCAAGAGTATTACGCACTCTACTGGGAAGGTAAACCAAATAAAGATTATACAATTAATGAAGGATTTGTAGTGCCTGGAGAACAAACCATTGATTTTTTAGAAAATACTCTCAGTAAATTGGGTTTAAATAGAAAAGAAGCTAATGAATTCATTATTTATTGGCTTCCAAAAATGGAAAACAACCCATATAATCTCATTCATTTCTCAACCACACAATATGAAGAAATGGCTAGATTGAATATAACTCCAACACCAGAAACATTAATTAGAGTAATGATGGTTTTTAAACCTTTGGATAATCCCATTAAAATCAAAAAACAAAACCTAAACTCTATGAGCAAAAAACGTAAAGGGTTTACTGTTGTTGAATGGGGCGGTCATCCCCTACCTAAATCCTACTCTTTAGATTTATAGATTTAAAGGATTGTTTAAATTAGCTATAACAATGTATAAACTCCATTTAATAAACGAAGTTTATAATTAACGGTATATCCAAACTCAAGACCATTGTCTTTCATTTTATAATTAACCGTCATTTTTTGAAACACTCACAACTTAAAAAAACAATAAAATGCAATAATTTTAAATTAATTTAGTTAAATGCAACAATGTTGCAATTAAAACATATATTTGCGTGAAATTTAAAATTCAACCTGTTGAACAAATTATTTTTAGCACTTATCCTTTTTATTTCCTTTAATGGAAATGCACAAAATATTAAAGGTTCTGTAACCGATCTTGAAACTGGCATTGGAATTCCATATGCAAAAATATATTGTTTAGAAACCCAAAATGGTGCAACTGCCGATAGTAATGGAAATTGGCAGTTTAACAACATCATTAACAACCAAATGACTTTACAAATTTCAGCTACTGAGTACGATAGTGAAATCATAAAAGTTGATGAAAATGATTCAGTTGTTATCGTAAAAATGGATCCAGCTCATATTCATTTAGATGAAGTTATAATATCTACATCTGATTCTAAACTACAGCGTTACAGTGCATTTCCAGTAGAGTCAAGAAAAATAGTCGATTTAAACAAAATTGAGCAAACTAATATTGTTGATGCAATGAGCAATATTCCTGGAATCTATAATATTTCCACTGGAAATGGTATTTCCAAACCAGTTATAAGGGGATTATCTGGGATGCGTGTACTTACTTCTCAAAACGGTTTAAGACTAGAAAATCAACAGTGGGGTGCAGATCATGGATTTGCTGTACTAAATTTAGGAATTGACAGAGTTGAGATTATAAAAGGACCAAGTTCACTAATTTATGGAGCAGATGCTCTTGGAGGTGTTATTTATCTTGCAGATGAACCCTATGCAAATTTTAATACACAAGAAATTAAAGCAAGCACAAAATTTGAAAGCAATTCTCTGGCTACAGTGAATAAAGTATCATACAAAAAATCAAAAGATAATTTGCGTTTTGCAGTATATGGCGGCTACTTTTCTAGGGCTAACTATGCTGTTGGAAATTCTAATTTTTTCAACTCTTCAGACAAAGAATTTGTTACTAATTCAAAAAATAGCGGTGGCTCTTTCAAAACAGCTATTGGCTACAACAAAAAAAACTGGATTACTAACTTTAGGTACCAATTACTATATTTCCAGAATGGACTTCCTGGACATACACATGATGCAAACCCAGATGTTTCCAGCTTCCTTACCAACAACAGATCTAGAAGTTATACTATACCTGCTCAAAAAATTTTAAACCATTTAGCTCAGTGGGAAAACAAATTTTATTTTAAAAAGGATGAAGTTATTGCTCAGCTTGGATTTACTTCCAATGAACTAAAAGAATTTGGAGAGAAAGTCTTCACTCCGGGTATCGACATGACTCTTCAGAACTCTTCCTATAATATTAGATGGAAACATGAGTTCAATAAACATTTTGAAATAGTTTCAGGTTCTCAAGGCATGTTACAAAGCAATACAAATGGTGATAAAGCTGAAGAAATATTAGTCCCAAATGCAAACTTCACTGACTTAGGTGCTTTTTCTTTACTAAAAGGAACTTTCAAATTATGGAACATTCAAGCAGGTGCTAGATATGATCAGAGAAGCGTAACTACTAAAGAAACTTTAAATGGTGGTTTTGACAAAACATTTAGTGGAATTAACTACTCTGCAGGTATTTCAAGATCATCAAAAAAATTAACCACTAGGTTAAATGCCTCTACAGGGTTCAGGCCTCCACATATTTCTGAGTTACTAGCTGATGGAGTACATCATGCAACAATGCAATATATGGTTGGTGATCGAAATTTCGAATCAGAAAGAGCCAATCAAATTGATTTTTATTTAGGTACACACTTTGATCACTTAGAAATAGTCATCAATCCTTTTATTAATCAAATTGATAACTATATATACAAAATTCAAAGGTTTGATAGTAATAATCAACCTGAAGTTGATGATTACTCAGGTCTATTTGTATTTGACATGGAACAAAAAGATGCTATGTTTTTAGGCGGAGATGTAGCAATTCATTATCACCCACATATTGCTCACTGGTTACATCTTGAAAGTAATTTATCGTTATTGTCAACCGATGATAAACTACCATTTATTCCCCAAAACAGGTTAAATAACACTATTAAAGTAGACTTTAAACAGGGAAATAAATTAAGTCTTAATAGCTTATCAGCTCAATATGTTCACTTCTTTGCACAAGAAAATGTTGCTATATACGAAAACACAAGTCCTTCATACCAATTAATTAATTTAGGTTGTAATGGATCCATTTCTGCAAAAAATAAAATTGATTATTCTTTTGGTGTAAATAATTTACTCAATGTCAAATACATAGATCATTTATCTCGCCTTAAAAATTATGGAATACCTAATCCAGGAAGAAATATTTATGTTAAACTATCGTTAACACTATAAAAAAAATATTTGAAGAAATCACAAACGGGTTCGATGATTTCATTTCAAATTAAACAATAATTAATTCGAACCTATTAAAAAAAAACAATGAAAAAAGTAGCAATTTTATTTAGTGCAGTAGCACTTATTGGATTAACATCATGCAACAAATGTGTTGAATGTCATGCTGATGTTAATGGTGGTGAAGTTGAATTAGGAGAATATTGTGGTGATGAAGCTGAAACATTAGAAAATACTGGTTATGTAGACCCTTCAGATTCAACTGGAACTGTACATGTTGTTCACTGTGGAGAAGAACATTAGTCATTTTTAATGATCAACAAAGTCATCTTGGCGTTAAAAACTAAGATGACTTTTTTTTGCTTTAAACTTTATCTTGATTTTAATACTAAAATTTAATTCCTTTGTATAAATGAATACCAGTCAAATTAAAGAACTTCTTCAAAAAAAGAAATTAAAAGCTACCAAAACACGTATTGGTGTTTTGGAAAAAATGCATAAAGCTAATTCTGCTGTTAGCCATTCTGTCATTCAAAAAGAAATGAAACAGACAGACAGAGTAACTTTATACAGAACCTTAGAGGCCCTAAAAGAAAATGGAGTAATTCATAAAGCTTTTCAGGACAACAACGAAACTTATTATGCCATTTGTGATAATAATTGTGATGATGAAAAACATTTACACGAACATCTCCATTTTAAATGTGTAAAATGCAATGCCATAACATGCGAAGAAATCAATGAAGACATTCAAATTACAATGCCTAATTTCATAATCAACAAAGTTTCCGTTAATGTTGAGGGTTTTTGCTTTAAATGCAAATAAAAATTAATCCTTAGACATTCTTCAAATAATTTTCTTTCAATTTATTTGTTAAGTCTTTAAACAAAGTAATAGTATTAAAGATTAACAAAAATATATGGATCTATTTCAAGACTATCTTTATTGTATATACAAAAATACTTTATATGAACAGTATTGATATTGATAGAATAATAGAAATGGCTTGGGAAGACAGAACACCTTTTGAAGCTATAAAGTATCAATTTAACATTAGTGAATCTCAGGTTATTAAACTTATGAGAAGTGAATTAAAAAGGAACTCTTTTAAGCTATGGAGAAAACGAGTAAATAGTGGCCCAAGTCAAAAGCATTTAAAGAAAAGAAGCAACGAAATTCAAAGATTCAAATGCTCAAGACAAAACAACATATCCAACAATAAAATTTCTAAGCGATAAATTTTCCTACTGAAATATCATCAGTTCTTCAAAGAATATCGCAAATCAATCCTTCAAGTTATGCCTCAACACGAAATTTTAAAAATGGTGCGGTAACTTATTTAAGCCCCTATATTTCAAGAGGGGTTATATCTACAAAGCAGGTTAGTGAACACATTTTCAGTCTGGATTTAGAATGGAAAACTATTGAGAAAATAGTACAAG
>JBELEU010000180.1:0-4330 GCA_042093455.1 Crocinitomicaceae bacterium | reverse complement strand
ATGTAAAAATTACTTTAGCTCCAAACCCTTCACACCTTGAAGCTGTTGATCCTGTTGTTCAAGGTATAACAAGATCTAAAATTGATTTTCAATTGGGTGGAGACTCTACTAAAATTATCCCAATCTTGATTCATGGTGATGCTGCAATTGCAGGCCAAGGAATAGTTTATGAGCTTATCCAAATGGCTCAATTAGATGGGTATAAAACTGGCGGCACTTTACATATTGTTGTTAATAATCAAGTTGGGTTTACAACAAACTATCTTGATGCTAGGTCAAGTACATACTGTACTGATGTTGCAAAAACAACTTTATGCCCAGTGTTTCATGTCAATGGAGATGATGTAGAAGCAGTTGTTCAAACAATGGAAATTGCAATCCGATACAGACAGGAATTTTCAAGAGATGTTTTTATCGATTTATTGTGTTATAGAAAGTATGGTCATAATGAAGGCGATGAACCTAAATTTACTCAGCCCAAACTTTATAAACTAATAGCAAAGCATCCAAATCCAAGAGAGATTTATCTAAAAAGACTGGTTGATGAAAAAGTTATCAGCATTCAGGAAGGTAAGGACATGGAAAAGGCTTTTGATGATATGCTACAGGACAGATTGGATGAAGCCAAACAGATTGAGAAAGCCAAAATTACTAATTTTCTTGAGGACGTTTGGAAAGAATTTAGAAAAGCAAAAGAAGAAGATTTTAGAAAATCTATTGATACCGGAATTCCTAAAGATAAATTAATTCAATTAGGATATCAATTGAATAAGCTACCTGAAGGAAGGAATTATTTTAGGAAAATAGTCAAGTTATTTGACGATCGACTTAAAATGATTGAGGAAGATAGGTTAGATTGGGCTATGGGAGAATTGCTTGCCTATGCCACTCTTTTGGTTGAAGGATTTTCAGTAAGAATTTCTGGCCAAGATGTTGAAAGAGGAACTTTTTCACATAGGCATGCTGTTATCAAAACAGAAGACAATGAAGAAGAAGTCATACCATTAAACAATTTAAGTTCAGATCAAGGTCAATTTCAAATTTATAATTCATTGTTATCGGAGTATGCTGTTCTTGGATTTGACTATGGTTATGCCTTTAATACACCTAATGGTTTAACGATATGGGAAGCTCAATTTGGAGACTTCTTTAACGGGGCTCAAATTATAATTGATCAGTTCATTAGTGCTGCGGAAGATAAATGGGGGACACCAAATGGATTAGTTATGCTATTGCCGCATGGTTATGAAGGTATGGGTTCCGAGCATTCATCTGCAAGGATGGAACGGTTTCTACAATTGTGCGCTGAACAGAATATTCAAGTTGCCAACTGTACAAATCCGGGCAACTATTTTCACCTATTAAGGAGACAAATGAAACGTCCGTTTAGAAAACCGTTAATTGTTTTCACTCCTAAAAAATTATTAAGATACAATAGAGCAATTTCCAAGGTTGAGGATCTATCAAATGGATGCTTTAAGGAGGTTATTGATGACGATATAGCTAAGCCAAAATCCATCGATACAGTAGTGTTGTGTTCTGGAAAATTCTACTACGATTTAATTGAAAAGTATGAAACACTTTCAGCTTCAAACATTGCATTTATCCGACTAGAACAGCTGTATCCTTTTCCAAAAACACAACTGAATGAAATTGTAAAAAAATATGGAAAAGATTGTAATTTTATTTGGGCTCAAGAAGAACCAGAAAATATGGGTGCATGGTCTTTTATCATTAGAAAATGGCAATTCACTAAAATAATATGTTGTTCAAGAGTTGCTTCAGGAAGTCCTGCTAGTGGGTCACCTAAAGTTCATGAAATTCGCCATTCAGCGGTAATTAATAAAGTAATGTCTTACATTAAAAAATAAATAATATTATGTCAATCTTAGAAATGAAAGTCCCAAGTCCAGGTGAGTCAATCACTGAAGTGGAAATAGCAGAATGGCTTGTTGAAGATGGTGATTATGTTGAAAAAGATCAAACAATTGCTGAAGTTGATTCTGACAAAGCAACATTAGAACTTCCTGCAGAGCAAGGTGGTGTCATAACCCTAAAAGCTGAAATAGGTGATGTGGTTGAGGTTGGACAAGTAGTTTGCTTAATTGATACTTCTGCTGCTAAACCAGCTAATTTAGGTAGTTCTAAAGATAATTCCGTTAAAGAAGAAAGTATGCCCGATCCATCTCCTGCGGCTAAATCTTCTTCAACAAAGTCTACTTCTACTTACGCTTCAGGTCATCCAAGTGTTTCTGCAAAAAAAATGATGGATGAAAATAAAATTGATAGTGATTATGTAGATGGCACAGGTAGAGATGGTAGAATAACCAAGCAAGACGTTGTTGAGACTCTTGATAATAATGGTTATGAAGGAGATAGATTTAGTAAGTCTAAGAAAATGAGTATGCTAAGAAGGAAAATAGCATCACGTTTAGTTTCTGTTAAAAATGAAACAGCTATGCTTACTACTTTTAATGAAGTAGACATGCTTCCAATCATGAATTTAAGAAATAAATACAAAGTTGAATTTAAAGAAAAGTATGGTGTTGGCTTAGGGTTTATGTCTTTCTTTACTAAGGCATGTACTATTGCTTTAGAAGAGTTTGATTCTGTTAATTCAATGATTGACGGAGATCATGTTATTTCGTATAACTACAAAGATGTAGGTATTGCAGTAAGTACACCCAAAGGGTTGATGGTCCCAGTATTAAGAAATGCTGAAGAAATGAACCTCTTACAAATCGAAACAACAATAAAAGACTTAGCGATTAAAGCCAGAGATGGTAAAATTGCATTGGATGAAATTACAGGTGGGACATTTACCATTACAAATGGAGGTGTTTTTGGATCAATGTTAAGTACTCCAATTATTAATCCACCGCAATCAGCTATTCTTGGAATGCATAATATAGTTGAACGTCCAGTTGCTATTGATGGTAAAGTAGAGATTAGACCTATAATGTATGTTGCACTTTCTTACGATCATAGAATAATTGATGGAAAAGATAGTGTTGGCTTCTTAGTTAAGGTAAAAGAAGTTTTAGAAAATCCAGAAGAATTAATTTTTGCAGGAAAAGATCCAAAGGATATACTATTTAATTATTAATATTTACTTTTAATAAACAAAAAAGGGGATTCATTTGAATCCCCTTTTTTGAATGTGATTTAATTTTAAAGTTTAGTAATTATTCTGCTTTTTTCATTCAGTTTAACAACGTAATTACCTTTTGTCAAGTGATCAATCGAGATACTATTTAGTCCATTATTTACTTTTCTAGTTAGTATAACTTGCCCAAAAACATTAATAATCTTTAGTTCTCCATTTATTGAAGATGTAATGTTTAATGTGCTATTTTCAACTGGGTTAGGAAATATTCCCCATTCAAATGAGTTAAGTTCAGAAAGGTCAGTTGATTGTTCAACATCATCTGCGTCTCTTGGAAGCAGTTTAAATTCACCAAAACTATAGTCAATCAGTCCAGAAACTGTGTAGTAAAAGTTTTGAGTAGGGCTGTATGAAAATAAGAAATCATCAACTTGAACCGGGCCACTACCATCATCAATAGTCCATTCACCAAATTGTCCGTTAGCATTTGTACATTGTGCACTAGATACTTTAATTAAGCATCCTTCATATAATTCACTGTTAGCTTCCGATGATGAAGCGTTATTAATACTGATAGAATTCATATTCGATACAACATTTAAATTACTCAAATTTTTAAGTTCTGTTAAATCGTAATATTCTACAACTTCTGCATCAACAGTTATTGAGTCTCCTACCATGACATTAGAACTGGTATCAAAAACATAAATTCCTGTCCATGGGCCAGAGCCACTCTGTAAATAAAATGAACCATCGTATCTAATGTAGTTTACTATTCCGCCAGTGCTTACCTGCTGGTTTTCATAGGGAGACTCTCCAGATGCTGATGTTGTATGTTGTATATCATAAATAGATATAGCATTGTTGTTATTTCCGCTACCCCCTTCTTTTATTAAAATGTCATCTACTTCCCAAGTACTTCCGTCAGAAGAAGTTCCAGTATACTTGTATGCAATGTATACTGAATTTGAAATGAAGCTTGAAAGATCAACGTCTCCGGAATTTGTCCAGTTTCCCCATGAAGAGTTATTTGTATCCCAACTTGCATTGCTAGTTATGTCTATCCAGGTTCCCTGAGAAGTTGGATTGCTAGTTCCGTCATAATCAGTAGATATATAAAGGGTCAATGCTGCACCTGCAAACTTCATAATGGTACCAAAACTTAAATTGGGCTGGCTTGCATTGGTTAAATCAACAGACGGAGATATTAACCATGCTTCTGCT
>JBELEU010000179.1:0-4398 GCA_042093455.1 Crocinitomicaceae bacterium | reverse complement strand
GTAGGACCATTGTCAGATATGATTAATTTATCCATAATATACTTATTTTTATCCTCTAAATATATTTCACGTTCATTATAGATAGTCGAATCACTATTAAAAAGAAATTTTAATTTAGAATTATTTGAAATATCAAATAAGATCTTAGTGAACTCTTCGTAAAGATCTTTAGGTATTGTTTTAGAATCGTAAAGTTGCTTATTGAATAGGTGCCCTTTGGTGAAATCGGTTAACACTTTCTCCATAATCAAATGAAAATAATCACCATATAAAATTTGATCATTTTTATAAAACCCTTTTGGTAAAACAAGTGGCAGAGGCCTACTTGCTTCTGAGGGTATGATATCAACAAATTGAGCAGATTTAACCCCTTCACTTGATTCTTTCTCCTCTATGTATTTGTAATTTTGATCCCCAACAACTAATTGATTTGTATTTTCACAGTAGCTATCATGGTTAATTATAAAGTTAAAAACATAATCTGAGACATTTACAAGAGATTTTGAAGGATTCATACAAACATAAAGTTGATTAATGGCCCTAGTGAAGGCTACATAATACAAATTGATATTATCTAAAAAAGATAATTCCATCTCTTTCTCAAAAACTGTTTCTGATTTCAAACGACTTAAACTTGTTCTAGACATTGGAGCTATAAAATTAGATAAGCCAAGATCTTTCTCAATTTCATGATTTAACCAAACGTAGCTTTGGTTGTGGGAATTAGTATTTTTCCATGAACCAAATGGAATTATCACAACAGGAAATTCTAGCCCTTTAGACTTATGCATGGTTATTATTCTTACAGCATTTTGGGAGCCAATATCAACAGAAATTTTCATCTCCTTCTCTTCCCACATTTTTAAAACATCATACATTGTAGGAGCTTTTTGATAAAAAAAGTCCCATGTGATTTCTAATAATTTATCTATGTAAGGATTAAGAACATCAATCTTAAGTGCATGAATTAAATAATTGATCTTTTCCATAATGCCAAGTGAAAAATAGAATTTCAAATCAATTTCATTAAAGTGTAATAATAAATCATTTAAAGTAAAATCTTTAAGACAGCTATAAATCAAATCCCAATTGAATAACTTATACCTAAATTTTAAATCTGATTCTAAGCGCTTAAGAATAAATAACTTAGAATATTGATTTTGATTCTCAATAAATTGAACAAAATGAAATAAAAATTTATAATCATTAGAGTTACCTAAAAAAACACTATCATCAGAAACAAAAGGAATGTCTAGTTCGCTGAAAACTTCAGCTACAAGAACACCTTCTTTTTTCACCCTAACAAGTACATTTATGTCTTTGAGACTAAATCCCTGATCGATTGATAGGTTAATTCTATTTGAAATGTAATCTTTCAGTTCAAATAAGTCTTTTGCAATTACAGAAACTTCAACTTTTCCAACATCTTTATTTACTACATTTTGCTTAACATCTTTGTAAATTTGTGAAATAGAGGAATGATTAAACTTGGTTGATATTTCAGAAAATAAATTGTTATTAAATTGTACAATTGACTTGGAAGACCTCCAATTATTTTCCAGTTTATGCTCCTTATAATATTGAGATATGAGGGACGAAAACTCTTTTTGGCTTGAATCTATCTCAGGAAGATTTACAAATTGAGTTACATCACCATCTCTCCATCTATAAATAGCTTGTTTAGCATCACCGACTAATAAATTTGTTCCACCAGTTGATAATGATTCATGAACAAGAGGTAATAAATTACTCCATTGCTTTGATGAAGTATCTTGAAATTCATCTATTAGCACATGACTGTATCTTGAACCAAGTCTTTCATAAATAAAACCAGCAGGTTCGTTTTTTATAATTTCACCAATTAATTGATTGAAATCTGAAATCAAAATAACTCCCTTATCAATTTTAGTTTTCTCAATTCTTTCAATCAACAAAAAAACTAAGGAAAATGCAGTAAAATGTTTGTCAATTTCAAGAAACTTAAAATAAGTTCCTAATTCATTTGAGATATTTAAAGCTCTTTTCAAAAATTCAGGTTCGAATGAAATTGCAGATGAATCATTCACAAAAGCTTTATTGAACCACTTTCCGTCATCAATCCACTTGTCTAACTTTTCAAAAAATTTATATTCTAAAAAATCATCTTCTATGAATACATTGAATACTTGATTGCATCTTTTTCTAGAAAAAGCTTTTTCAGGTAAACCAGAATTATTTATTAGCTGCCTGCCATCTTTTGCAATTTCTTTTATGACCTTAACCTTTTTAGTAATATTTTGAAGAATTGCTTTTCTTAAATCTGAAAATTCATTGATATTTAACTTATCTAAAGCATTAATACGGTCTTCCCTATCTGACTTAAATAGTAAATCTTTGAAAAGATTTAATTGTCTTTCAATATTAAAATTTTCACTTTTACGAACCGATTCGTCAACCATATCGTTAAGATATTTTGTCAAAACCTTATCACTTCCCACATAATCTAAAAGTTGAACAATACATTCTTCAAGAAAATCTTTTTCTTCTAATTCAATATCATATTGAAACGATAATCCTAATTCTTTAGAGAAGCTTTTAATGATTTTATGAGTAAATCGATCAATAGTTAGAATACTTACATCACTGTAGTTATGAATTATTTTACTTAAAATACTTTTTGCTCTTATTTGAACTAATGAAGGGTTGATATTTAACTCATTTGATAAATACGTTTTAACATCCGTTTTTTTTCCATTACTTATCATTTCTAAAGTTGAGATGACTCGCTGTTTCATCTCATCAGCTGCTTTATTTGTAAAGGTTATGGCTAGTATAGATTTAAAAGCATAATCGGATTCAGAAGAAAATAGGAGCTTTAAGTAAATATTAACAAGAGTATATGTTTTTCCTGATCCAGCAGAAGATCTATACACATTTAAACTACTAATATTCTCAATTGTATTCATTTAACAATTAAGATAATACTTAATAACATAAATATATTATGTTATTGATTTTTTTAATTTTAGGACTGTTATTTCAGGATAAATACCAACCCTTCCCGGATAAGCAAGAACACCAAAACCTCTATTTACGTTTATTATTTGATTTTTTTCAGTATAAATACCTGCCCAATGTTTGTATTTATATTTTGCAGGACTCCACTTAATTAATCCTGGAATTTCAATACCAAATTGCATTCCATGGGTATGTCCTGAAAGGGTTAAGTCAATATGTTGAGCATGATTTAAGACAACTTCTTCCCAGTGAGATGGGTCGTGAGACATTAAAATTTTAAAAGAATTTTTATCAGAATTAGAAAGTGCTTTGTCCAAATCACCTTTTTTCTTAAATCCATTTCCCCAGTTTTCTACACCAATTAAATCAATTTTAGAATTGTTCTTTTCAATCAAAATAGATTCATTTAGAAGAAGTTGAAAACCCATTTCGTGTTGTATATTTTTTAACTTATTAAAATTTTCAATTTTATCAGATTCAGAATCCCAAGAAGTATAATCTCCATAATCATGATTTCCTAAGACTGAAAACTTACCGTATTTTGCTGATAATCCTCCAATAATTTCTTTCCATGAATCCAATTCAGTGGCTAAATTATTTACCATATCACCGGTGAACAGTATTACATCAGCATTTTGTTCTTGAATTAAATCAAAACCATACTTAACTTTTTCAATATTGGTAAAGCTTCCCATATGGAAATCGGAAACATGGACAATAGTAAAATCATCAAAACCCTCAGGAAGCTTATTGAAACTTAGTTGATGCTTAATCAACTTGAAATTATATTTTCCCCAGAAAACTCCAACAAGTAAAGCAGAAACAGGAATACTTGCTATTAGTATTGCAAGCTGAGATATGAATTTTCTTCGCTCAACTAGTTCAACAGCTTTTCCTTCCTTAAAAAAGCTTTTTAAATAATCGAAACTGAATATAAAAAGCCTAGTTATGTCCTCAATAAAAACAAAAGGAATTATTATTAACTGAAATATAACCAAAATCAAAAGTGATGGGAAAATATAATTAAAACCCGTTTCAAATAGTATTCCAATTATGAATTGAAATACTATAATTAAAGAAATTGCAATGTACATCCATTGAATCCATTGGGTTTTAAAAACTGTTTTTAGTGCCTGAAAAGAATACCATTGTAATGCAAGCATTACAGAAATAAATATTATCCACCTCAAAATCATGTTTATAAATTTAAACAAATGATTCAACAACAATTAAAATTTATACTTTTAAGAAGAATAAGAACAATTTGATTAAACAAATATGATTTTTGGTTTTAATAACAAGGTTTTAATAACAAGTATCCTTTTAACTGCCATTGTTGGGTGCAGGAAGAAAGGGTGTACTGACCCAACAGCTACTAATTATGATTCAGAAGCTAAAAAA
>JBELEU010000178.1:0-4405 GCA_042093455.1 Crocinitomicaceae bacterium | reverse complement strand
CGATCTGACCCTGATACAAACATAGATCATAGGAGAGTTCCAAATATGCAAGTGTTTTTTAAATTAAATGGTAAAGTTTTGCCAATATCTAACAAACCTAATGATTATAAGCCTGGAGATATTGTTTGTTGGAAACTAGGGGGAAAAGGAGGGATAGACCATATTGGTTTAGTAGTAAATAGAAAATCAATTGATGAAAAGAGAAATTTAGTCATTCATAATATTGGAGGAGGACAAAATATTGAAGATTTTTTATTTGGTGATTTAATTGTAGGTCATTATAGATTTAAGAAATAAATCACTAATTTTCTTATATGTTTCAATCTTATTTATTTTCAATTCAAAAGTTTTTATTGGTTTCTCTATTGAGCTTTTTTTTCTTTTCTACAAGTGCTCAAAAAGTATTTTCGGTTGATTATTCTTCGCAATCAGATGTTAAGGTTTTTGTAGTAGACTATTCTTCACAGGCAGATTTATTAGTTCATAAAAAAGATTACTCATCTCAAGCTAATGGTAATGAAGGAAATTGGTTTTTTGTTGATTATGCAAGCCAAGCTGATAAAAAAATATTTTTTGTTGATTATGCAAGTCAAGCAGATTTGAAAATCTTTTTTGTTGACTACTCTAGTCAGGCATCTTGGAAAAATAAATCAAAACAGCATTTAATGTATTAAATGAAAGTAGATAATTTCCCTAGCAAAGGTTGGGAACATAAAAAAGTAATTAAATACCTAAAAGATTTAAAGACAAATGATGTCAATTGGTTAAAGGGTAAATCCTTTGGTGCCGTTTATTACCCTGGATATGAATATGCCCAAACAATAGAATCTGCTTATCAATTGTATATTCATGAAAATGCTTTAGATCCACAGTTGTTTAAAAGTGCTGTTGAGTTAGAAAAAGATATCGTTAGAAAAGTAAGTACTCTTTTTTCAACTGACAAAACAATTTCTGGAACTTTAACCAGTGGCGGTACGGAAAGTATTTTTCTAGCTGTCTACAGTGCAAAGATGCATGCTAAGAAAGAGGGTAAATCAAATTTTGAAATAATTATTCCTGAATCTGCTCATCCTGCTTTTTTAAAAGCATGCAATTATTTGAATGTCAATGCAATTGAAATTCAGCTAAACAGTGATTTTATTTTAGATGTTTCAGATGTTGAAAAAAAAATCACTACTAACACTATTTTATTGGTAGGTTCAGGTCCAGCTTATCCATATGGTTTAATGGACCCTATTGAAGAATTATCAAAATTAGCTTTAAAGCATGATCTATTATTACATGTTGATGCATGTATTGGTGGCTTTATGTTGCCTTTTTTAAAGAAATTAGGCATAAAGATTCCAACTTTTGATTTTTCACTTGATGGAGTTTCATCGATGTCTGTTGATATTCATAAATATGGATATGCTCCCAAGGGAGCATCTTTAATACTATACAGAAATAGATCTTTAAGAAAGAATCAATTTACAGTTTCTTCAGCCTGGAAAGGTGGTGTTTACGCATCAACTGGTTTTTTAGGAACAAAACCTGGAGGTGCTTTAGCTGCTGCCTGGGCAGCTATTCATACTATTGGTGAAAATGGATATTTAAGTTTGGCAGAAAAAGCATACTCTGCTAGAGAAGCAATTATTCAAGGTGTAAATGAAAACAATGAACTTGAAGTTGTTGGAAGTCCAATAATGTCTTTATTGGCAATTAAATCGTCTGGAAATATTGATGTATATGAAATAGCTGATGAACTAAATAAGAGAGGGTGGTATGTAGGTAGATTGCAAAACCCACCTGCATTACATTTAGTAATATCTCAAATACATGGTGATTCAAATACAGCAAATGAGTTTATAAACGATCTTAATCGTTCTGTTGAATATGTTAGTTCTTTTCATATTTCAAGAATTGTTAGAAAAACAGGTGAAAAAATAGGAGTGAAGCTCTTGAACTTACTCCCTTTTAATTGGATGAGAAAAACAATTGTGAAATCATCAAAAAGTAGTGTTAACGACAAGGTTAAACGAACTAAAATGATTTATGATTTGAAAGCTGATTTAAACCCTGAAAGCAGTAACGAATTGTTTTCTTCAATTATTGATGAGCTATATAGCTAAGAATTATTTTTTTGAAAAAGCATAATACTTTCTACGTGGCCTGTATGCGGAAACTGATCTACTAACGAAAACTTTTTTACCTCGTATCCAAATTCAGATAATGTGCTTAAATCTCTAGCTTGTGTTGCTGGATTACAACTTACATATACAATTCTATTTGCTTCCAACCTGACTACTTTTCGTAGTGTTTTAGGTGATATACCTGCTCTAGGTGGGTCCAATACTATGGTGTCAATTTTGTCTTGATATTCAGGTTGCTCATAAAGAAATTTGCCAACATCACTGCATATGAAATTAACGTTGTTTAGTTCGTTTTTTATTGCATTTTTATTAGCGTTAATTATTGCACTATTGACAATGTCAACACCAATTATTTGATTTTTATTTGCTCTTTTTGCTATCAACTGCCCTATAGTTCCAGTCCCGCAAAATAAATCAAGAATGTATTTATTTTCATTGATTGATGAGTCAAATACGTAATCAACTACTTTTTGATATAGTTTTTCAGCACACAAAGGGTTTGTTTGAAAAAAACTTTGCATGCTTATTTCAAAACTTAATCCATGCAGCTTTTCAATTATTGTTGATTTACCAGCTATTAGTTTAGTATTGCCTTTTTCAAGTTTCTCTCTATCTGCAACATCATCGTTTATGGTGTGTAGAAGTCCGGCAAACCTTTTACCAAGTATAGATTTTAAAAACTCACCCAAAACATTTGGATTAAATTTCTTTTTACTGTCTGATGAAGTAACAAGGTTAAATAATAGTTCATTTGAGAAAAAACTTTTTCTAACCACAATGTGTCTAAAAAAACCATGTTTTTTAGGAGGGTGCCAAGCATCTAAACCATACTCACTTAAATGTTGTCTTATATCCTTTAATTTTTCTTCTAATTCTTTATCAAACAGGCCCGAATCATGGTCAAGATTTTCTACCATCCACCAGGTTCCTGTTTTTTTAAATCCAAGTGCAAATTCATTGTCTAATTCCTCTTCACTTTTTAAATCATATCTAATTGTTGAAAAAGAATACTCCATCTTATTTCTATAGTGATGAGAAAGGGGAGATGCAATCCATTCATCGTATAAAGCCTTACAATTCTTTAGTTGACCAATTTTCTCAAACAAGTGCATGGAAGCATTTTCTTTAAACTTTTGTTGTTCTATTAAAGGCACAGAGATATAAGGTCCACCAGAAATTTTTTGGAAAGAATGATTTTCCTCAATTGGAGATTTTTCAATGACCTTAATTACTTTACATTCCGCAAAACTTTTTTTCTTTTTTACTATTCGAGCTTTAACAGTTTGACCAGGGATTGTGTTTTTTGAAAAAACAATATAATCTCCTTTTTCTGTTTCTATTCTGCTGATCCCTTTGCCTCCAAATGCAAAGTCATCAATTTTAATTTCAATTTCTTGACCCTTTTTCAATTCCATTGTATGCTAGCTAAAAATATTGAGCCTTGTGAAACCAATATTTGTTTCCTATTTTCATCCTTTTTTAGGATTTACAAATTAACATATTTAAAATGAGAATTATTTTACTTGCAATTACATTAATCTTACCTAACTTTTTAATTGGTCAAAATCAAGTGGTCAAATTGTCTGGATGTGTAGAAAATCCTAATAATTCTGAAGTTAAAATTTATGGCCCCAACAAGTATTTAAAAGTAATACCTCTTTCTAATGGGTGTTTTTCTGATACCTTAAAAGTGGTCAAGGGTAGTTATTCGTTCAGTGATGGAAACGAAAGTACAGCTATGTATTTAGCACCAGGGTATGATCTAAAAATCACGCTTAACACCAAAGAGTTTGATGAGTCTATAAAATACGAAGGAATAGGTAATGAAAACAATAATTATTTAGCCAAAATATTTCTATACAACGAACAAAATAACTTATTTACTCAATTCTCTAAAAAAGGAGAAATGAACCCTGATAAGTTTTTAAAACATCAGCTAAAATATGATAAGGGTGCCATAGAACTTTTAAAAGAAATGAATTTATCGGATAATGAATTTGAAAACAATCAATTAGAAATTCTAAAATATTCTTCACTCAATATTATTTTAGGCAATTTAAATACAGATGTTTTAACTGAAAAAGGAAAAAAATATAGATTATCAAAATATTTACTTTCTGAATTTAAAAAATTGAATCTTTCTGACACTTCATTGTTTGTTTCAAATAGGAGTTACAGATCTGTTGTTAATTCATTTTTTAGGTGTGGTTTAGTTGCCAATAACAATCTATTTATCAAAGAGTTTAATAAACTTTCTAGTCAGTCAATTAAAAAGA
>JBELEU010000177.1:0-4444 GCA_042093455.1 Crocinitomicaceae bacterium | reverse complement strand
GGCGCTGTCAACAAAGCCGCTTCTACACAAGCATTCAAAACCAGTTGTTGTTATTGATCGTACAGTAATATTGAATGAGTCGTCAAAGATAGTTCCTGGTTGCTCAGATGCTGTACATATAACATTAGGTGGATTGGTAAAAGCTGAGGGAAATGTTACTGAAACCACTTTTAAAACCTCAGTACTAGTTACGTTACCAACATCTACTTTACCACCTTGCATTGCAGTAAAAGAAGCAAATGTAGTTCCAGATGGACCAGTTGGACCAGTAGCTCCTGTAGGCCCTGTCAAACCTTGAGGACCAGGAGTTGAACTTCCTGATGTTTTTGCATATAACGCATAAGGAACACTTAATAACTGTGTAGTTGAAACATTGTTATAACTAACTCCACCAAGAGGGTCTGCTTCTACATGAATAAAATAGGGTCCATTGCTCCAATCAATAATAGAAATATCCCCTGAAGTTATTCCTTCACCAATAACAAGAGAAACCAAACCAAATGAGTTGGTAATGGCTTGATGTTCTTCAGAATAAATTACTGCACCATTTACTGATGATTGAATAATTGTAAAGCGAATACCCACTTGAGAATTAACAACAATTACACCAGCGTTATCTCTCAAAACACATTGATAATTAAATGCTTCTGGAGATTGTGAAATTACATTAAATGATAAAATTAAAAACAGTATTAATATATAGTTTTTCATAATGTTATAGTTCAGTGATTTAATAAAATAGTGCCAGTAATAAACTCTTTTTGCAAAACAGGTTGACCATTCAAATAATTTGCTTCTAAAGTCCAAACATAAACTCCATCAGGTTGAGCAAGATCTAAAAACGTGCCGTCCCAGCCGTAATTTTTTAAGTTCAATAATGAATTTGTTTGATATACAACGTTACCTAGTCTGTTAAATATTTTAAAAGTTATTGATTCAGCTAAACCTTCACCGTAAAATTTAAAAAAGTCATTGATACCATCCCAATTTGGAGAAAACATATTAGGAAAAAACAAGACACTTTCTAGTTTAGATATGTTTGGTTGGTTAAAACCTTGGCTATATACATTAGTACCTGAATTCCCAGTAACAACAACTAATTCACCAATGCTCCAAGAAAGAGAGTGACCACTGTTTAAAACATCAGATTTTCCTGTACTAGAAATTAATTCTTGAGAAATTGAATTGAAACATAAATAATGAATTACAAATAGTAATAGAGTTATTTTTTGAGACAATTTATCAATGTTCATTCTCATAAACTTAAAAAAAAATAATGACATTTTAGTCAAAACAACTTTTAATCTTTCTTTAAGTCAATAATCATTGATTTAATAGATTCTAGCTCATCTTTAAGTAATTGATTTTCAGCTTTAATACCATCAATTATTACCTGTTGTTCTTGTATTGCTTTGGTAAGAACGGGAATTAAATCAGAATAGTAGACTCCTAAATTTTTATTTGCTTTGAATTCATATTGTCCTGAATCTTCGCTTTTTAAATACCAGTCATGGGTTTTAACTACTTCCGGAATTACGTTAAGTAAATTTTGTGCGCTAAAACCAATTTTATATTCTCTTTTGTCCTGAGGAATAACAAATTCATCAATTTTCTGATCTTTCCACTGATATTTAATAGTTTCTAGTCGTAAAATTTCATTTAAGCCATAATTAAGTTTTTCAATATTTATTTTTAAGGAAGTATCACTTGTTTGAATGGTTCCATTATTAGCATATACAGCTGACCAAGGGTATGTGCTTGTTCCTAGTTTAGAAGTATTTTCTGAACTAAAATTATGTGTTACAAAAAGCTCAGCACTTCCATCAAATATATATTCTATTGAACCAATTGAAACTGCTGTCCCTCCTGAAGATCCATTGTAAGCTCCCAAAACAAAATCTTTTGTGTAGCTAGCTCCTCCACCATCACTAAAAGTTGTTCCATCATCACCATCAACTATTGTTGAATTATTACCAAAATTGATATAATCTTCATCAACTCTAGTTTTAAAAATTACTCTTGAATCACCAACTAAAGACATCTCTCCAGGGTAAGAAGAAGTTCCAGTACTTCCATCAAAAGTTAAATCATAATTTCCAAGAGTGATAGTGGTTCCCATATCTAAGAGGCCACCTAATTTAACATTTGAAGAAACTTCAGAAATACCATTAGAAAAATTATATGAACCTCCCCCACCAGAAGATGGAATTGTCACAGAATTTCCTCCTGAAATAGACAAGCTATTTCCTGAAATAGAAAGGGTTTGAGAATCGGTTCCTGCAGAAAGTGTAACAGAATTTCCACCAGAAATAGAAAGATCATTTCCAGACAATGTTAAAGTCTGAGCTGAAACACCTGAAACACTAGACCAGTAAGCATTACCATCAGCATCACTAGTTAATAATTTTCCTACTCCTTGAGTTCCATCTTCTAATTTAAGTACATAAGATCCTGTTGTGGGTTGACCTGTTTCTGAAACAACAACATTGTCAATAGATGCTCCATAAGAGTAAGATCCAAAATATTCAAATGTTAATATATATTGTTGACCTGAAACTACAGTAATGTTATTTTGTAAAAAAGAGGCATCTACACTTGAACCACTTGAAGCAAACAAATCGGTATTGTTTAGTTTAACACCATTAGTCACGTCCCATATGTAAATATTTAAATAGTCTGAACTTAAGGAATAATCTTTATATCTATAATCAAAGGTTACATTAATGTTATTTGTGGTTGGGTTAAAAGTAAACTCCAATTTAGAATCTTGTGTACAACTAGTACCATCATCAGAGTCAATGGATGCAAACTCTCCAGAACAAGAAGCACAAGTTTGTGCGGAAGTAGTAGTAACTAGCCATCCATTATTTGTACTACATTGACCATTTCCTGAATTTGTTTGAGAAATTCCACCACCTGAAAAGTCTTCATTTATCAGATTTGTAGTACCACCTGTAGAACCAATTGTTGTTGTGCCCAATAAATGAAGTTTAGTATTAGGATTATTAGTCCCTATTCCTATTTTATCAGTTGTGTTATATACATAATTAGAGCCAGCATCATATATCCAATCATTATCTGCCCCACTTCCTGAGCTTAAAGAACTTAGATCAACAGTTTGGGAATTACCTCCTTCAATACCAATTGTTAATTGACTTGAATTGGAATCAAAAGAAGATCCTTGAATATTTTGATCATCTGTTCCCGAACCAGAACCTGGAGAAGTTAAATACAATTGTCCATTATTGTCTACCGCAACAATTTGACCAGTGCTATTACTTAAGTTTGGAATAATTGCCTCTCCAGTTGGCAACATTTGAAATAAAACATCAGTAGTTGAAGGGTTTGAAGAACCAAGTTGATTGTCAGCTTTCATTACTCTAAAAGAACCTTTATAGTTATCTATATTAATTGCTGAAAATGGAGTTGTATGTTGGCCCCCCATTAATTGTATTTCAGCTCCTTCATTGGGTTTAGAAGTCCCAAAATTACCTATCAACAACTTGGAATCATCATTGTTATTAAGTGTACCTAATGCAACATTACCATTCTTATAAACATGTACTAATTCTTCAGAGTTGGCTGGGTTTGTACTACCATCATTATTGATTGTTGAAAGTATACGTAACCTCCCTTGGTAATTATCAATATTAAAGGCATTAGAAGTATAATTATCGCCTCCATTTATTTGCAATTCACCCCCTTCTTCATTTGACATACCTCCAATTACTAAATTTGAAGAATTAGGTATAACAGTTGTACCTATACCTACTCCTCCCACATTATTTATTCGCATTCTTTCAGAACCAGCAGTATGTAAAGTTGTAAAACCGTGAGACCATAATCCACCATTGTTTGCTAATTGTCCAATTTTTAAAATACCCGTTTGATTGTTTGAAGTTGAACCCAGTTCGTATTTAATACTCACTGATCTATCCCAAAGGTATTGGTCAGCAATTACAATTTGGGGATATTTATTTGCAGTGGATGATGGCATAAACCAAAGACTATTAGCATTTGAATAGGATGAGATTGTATAAGCTTCATGGCCAGAAGATCGAGCTAATTTTATGTCACCACCATCAACTTGAAGTTTAGTGTCTGGAATAGTAGTACCAATACCAATATTTGTTCCATTATTAAATAATAAACTATTAGCGATCCAACTAGAACCATTATGTCTTAAAGTTTGACCATTTGTTCCAGGAACAAGAGGTCCAGTAGCACCATCATTTCCATTTGTTCCTGCTATACCTTGGGGCCCTTGGGGACCAGTTGCTCCATCATTTCCATTTGTTCCTGCTATACCTTGAGTTCCCTGAATACCTTGTTGTCCCTGTGGGCCTGTTGCACCTGTAGCTCCATCATTTCCATTTACACCTGCTATTCCTTGGACACCTTGTGGACCAGTTGCTCCATCATTTCCATTTGTTCCTGCAACTCC
>JBELEU010000176.1:0-4461 GCA_042093455.1 Crocinitomicaceae bacterium | reverse complement strand
CTACTTATTTAAGAGGTGAAATAATGATTAAAAACCTATAATACAAAAATAAAAACAGGTCTCTATTTTTGACAACTATGAAGTTTTTTAAATATGAACTATCAATGTTTAGAATTAAAAAAATTACAAGGAATATTTATTTTCAAGTATAACTTTAATTTTTAAAAATCTTGAAATCTTGTATTCTACCATTAAAATAAACTCTTAACAAATAGATTCCAGTTTCAAATTCATTTAAATCAACTGCAATCCTATTATCAACCTTAAGCAGTTTACCATTAATATTATATAATTCAGTTTTTATTAAATCAGGGTGATTTTCACAGACAATATTAACAATTCCATTTGTTGGATTTGGATATATGTTAATGTCAACAACTTTCTCTTCAATCAAAGTTGTTCCGAAACAAGATGATGGATAATTGCAAACGGTATCAAAAGATGTCCAATGATCTATTGAAGAAAAGGCAATTGTAATTCCAAAAGAATTATCTGTTTTAATACAATCAAGGTAAGTATTGGGAGAAGTATAAAACCCAACAAAATTTTCATTGTATCCATTCTTTACATTTAAACATTCTAATCGAGTATTTGAACAATTTAAAAAAGTTAAATCAATTGAATTACTTAAATCTAAACTAGTAATATTATTACTGTAACATCTTAATTCATTTAGACTTGTACCTAACTTCAAATGATTCAGAAGATTATTTGCACAATCTAGATACAACAATGAATCATTATTGGTTAAGTCTAATTCTAGCAATGAGTTATCCTTACAGTCTAACCATTGTAAAGAACTAAAACTTTCAATACCTGTCAAATCTGAAACAGCTTTATTTCCAATAAGTAAGTGAGTTATTCCAGTTATGTTACTAGTTGGCACTTTTCCATTTACTACTGAATCGTATCCTAAATATCAACCAATACTTGCTCAAAATTTTGATCAGGAATCAAAGTATATTGACTAAAACAAATGTATGGTAAAAGTAGAAAGGACAACAAGCTTCTTTTCATGATAAACTATATCTTAATTAATAAGTTTGCGAAACTAATACTTTTAAAAATCTTTATCATAGAGACATTAAAAAAATGAATGAAAAAAGAAAACTAAATCTCAATATATGCTTTTATTCATCTATAAAACCTAAGTTGTATTTACTTAAATTTATTTAATGCATTCTTAAGTTGTTCGTTTAGTAAAAACTTTTCGCCCTTTTGATAATTATACATGACCACGATAGAGTCTGCAGATGCAATCATTTTATTGCCATTATTTTTTGAAAACAATTGATGAGAAACACCAAATGATGAATTACCCACTTTACTTATTCTTGTATTAATATGTACAGTATCAGGATATAACAAAGGAAGGTGATAGTTAATATTAAAATTAGCCAAAATAGGGCCTACTCCATCTCCATCAAGAATTTCTTGTAAATTAATACCATTACCTCCCCATAGCTCTGTAAACAGCTCAATACGTGCTGTTTCAAACCATCTGATATAAATCACATTATTTACATGACTAAATGCATCCATATCACCCCATTGGATAGGTAATTTAGTTTTTACAGGCCAATTTATTTTTTTCAAACTTTATAATTATTTGTTAATTTAATGAAACTTATTGTCATATGAATAAACTATAAATCATGATGAAGATTAAAAATTTTAAAAAAAAATTAAATTATTCAAAACTGATTTTATGCATTTTTATTCTATGTTCTTGTGTAGTTTATTACAAGACAAGTGACATTCGAAAAACTATTCAAACCAATATAAATCAAATAACAACCAACTATTCAAAAATAAAAATTGATTACACTAAAAAAGCAAAAATATATAATCAATTATCAAAGTATATTATTAATCCAGAACTTGAACCTTTTAAAACTATTTCAGAAAACAAATTATCATTTGAAAATGTTTTTCAAAAAATGACACAACAAACCAACCAGTTAATGGCTTTAAAAAATAGATTTGAAAAAGTTGTATTAGGTAAAAATGAAATAAAATCAAATGATCCCGATTGGGAAAAACTTAAAACAATCAAAAGTCAAATGAAGAAACTTGGAAATGAATTTGTTGATCAATCCGAAATATATAGTTCAACATCAAATGAACTTGGCAATAGCATATCAAATAGTGGTTATAAAATTGCTAAAACAACAGAATACATAAACTCAATTCAGAAAAACACAGAGTCGCTAAATAATTCAATACTTGACATTAAAAATAAGCTTGTTATTTATAACCAAGATATCAATAAAGCTCATCAAAATGATCTTATTAATGATAGCACCTTTTCATCTAAATCAGAAATAACTTCTGAAATGTCTCAAAAAATTAAAACAATAAACCAAGCTTCTCAAAAATTAATTTCTTTGAAAAGAATTTTCAAAAAAAACTATAACAAACAAGAAGAAATATGGATTGGTAAAAACACCAAGCCTAACTTAATAACAAGAAAAATTGACATTCAAATAAATACAATCACAAAAGCTCATAAGGAGTTTATGGGTCTTTCAAGTCAACTTAACAATTGAGTTAACAATAGTTTGGTTTAATCGACATCAATTAAATTAACATCAAAAATAAGAACAGAATTTGCTGGAATACTACCTACCGATTGACTACCATAACCTAGTGCTGATGGTATAAGCAAAATACCTGAACCACCCTCTTTGAACAAAGGAATTCCTTCTTGCCAACCTTGAATGACGCCAGATAATGGAAAAGTAATTCCATTAGAATTTGATTGATCAAATATTGAGCCATCTGTTAGTGAACCTGTATAGGCAACAGTAACGTTAGAACTTACAGTAGGATTTTCACCTGTTCCAGGTACATCTATGACATAGTATAATCCACTTCCAGTAGACTGTGCACTAAGGTTATTATCAATTATGTATTGCTGAATAATATCGTTGTCCACAACTTCGTAATCGACTTTTTTACAATTATTGATGAGAAAAAGTAATGAAACAAGTAGAGTTATTGATACTATTTTTTTCATAAAGAAGTTAAAGTGTTAATGTATAAAAGATTTTAGAATTATCAAAAACCAATTCCCAGCCTTAACCCACCAGAAAGACGTAAACCATTTGGAGCTGGAAACAGAACCGTTGATTCATAGTATGGACCTGGATAATCATTATCAGCTAAGGTTGCTCCAAGAAATGGGTCTAAAATAATTTTACCAAAATTTAATTGATATCCAATGTGAAGTGAACCACCTATTGCAGACCAATCTCTATTCTCAAGAAAACCATCAGATGGGTAATAAAAGCCCCAACCAAAGAAACCAGCTAATGATGTATAAAATCCAGAAAATCGATCAGGTAATGGATAAAATCTAATTTGGGGTTCTATAATTGTTCCCTTTTTATCAGCTTCCAAAAAAGGGTACCAAGGGTGATTAGATTCTAAATACATATTTTTTTTATTGACCCTGTCCACATCTATTGCAAGAGAAAACGATTTACATATTTTAAATTCTAATCCAGCAGAATAACGATTTGCCAATAGGTCAGTAAGATTGACTTTAACCATCAATTTATTGGTAGTAATTTGATTTTTTTTGACATCTTCTTTCTGAACTTGTCCAATACAGTTATGAGAAAAACTGAAAAATAAAAAAACAGGAATTATAAAAAATATTATTTTATTCATTACTAATAATTATATATCAGAAAAGTAATATTTATAAATTATAAAAAACTTAACATTTGATAATTTTCAATTTTTTATCAATCATAAAATGAAAATCTTATCATTCAGAGTTACATACCCTTCTTTTAAAACTTTTGCATACCATCTAGACCAACCAGGGTTTATTTTTTCTGAAATACGAACAAACTTTGCTTTTTTAAAAGACTTTGCAATTGTTTTACAGGGTGCAGTAGGACCGGTTAGTTGTATTTTGACTTCACCAAACTTTAGCTTTACTCCAGTTTGTAAGATTTTCCAATCCAAACCTTCAATTGTAATGTTTTCACCAGTTGAACCTGGGAATATCGGATGCCCTTCTTTTTTTAATTCGTGAATTAAATCCATAGAAAATAAACATACGGCTCTGTCTACTCCACCATGATGAATGGCATCTTTTTGTTTGTCACCACTTATTTTATTTTTCCCAATAAAGGCTTTATCAACTGGATACTTTGGGACTCCCCCATTTTCATTGATATTTATTGAAACAACCTTAGGCATTCAAATTTAATAGAAACTGAATTGGTATATAGGTTTTGTTAAGTTAGTCTACTTCCTTAAAAGGGATTTCACTTCCTTCACCTGAGTAATAGAATTGAGGAAGATCAGGATCTATTAAAGGGTAAGTTCCTGAAGCATAAACATTATTACCAAACCCACACTTGTTTTCACCATTCGGATTACTATTGGAAACACTTATTCCATTAGCATCTAAATACAATGTCAAAACACAGCTAGTACCATAAT
>JBELEU010000175.1:0-4489 GCA_042093455.1 Crocinitomicaceae bacterium | reverse complement strand
TGTTTAGATTGTTTTTTCCAATTATATAACCAAGCTGTGAAAGAAAAACAGAACCTTTACTGTAAGCAGAAGCTCCATAGGCAAAATTATAGTCATATCTATCTGAGTGCGTTGTTTGAGCTTGCTCAAAGCCAGAACTAGCTAGAAGATAGTATCTATCATAGCTGCTTTTATGAGGGAATTCAGGTTTTTTATTGTTTACATAGTTTTCGGAAAGAGAGGTTATGTATTCGGTAAAACCCTCGTCCATCCAAGAATGTTTCGCTTCATTAGTAGCCATTAGGTGTTGAAACCAAGCATGAGCCATTTCATGAGCGGTAACACCAAGCAGGCTTGGGTATGGACGCTCACCCGTAATCATTGTACACATAGCATACTCCATTCCTCCGTCACCACCTTGAATAATTGAATATTGTTTCCACGGATAAGGCCCAATACTTTCTTCAAAAAACTTCATAAGCTTGACTGAATCATCTTGCAGTTTTTTCCAATCGTCAACATTTACAGTTGGTTTATAAAAGAAATGAAGATCTACACCAGACTCAGACTGTTTAATGTCGTGTATATAATCGGGATCAGCAGCCCATGCAAAATCATGTACATTGGGAGCAAAAAACTTCCATGTATTTGTTTTAGAATCATTTTCTTTAGGCTCCTTTTCTGAATAGCCATGACCAATTTCATTAGCATTTTGTAAATAACCAGTTCCACCTACAACATAGTTTTTATCAATTGTTATATTGACAGAGTAGTTTCCCCAGACACCATGAAATTCTCTTCCAATGTATGGGTTAGGATGCCAACCCTCAGAATCGTACTCTGCAAGTTTTGGAAACCACTGAGTCATGGTCATATCAACACCTTCTTTATTTAGTTTACCAGACCTTCTAATTTGGAGAGGAATTTGTGCTGTAAAAACCATACTAAGCTTCGTTTTTTTACCCGGCAGTAACGGCTTATTAAGCCTTGCTAGTAGAATAGTTTCATTTACTTGATGGACAATATCTTTACCGTCTTGCTGTAAAGAAACAACACTTATATCACCATAATCTTTTTCCTCTAAAGCAACAATTCTACTCCCAACTCTTCGGTCAGGATCTCTAATTGTTCTAGAACGAATATCCATTTGACTATTTGGTTTAAACGAGTTGAAAAACAAATGATAATAAACCTTTTTAATTGTGTCGTTAGAGTTATTTGTATAAATAATTGACTGATCACCATCATAAGTAAAGTCAGAAACATCGACATTTATATCCATTTCATATTCTACATGCTGTTGCCAATAGTTTTGAGAAAATGAAACCTGAAAAGCAAGCAAAATAAAAAGTATTCTTATCATAATTATAGATCTTTTAAAGTAAAGGAGTTTTCAAATCTTATGCCTTTTTCGGTTTTTTTAAGTGAAACTATTTCGTTATACGGGTCATGCTCCATAAATAAATAATAGTCTTTTTCAAAAGCATCTTCTAAAAAAGAAGACTTTTCCTTCATCGTTAATAAAGGCCTAACATCATAACCCATAATATATGGAACAGGAATATGCCCAGCAGTTGGGATAAGATCAGCCGCATAAACAAGGTCTTTACCCTTATAACTAACTTTTGGAATCATTTGTTTTTCAGTGTGACCATCAACACACATAATCTCTATTCCAAGCTCATCGATAAACATAAAATTATCGGAGGTATTTTTTATAAAATTTAATTGACCTGACTTTTTAATTGGTAAAAGATTTTCGTCAAGAAAAGAAGCTTTTTCTCTTGGATTAGGGTTTAAAGCCCATCGCCAATGATCTTCATTAGACCAATAGTTAGCCTTTTTAAATTGAACATCGCAACTTTTCTTGTCTTCGTCCCAAATAACAGCTCCACCGCAATGATCAAAATGAAGGTGAGTCAATAAAACATCTGTTATATCATCTAAACCAAAACCAGCATTGTTTATTGACTTAGTCAAATCAAAATCACCCCACCTTTTATAGTGACTAAAAAACTTTTCTGACTGCTTATTACCCATCCCTGTATCAACCAAAATTAACTTATTACCATTTTCAATTAACATGCACCTGGTAGACATATCAATCATGTTTGCCGAATCAGAAGGATTTGTTTTTTGCCAAAGAGACTTAGGGACAACCCCAAACATAGCACCTCCATCTAGCTTAAAATTTCCAGCTTGAATTGAGTAAACATTCATATATGTAAATGTAAAGAATTATCTTATAGTTAAGCGCAGAACAGAGCATGCAGCCATTTTAACAAACCTGTCTTCACCAACCCCAAAAAGAACATTAATCCAGTTGTCTTTTTCGGGAGTTCCCAAAATTAGCAGATCGTAACCAGCAGACTCTTCAGAAATTGTTTCAACAGGGTCATTGCTTTTAATAATTTTAAGATCAGAATTAGATTTTGTTGAAGAAATAATTTCCTCTGAGTTTTTTTTGAGTTTATTTACCTGTTTCTCTTTTTCAGAAACAATATTTAGTAGGGTTAATGACGCTCCAAAATGCTGACAAATTTTATCAGCAACATCAATAAAGGCTTGATTTCTACGCCCTGGCCTAAGAGCAATTAAAACTTTTGAAAATCTTCTAACACCATTGTCTTTGAACAAAGCCAAGTTGGAATTTACATTTTTTAAAAGCCAACCAATTGGGTTGCCTACAAATATTCCAGAATGTTCTCTGCCATCCCATTCCATTACAAGCCATTTACATTTTGTTTGCCCCGTTATATTATCTATTGAATTTGCAACATCATGTGTAGTGATACTTTCATATGTTATGTTTAGATTCTTATATTTTTTTAGCTGCTCTAAACGTCTTTTTTTAGACTCGGATTCAGGACTGTCAATCTCAATAGCCTCTAAAAAGGTTTGGTTAGGCACCTCCAACAGGTTAATCGTATTAATTTTAGACCTATCATTAATTGAGGACGCCATTTCTACAAGCATTTCTGTAGATGTTTCATCACCTAAAAGTGGAACTACGATCTCAGCATTTTTATTGCTTATATCCTCTGCCGGTAAAACACTTTGTTGAACATCGTCAGAGTTTTGTTCCGAAGAACTTCCTTTAAATAAAAAAGACAGAAAACCGTAATTAGAAAACACACCTTTTCTGTTGGTTTTATTTCCATATGCTAGAAAAATAAAGAAACCTAATACAAAAACACCTAAAACTGAAAAAATAGGCATAGCCCCAAGGTAAAAGAGTAAAATAAATCCACTTATAATTCCAAAAATTTGTACATAAGGATAAAAAGGAGATTTATATTTTGGATTATACCATTGAGCAGACGTTTCTCTAAGTACAATTACAGCTAAATTAACAGCTATAAACATCATAACCTTAAACGCACTTGCAAGCTTAGCAATCTTCTCAACATCAAGGTATACTACAGCCAACCCAATAATTAAACAAGTAATTATAATTGAATTTACAGGTGTTAAAAGACGAGAGTTAACGGACCCAAAAAATCCAGGCATCATTTTATCCCTTGCCATTGCAAAAGGAAATCTTGAAGAGGCTAAAACCCCTGAATTTGCCATTGATAAAAGCGTAATCACACCAACAACTCCAGCAGCGTAACCAAAAATCTCACCACCTAAAATATTTGAAAGTGTGTAAATGGGACGAATGTCAGAGGACAAAATAGAAGCATCTACATTACCAACTAAAACTAATGCTACAAAAACATAAACGGTCGTAATTAAAAACAAGGAAATTAGCATTGCACGAGGAAGGTTTTTTTCAGGGCTTTTAATTTCTCCAGCAACTGCAGCTACTTTTGTAACTCCTGCGTACGAGATATAAAGGAATGCTACACCAGAAATAAACCCATAATTTCCGTCTGAAAATACTGGCGCAAGCATTTCTGAATCAAAACTATTAGCCCCAAAAATTATAATTAATATGAGTGAAACAATACTTATCGAGACTATTGCTAACTGAGTGTTTCCAACTTTTTTTACACCAAAAATATTTAATATTAAAATTAGCCCTAAAGAAATGATAGCTATAATTTTAGAAAGCCCTGAGTCAATTTGAACAATGACGTATAAATAAGCACTAAGCCCAACTAAAGAAAAAGCACTCTTCAAAAGTAACGATAACCAAAGACCAAGCCCAGAAACAGTTCCAAAAAGAGGTCCAAATGCACGCTCAATGTAAACATAAGCACCGCCAGACTTAGGCATAGCTGTAGCTAATTCTGACTTTGATAAAACGGCAGGCAGTATACATAAAGCTGCAACTAAAAAGGCTAACCAAACGGAAGAGCCCGTAATCCCAACAGCAATACCTGGCAGAACAAAAATACCACTTAGCATTCCGCCTATACTAATAGCTATTGCAGTCGGAAGAGTTAACGTTCTTTGAAGCTTTTTCATTAACTCTAAAATAAGTAAATAATTTATTAAAAAACCTATTCATTTACAGTTCCTGGAGCACCAAAATAACCCACTCCATTAAGATAGGGTGCATCAG
>JBELEU010000174.1:0-4514 GCA_042093455.1 Crocinitomicaceae bacterium | reverse complement strand
AAACAGTTTTGTTAGGATATCTATTTTTAATAGCAATTCCCATTGCGTGAGCAAGATGAGTCTTGCCTAGGCCAACACCACCATAAATAAGAAGTGGGTTAAATGCAGTTCCTCCCGGTTTTTCAGCTACTGCAAAACCTGCAGATCTTGCTAATCTGTTACAGTCTCCTTCAATAAAGTTTTCAAATGAGTAATTAGGGTTTAAGTTAGAATCTACATTAACTTTTCTTAATCCTGGGATGACGAATGGGTTCTTGATTGCATTGTTGCCAATATCCAAAGGCATAGAAACTAAAGGGTTCCTTAGGGATTTTTTTTCAGAAGTTGGTATCTTGATTGTGTATGGGTTTGTGTTTCCTGCATTATTTTCCATAATAATGCTGTATTCTAATTTAGCATCAGGACCAATTTCTTTTCTAATGATTTTTTTTAGTAAATCAATGTAGTGTTCTTCAAGCCATTCGTAAAAAAATTGAGAAGGGACTTGGATTGTTAAAATACTACCTTTTAACTTTACTGGCTTAATGGGTTCAAACCATGTTTTGAAAGCTTGTATCGAGACATTATCCTTAATTACTGTCAAACAGTTTTTCCAAGTTGTTTCAAAAGTTTTACTCATTAAATTATTCAATTTGAAGTTAATATTTGGTATTTCCCCCAGAGCAATAGGTTTTGCGTTATTGCTTGAACAAATATTTACATAAAAAAGTTAAAAAAAAAACAGTTTTGCTATTGTTTTATTAAAAAAAAATACATGCTCAAAAAATTAAATTTTGGCATAGTTTTTTTTATTGAAATTATCTGAAGCTAAGTTAGTCAAATCATTGTTTTTTTTGTCAAAAAACAAATCTAATCTTCCAAGCGATAAAGCACCCCAGCCAGCTTGATTAACAAGCACATTTTTATTATCAATGTTTTTAATCTTTTTGGCCTCTTGCAAAAATGTATGTGTATGACCACCAATAATAACATTGATATTTTTAGTCTTCTTAGCTAGTTTAATATCTGATATGGATTCATCACTATATTCATGTCCCAGATGACTCAAGCATATTACCAAGTTACAACCTTCTTTATTCTTTAGTATTTCTGCATAATGATTTGCAGTTTCAATAGGGTCCAGGTATTTAACACCTTTATAAAGGTTTTCATTAACCAAGCCATTCAGTTGTATTCCAATACCTATAATGCCAATTTTGATATTATCAATAGTTTTTATCTTGTACTTAAGTGTTTTATTCTCTAATATGGTGTTGGTGAAATCATAATTTGAACAAATAAATGGGAACTCAGCATGGTGCATAACTTTTGAAAACCCATCTATTCCATTGTCAAAATCATGATTTCCCATTGTAGAGCCTTCATAGCCCATTTTGGACATCATTTGTAGTTCTAGCTTTCCTTTATATTTATTGAAATATGGCGTTCCTTGAAAAATATCACCAGCATCTAACAGGAGGATATTTTCTTCTTTATTCTTAATGTCATCAATTAAGGTTGCTATCCTTGTCATGCCACCTAAGCCTGGATATTTACCGTCATTTAGTGGGAAAGGGTCAATATGGCTATGCATGTCATTGGTGTGAAGAATCGTAATTTTCTTAAAACTAGGTTTTTTTAAAATACTGAAACTACTCAGCAATGGGATTGCCATACTAGCAACAGAAACATTTTTTATGAATTTCCTTCTATTGTAAAATTTCGACTCTTCCATCTAAAGCAGCATCAACTTTTGTATTTGTTTTGTTTATGATCTTAATATAGTTAATAATAGCATCACGCAGTAAAATTCCAGTGGGTGTTCTATCCTCACAGTTTTTAAAGAAATCCATATGGTCTCCACCATTGGCTAAATAATCAGTTGTTAAAACATTGTAACTTTTAAAATTATCTATTTCAGTTAGGTTAATAAATCCTCTTGTAATTTTGTTATCAGATATCCTCAATCTTATTCCACTAAGTGGCACACCTGCTTTTCTGGAATTGCTTTCATAGGATTTTTCAATTATAAAATCGATGAGCATTTTTAATTGTTTTGGGTTCAATTTTAAAATGACTAATTCATTTTCAAAAGGCATTACTTCAAATATTTTTCTTCTAGTAATAGGTCCTTTGTTAATGGGTGTTCTTAGGCCTCCATTGTTAAGTATGCAAAAATCAGCTTTAAGCTCTGAATCCTTTTTTAAATTGTTTAAAGTAAATAAAGATAAATCAGCAATGAAGTTTCCCAAAAGTCCTTCAGGAGAACCGACATCCATTTCTTTGACAGCCCAATTTAAGACTTCATCCATTTCACTATTAATGCTGTCTTGATAGGCCTTTAAATTAATTTCATTAAAACTTTTAGTTGATAATTTTTCATCAATTGTAATGTTTTCAGATGTGTAGTTACTTATTTTGAAATGATTACATTGAGTTGTAATACTTATTAAAAGTACGAGAATGCTATGTTTTACTATATTTATCAATTCTAACCTAATAAAACAAAAGTAATAATATGTATGAATCTGAAGTAGAGATACGTGTAAGATATGCAGAAACAGATAGAATGGGTTATTGTTATTACGGAAACTATGCACAATTTTTCGAAGTTGCTAGGGTTGAATCACTAAGAAGTTTAGGTTTTTCTTACAAAAAACTAGAAGATTCAGGCATATTGCTCCCTGTTACCGATTATTCAATTAAGTATTTGAAACCTGCCTATTACGATGATTTATTAAAAATTAAGACTCAAATTGTTGAATTACCTGCATTTAGAATTAAATTTAAGTATCAAACGTATAACCAAAAGGATGAAAATATTAATTTTGGAGAAACTACATTAGTTTTTGTTGATAGTTTGAAAAATAAACCCGTAATAGGCCCAAAAGACTTGATACATGAACTTAAACCTTTTTTTACATGAAAAATAAAATATATATACTCTTATCATTATTGATTGTTTCAACAGCATTTAACGCTCAATCTTTCAAGAAGCTTTACAAAGAATCTTTCAAGTATTTAGAAACCAATGATTACAAGAGAGCATTGCCGATTTTATTGGAAATGGTTGACTTACAACCAAAAAATGCCAATACTAATTTTTCTATAGGAAATTGTCTCATCAACGATCAGTTTAGAAAGCCAGAAGCAATTCCTTACTATGAAAAAGCAATGGAAGGTTTAACAATTGGTTATAGAATCGGAAACCATAGAGAAAAAAAGGCACCGTTGGATGTTATCGCTCAGTTAGGTGTTGCTTATCACCAGAACTATGAGTTTGAAAAGGCTGTAGATAAATTTGAATTTTACAGTAATTTTTTAGCAGAGCACAATTGGGACGATAAGAGATACATTAATCGTCAAATAAGAATGGCTAAATATGCAAAATCTCTAAAAGATTCCCCTGTTAATATTGACATCATTCCAGTTGACGAAGTTAACTCTAGCTCAGCAGAATACAGACCTAAGTTAAATGCTGAAGAGACAGTGATGTATTTTACTTCAAGAAGAGCAGTTGGTAGTAATTCCCAAAAGGATGACAATGGTGAATACTATGAAGATATTTACATGTCTGAAAAGCATCATAATGTTTGGACTGAACCTGTTTTAGTTAATGATGTAATTAACACTCAGGAAAATTCCTCTTGTTTGTACCTTTCTCCTGATGCTCAAAGAATGTATTTATATATGTATAATACTGATAAAACTAAGGGTCCTCTTGGTGGAAAGATTTTTGAATCAAAGTTGGAGGGTCAAAAATGGACTGAACCTTTATATTTAGACAATACTATCAATTCAAAATATAGAGAGACTGATGCTAGTCTTGATATTTATGGAAATATTGCATTTTTCACAAGTGACAGAGAAGGTGGTTATGGAGGAAGAGACATCTGGATGATGAAAAAGTTACCTAGTGGAGAATGGGCTGAAGCTCAAAATTTAGGTGAAACGGTAAATACTGAATACGATGAAGAAGGACCATATCTTCATCCAGATGGAAAAACATTGTATTTCTCATCAAAAGGACACAAGGTAATGGGAGGTTTTGATTTTTTTAAATCTGAACTAAGAGTAGATGGTACCTGGTCTATTCCTGAAAATCTTGGTTACCCAATTAATACTGTTGGCGATGACCTTTTCTTTTTTCCCTCTGTTAATGGTAAAAGAGCCTATTTTTCATCATATAGAGGAGATGGGTTAGGTAACTATGATCTTTACAGAATTAATTTAGTGCAAGAAACAGAAAGCGATTTAGCGGTTTATAAAGGTGTAGTTAAGGATTCTTCAGGAAATGTTGTTAAAGACTTAGTAATATCAATTTTTGATGAAAACAGAGATGATAAATATGGTATTTACAGACCAAATGAATTAACGGGAAGATTCTTGTTTATTTTACAACCTGGTCATGATTACGAAATTGTTTATGAATTAAATAATATAACAACATCAGATTCAATTATAGTACCATCAGACCCTGTAGGTATTATTGAGTACACCAAAGTGGTAATTGTAGGAACTGATGACATAACACT
>JBELEU010000173.1:0-4516 GCA_042093455.1 Crocinitomicaceae bacterium | reverse complement strand
GCTTGAATCAATTGCAATGCTTCAGATGGAGGCATGGCCGAAGGTCGTCCATCAATCAAAAGAGTAAAACCTTGAGAACCTCTAAGTGACACATTGCCATCCATATCAACTGAAATGCTAGGTATATTGGCCAACACTTCAACAGCAGTTTGCGAAACAACAGTATTCATGGCTTCTACGTTAACTACTTTCTTATCAATTTCGTAGGTGACTACAGGTTTATCTGCCAACACTTCAACTCCTTCAAGAATTTCATTGCTTGGAAAAAGTTCAACATCATTTAAATTAATTGACTTGAAAGTAGTGAAATCGATTGTTTGAAAAATTGTTTTATATCCAATAAAAGAACATTTAAATAAATATGATTTTCCTAAAACAACATCATTGATTTTAAATATTCCATCTGCATTGGTAATTCCTCCGGTGAGTAAACTAGTATCTTTAATATCATGAATACTAACAGTTACATAAGACATTGGATTTTTGGATTTATTATCAACTATTTTACCTGATAAGTGACCTTTTTGAGCAACAGAGCTTAAAGCTAAAAGAAAGGAGAATAAACTAAGAAAAAACCTCATTTGAATTTATTAAAAAATGAAGAGCAAATATGGCTAAAAATTTCGATGGTTTGTAATTCGTTAAATTTATATGATATTACATTATGAATAATTAAATTAGAAGCTGTTATTATCATCAATGAAAAAAACATTACTCTTACTTGCAGAAGGATTTGAAATATTGGAAGCAAGCGCTTTCATTGATGTGATGGGATGGAACTTAATTGAGGGAGATAAAACAACAAAATTATTTTCCTGTGGAATAAAAAAAAAAATTCAAAGTTCATTTAATCAAGACTTTATTGTTGATTATACCATTGATAAAATTAATGTAAACCATTTTGATGCATTGATAATCCCAGGTGGATTCAGTGAATATGGATACTACAAAGACGCCTATTCAAAACCATTCTTGGATTTGATTCTAGAATTTAACAAACAAAATAAAATTATTGCTAGTGTTTGTGTTGGTGCATTAGCTTTGGGAAAAAGCGGTATTTTATTGAACAAAAGTGGGACAACTTACAACAACAAGCTCAGACGAAATGAATTGAAAGAATTTGGAGTAACTGTTATAAACAATAAAATTGTTGTTGATGATGAAATAATAACTTCAAATGGACCCTCCACTGCTACTGAAGTAGCTTTTTTAGTGCTTGAAAAATTAACTTCAAAAGAAAATTCAGTTAGAGTTAGAAAATTAATGGGATTTGATTAACAATTAATGTGATCTATTAATTGTAAAAATCATTAATCTCAAATCCATGTAATGTCAATTTTCATTATACTTGGAACCTAAATTAAGTAAACAAAAATTCATATCTAATGATAAAGTACAATCCTAAAAGTTGGTTTGGATTAATTTTTGAATTTCACAAAAGCGATACGCTTCGAAAACTCATTTATGTAATTTTAATTTATGCTCTATATGCTGCTGTAATTGTATATCTAGAGCTCCACTACACCAACTTTAAAAGCACTATAGCTATCCATTCATTACTAGGTTTTGTTCTTGGTTTGCTTCTAGTTTTTAGAACTAATACAGCGTATGACAGATGGTGGGAAGGCAGAAAAGTACTTGGCGCGCTAGTAAACACATCTAGAAACTTAGCACTTAAACTGAATACATTTATTCCAAGCGATAAATCTGAAATTAAAAAAGTCAACTCAGAACTTATTTCTAACTACTCTTTTTCTATGAAAAATCACTTAAGAGATAAGGTAATTTTAAAAGAAATTAAATTCAACAATTCTTTGTCTGAAGAAGAATACGTAAAGAACAATCATAAACCCAATTTAATAGCTAAAAAACTAAATTTAGAAACCAAAAAACTGTATGATGAAAAATACATCTCTGGAAATATTTACATCACCATTGACAATCAAATTAAAGAGCTAACTGATGTTGTGGGTAAATGTGAAAGAATAAAAAAAACACCCATACCCTATTCTTATAATATTTTTCTAAAGAAATTTATATTCATATACACGTTCACTCTACCACTTGGTTTAGCAACCACATTTTTCTATTGGTCTATACCTATATCGATATTTATACTTTACATACTTGCTAGTTTAGAACTTTTAGCTGAAGAAATTGAAAATCCTTTTGGTGAAGATGCCAATGACTTACCTGTCGATAATATATGTGAAAACATTAAAAAAAATGTTGATGAAATTTTAACTACACATTAATTCAAAACATGGATCCCCAATCGAATCAGATACATATAGTTGGAGCAGGTGTAAGTGGTTTAATTGCAGCCTTTGTTTTGGAAGAAAATGGATACAGCCCTGTAATTTTAGAAGCATCAGACAGAGCTGGAGGACGTCTTAAAACTGAAATTATTGGTGGTTTTCAATTGGATGTAGGATTTCAAGTACTTTTAACAAACTACCCCGCAGCTCAAAAATACCTAAACTACGAAACTCTTAATCTGCAAAAGCTAAAAGCAGGTTCATGCGTTTTTGAAAATGGAAAACCATTTTTTTTTGGTGATCCGTTAAGAGATTCCTCTATATTATTTTCAACCTTATTTTCAAAACTTGGTACATTAAGTGATAAAGTGAAAATAGCAAAGTTGAATTTTAAACTTCAGAAAAAAACAATTGAAGACATTTTCAATTCTGAAGAATTAACTTCAAAAGAATATTTACATTCACTGGGTCTATCTAAAAAAATAATACATAATTTTTTCATACCATTCTTTACTGGAATTTTTCTTGAAACAGAGCTCAAAACTTCAAGTCGAATGTTTGAATTTGTGTTTAAAATGTTTGGAAAAGGACTGGCTGTATTACCAAAAGGAGGAATAGAAGAAATTTCAAAGCAATTAAAATCGAAATTAAAAAAAACAACTTTTCATTTCAACACAAAAGTTTCTACTATTAATGAAAAGGAGATTCAATTAGCTAATGGAGAAAAAATAAATACCAACTATACCATTGTTGCTACAGAAGCAAGTCATATTATTCAAAATCTAAAAAATCAACAAACTGATTGGAAATCATGTCAGAATATATATTTCAAAACAAAAAACAGGATTATTCAAAAAGCTTTTATTGGTCTAATCACAAACAAAGACAGTTTAATCAACAACATATTTTTTCATACCAGCATTGAAATGAAAAAGAAAGGCGAAGGAGAGTTACTTTCTGTAACTGTTGTAAAAGAGCATGATTTAACAGAGAAAGAATTAATAGAAAAAGTGAAAATAGAATTGAAAAACGAGTGCAATATTGAAGGTGCAACATTTTTAAAAATGTATAACATCCCTAAAGCTTTGCCTAATATTGAAAACTTACAATACGACTTATCTCCCTCTGAAACTAAATTAACTGATCACATTTTTTTAGCTGGAGATGTATTGTTAAATGGATCTTTAAATGCAGCCATGCTTGCGGGTGAAAAAGCAGCTCTTGGTGTATTGGAAATTATTGAAAAAAAAGTTGTTTAGCTACATCTTTACAGATGTGATTTATTCTCATTTACTTAAATTTTATAGGAATCACTTTAAATTCAATTCATCACGTAAGTACGTTTTTTCTTGTAAATTTCTCCAATATCAAAATAAGGATTACCAACATATGAAATGCTGTAACTTTTTGAATTTGGCACTTTTCTACTTTTCTTAACTCCGTTGCTATCTGTACTAATAACCGTATGCGTTCCGGAGTTAGCATTAGAACCTGAAATGGCAATTTTTAAATTGGGCTGATACATGTAGTTTTTACTTATGTGTTTGTTTACTCCCCACAACAACGAATTATCGTAACATTCTTCAATGCTCAATCCATCAAAAAAGTCTTCTAAAAACGAAACACATCCGTCTCCATAATTGTTTGCATAATAAGTAGAAGCACCAATGGTTAAAAACGGCTCAGCATAATCTGAGACTCTCAATTCTGCCTCTTTGTAACCTATGTCACCATTGTCTCCAGCAGATGAACCAGCTCCACCACAAACCGATTTAAACAACACCAATGCATTGTCTTTTAGTTTCAACTCATTTTGAATTTGATCGTTGGTAATCCAATCTTTTAAAACAAGACCACCCGTACCGTTTTTACCCATGTTGCTTCCATGTCCAGAGTATATGAAAAAATGTGCATTTTGTGATGCTTCTTTAATCAATTCCCAATCTGATTGATGGTTGTAAAACTTATGCACTCTTAGTCCTTTGCTTTTAAGAAATTCTCCAATTTTATCCATTTCAGATGAAGTACGATCATCAGAGCCCAAATGTGTACCCACCACCAAAACAGCGTTAGTATTAAGAGTAAAAGATAATTTTTCAACTTCTTCTCCCTGTTGGTTTTCAACAATGCGTTTGGTTTGAGTAGGCTTTTTAACCAAAATAGGTTCATCTTCTTGAAAATGTTTGTTCCAACCTTTAAGCTCTTTAAGCAGCAGTTTCATATTAAAGTTCTCTGAATATCTAATAGATTCTCTGTAT
>JBELEU010000172.1:0-4542 GCA_042093455.1 Crocinitomicaceae bacterium | reverse complement strand
ACATCATTACCTATTACCTGAGCACATACCATAGTTATCGCTTCTGATTGTGTGGGGTTTACTTTCCCAGGCATTATTGATGATCCTGGTTCATTGGCAGGAATTATCAATTCACCTATTCCAGATCTTGGTCCAGAAGCCATCAACCTTATGTCATTAGCTATCTTGTTTAACGATACGGCAACTTGCTTAATTGCTCCATGAGTTTCTACAATGGCATCGTGAGCAGCTAATGCTTCAAATTTATTTTTAGCAGTAATAAATGGAAGTCCTGTTAGTTTTGCAATTTCATCAGCAACCATTTCTGAATACCCTTTTGGAGTATTAAGCCCAGTTCCAACAGCAGTTCCACCAAGAGCCAACTCACTTAAGTGGTCAAGAGTATTTTTAATGGCTTTAATTCCATGATCAAGTTGAGAAACATATCCAGAAAATTCTTGTCCCAAGGTTAATGGGGTTGCATCCATTAAATGTGTTCTTCCAATTTTAACAACATCTCTGAATTTTTCAGCCTTGTTATTAAGTGTGTTTCTTAATTTTGTGATATTAGGAAGGGTGTTTTCTACTATAATTTTGTAGCAAGCAATGTGCATTGCAGTTGGAAAAGTATCATTAGAGGATTGTGATTTGTTTACATCATCATTTGCCTTTAAAGTTTCGTTTATTTCACCTAATTTATTTCCAGCAATAACATGAGCTCTG
This sequence comes from Crocinitomicaceae bacterium, assembly GCA_042093455.1. Taxonomy (GTDB): domain Bacteria; phylum Bacteroidota; class Bacteroidia; order Flavobacteriales_D; family Parvicellaceae. The sequence goes on along the minus strand of JBELEU010000172.1, from coordinate 3,840 downwards.
TTGGCTACAACTTCATTAACATTCATATTGCTTTGAGTCCCAGACCCAGTTTGCCAAATAACCAAGGGAAATTGGTTATCAAGTTTACCTTCAATGATTTCCTCACATACCTTAGCTATTAAGTCTTTTTTCCCATTTTCTAAAACACCTAAATTATTATTTGTAATTGCTGCTGCTTTTTTCAAATAAGCAAAAGCTTCAATGATTTCTTTTGGCATTGATGCTTCGTTCCCTATTTTAAAGTTATTTTTTGAACGCTCAGTTTGTGCACCCCAGTATTTGTCTGACGCTACTTTTATTTCTCCGATTGTATCTTTTTCAATTCTGTAATCCATCGTAAGTTAATTATTACTAAATTTGTTTAGAAATCAAAATTAACACTTATGACTTTAGGAACTACACTTTTCTTTATTTTCTTCGGAATGGCTTTTTGGATTCTTTTATTCCTTTCAGGTTTTATTGGTCTTTGGGTACATTGGGGGTTAGTAGCTATTACTAAAGCTCAACTTGCAAAAAGAGGTTTAATAGACCCTGTTTAATTTATAACACTTAGTAGGTTCTCAGCAGGACGACCAATAGCAGCTTTGCCTTCATTGACTAATATGGGCCTTTCAATTAGTTTGGGTTCATCAATCATTATTTCAATAATTTGATCATCACTAAGCTTCTTTCCTTTTATTTTTTCTTTAAAAACCGGTTCACCTTTTCTTATCAAGTCCATCGGATTCATATTTAAAAGTTCCAGTATATCAATTAATTCATTTTTGTTTAATGGAGTTTTTAGATACTCAATAACATCGTAATTAATTTTTTTACTGTCAAGTAGTACTATACCCTGTCTACTCTTACTACATCTTGGATTATGATAGTATTTCATTTTCATTATTTATGATTTTCCATAAGTCATTAAAAAAGCATTTAAAAATGGCTGTAACTCACCATCTAAAACTTTAAATGGGTCATTGCTTTGAAAATTAGTTCTATGGTCTTTTACTCTCTTATCGTCTAAAACATAACTTCTAATTTGAGATCCCCATTCAATTTTCATTTTTCCTGCTTCAATTGCATCTTGTTTTTCACGTCTTTTTCTAATTTCTAATTCATAGAGTTGAGACTTTAAAAGTTGCAATGCCTTTTCTCTATTCCCTAATTGAGATCTTGATTCTGTATTTTCAATTACTATCCCAGTTGGAGCATGTTTAACTCTAACACCTGTCTCTACTTTATTTACATTTTGACCACCTGCACCACCGCTTCTAAAAGTATCCCAACTAATATCTGCCGGATTAATATTTATTTCAATAGTGTCATCAACCGATGGGTAGACATAAACCGAGGCAAATGATGTCATTCTTTTTCCCTGTGCATTAAAAGGGCTAACCCTTACTAGTCTGTGAACTCCGTTTTCTCCCTTAAGGTATCCAAATGCAAAATCACCAGTAATTTCTAATGTTACCGTTTTAATTCCAGCAACATCACCATCTTGTAAATGCAGTTCTTTTACCTTGTAATTGTTTTTCTCACACCACATAAGATACATTCGCATTAGCATTGCACTCCAATCACAACTTTCTGTTCCTCCTGCCCCTGCGGTTATTTGTAAAACTGCATCTAAATGATCTTCCTCACTAGAAAGCATGTTTTTTAACTCAAGTTCTTCTAAAAGGTTTATTAGTTTTTTTGATTGGTTTTGAACTTCTTCTTCGCTAGCTTCTCCCTCTTTAAAGAAGTCTACTAATACCTGTGTGTCCTCATAATTTGATAGAATTTGCTGATACTGATCAACCCAAAACTTTTTTTTCTTGATATTCTTAAGTGTTCTTTCAGCTTCTTTCGGATCGTTCCAAAACTCAGGGTCCTGAGTTACTAATTCTTCTTCTTTAATTTCTTCTCTTTTTACATCAACGTCAAAGATACCCCCTTAACGCTTCTAAGCGATCACCTAAAGATTTGAGTTGTTCATTCGATATTACCATACACTTAATTTATCTCAACAAGTTTAAAAATTTTTATCTTACCTAAGAGATATTTTATCACCAGATTTTAATTTTTTAGTAAGTAGTAATTTATTTTTTGATTTTAATTTTTTTAGTTTAACTCCATAAATTTGTGATATTTCCCACAATGTTTCACTATTTTCAATGGTGTGATATTTTATTTTTGCTTTGTTTCTTTTTGGCTGTAAGAAAACAACTTGATCTTCTTTGTAAATTTCGTTGCTTTTAGAAATATCATTGTATTTATAAAGTTGCCAAAGTCCCATGTTAAGCTTTTTAGCAATATCTAATAATGATTCATCTTCTTGTGAAACAATGTATTTTATATTGTTTTCATGAACCAAAATTTTTGGATCATTAGATTTAGTAGTTTCTAATTTGACGTTAGTTTTAGATTTTTTGTCAAAAGAGTAAAGCTCATTTTCTTCAATTATTTTAATTAATAAATCCGGATATTTTGGATTTGTTGCATAACCAGCTTTTTTTAACCCCTTTGCCCAGCCTTTGTAGTCTGTAATTTTCAGATCAAAAAGGAAACTATATCTGCTGTATTTTGTTAGGAACAATGAATGATCTTCGTAGGACTCACTTACGTCTTTATAGCTTCTAAAACATTCATTTTTTTTGTCATCATCAAGAAATATTTTTTTACCATTCCAATCGTTATGACATTTTATCCCAAAATGATTTTTTCCTTTAGTCGATAGAAGGGAATTCCCATTACCACTTTCAAGTATCCCTTGTGCGAGTGTTATACTTGCTGGAATTTGATATTTAATCATTTGATCAACAGCAGCATCTGAATATTCTTTAATGTAATCCTGCCTACTTTTTTTGGAATCTTGTGAAAAAAAGAGGGACGGGATGAAAAAAAAGATAAAAACTATGACAAATTTAACTTTCATACGTTTTGCTATGGTTTAGTCTCTTTTTGAAGTCTAAAAAAACATCTAATGGCTGTTGATTTTTATTGTACCAAATTGATCCTTGAATAACAATACCTTTTAAATGATTATTATTCAATAAATTTAAATTTTCAATAGTAATTCCACCGAAGAAAACTATTTTTTTTGGAAATGAAAAAGTAATTTCTTTGATGTTATTTTCATTGAATTTGCTACTAATTATTTTAGAATCATTTTTGCTTTTATACAAAGGGCCCGTTAGGACATAGTTGTATTTATTTAAGCTTAAATTTTTTAATTGTGATGTTGAATTACAAGTGGTGGTGTAAATTAATTTTGGTCTAACAAATTTAGTTAAAGACTTAATTATTAAAGAGGGCTTATTTTTTTTTGAAAAACTATAACCTTTTAAATTGTAGTTAAATATTAAGCCATAGTAATTATGTACGATAATGTTTTTATGAAATTTTTTTGGAATTTGATTGATATAATCTTTGTAATGACGTTTTGAAAACTTGGGTTTCTTTAAATGCAATGTTTCTAATCCGTTTTCAAATAATTTAATAACTATATAAATTTCACTTCGAAATTTATCTGGAGAAGTCATAACCATTAGCTCCATGCAGCGTCTTTTTTAAACTCAAACATTTTGTTGTAATGTTTTTCAATGCTTGTACCAACCACTACTATATCTGCACCACTTTCCCATGCTTTTTCTAGTTGTTTTTGGTCGCAAATTCCTCCTCCAACAAATAATGGCACATTAATATTGCTTTTTACTTCTTGAATGATTTTATTTTCAACGGTTAATTTAGAACCAGACCCAGTATCTAGGTAGATAAATTGTAAACCTAGCTGAACTCCCGCTAATGCTGTAGCAGCAGCCAAATCACTTTTATTCCTTGGAATAGGTAAGCTACCACTCATGTATATTGCAG
>JBELEU010000171.1:0-4590 GCA_042093455.1 Crocinitomicaceae bacterium | reverse complement strand
CGGTTTCATCTCCCAAACCTGTGCAAATTTCAGGATCTTCATCCAGTCAAAGCTATCCTAAAGCATCTGAATTAAGTTCTGGTGATGTTAGAGTTTCACCACTTGCAAAAAAATTAGCAGAAGAAAGAGGGTTAAATCTTAAATTTATAAAGGGTTCAGGTACTGAAGGAAGAATTGTTAAAAGAGACATAGATAACTACCAAAGTTCGGGAGTTAGTTTTAGTGGGGTTGAATCATTTACTGATTTCCCAGTCACCCAAATGAGAAAAGTAATTGCTCAACGTTTAGCAGAAAGTAAATTTACAGCGCCTCATTTTTATTTGTCAATGTCTATTGATATGGACAATGCAATTGCAGCAAGAGTTTCAATAAATAATGCAATTAAACCTCAAAAAGTATCTTTTAATGACATGGTTGTAAAAGCGGTTGCTGCTTCTTTAAAAGACAACCCACAAGTAAATGCTTCATGGTTAGGAGATGTAATTAGACAAAATGACCATGTTCATATTGGAGTTGCTGTTGCTGTTGATGAAGGTCTTCTAGTTCCGGTCGTAAGGTTTGCTGACGGTAAAACATTAACTCAAATTGGTGAGGAAGTCAAGTCTATGGCCCAAAAGGCTAAAGATAAAAAATTACAGCCCGAAGAATGGGAAGGAAATACCTTTACAATATCAAATTTGGGGATGTTTGGAATTGATGAATTTACTGCAATTGTAAACCCTCCTGATTCATGTATTTTAGCTATAGGTGGAATTCAAAATATTCCAGTTGTTAAAAATGGATCAGTTGTTCCAGGAAATGTTATGAAAGTTACATTAAGTTGTGATCATAGAGTTGTGGACGGTGCTGTGGGATCTGCATTTTTAAATTCGTTCAAAAATTATATGGAAAACCCAGTATTATTATTGGGTAAAAATTCAATTTAGCAACTGTAATTTAGTAATCATTTTTTTGTTATTCGTAACAATGACCTTATCTTTCTGTAAACAATAGTTACTCATTGTACACAGATAAATTAAATACTTCAATAGAATTTTTAAAAGGTGTTGGTCCTAAGAGAGCTGAACATTTAAGAAGCGAATTAGGTATTTATACATACAGAGATTTACTCAATCATTTTCCGTTTAGGTACGTTGATCGTTCAAGATTAAATAAAATCAATGAAATTGGTAATGACTTAAAAGACATACAATTATTGGTTGTTCTTAAAAACATTCAGGAAATAGGTAGTGGAAGAAAAAAAAGGTTGGTAGCAATAGCTGAAGATGAATCTGGTTCAATTCAATTGGTTTGGTTTAAAGGAATAAATTGGGTTAAGCCAATACTTATAAAAGGTAAAAGTTATCTAGTTTTTGGTAAACCATCATTGTTTGGTGGTAGTTGGAATATTTCTCATCCAGAAATTGAGCCAGAAGCTCAAAAAGAAAAAAAGGTTGGTTTTTTACAACCCATATATCCATCGACAGAGAGGTTGAATGCAATGGGATTGAGCTCTAGAGGAATTGAAAATTTAGTTCGTACTTTAATACCCAATGTTATAAAATATATTCCTCCTACTTTAAACAATCATATTCAAACTAAAAACAACTTTTTAAATATACAAGATTCATACAGTACTATTCATTTCCCATCTGATAAAAAAAATCTACAACGGGCTATTTTAAGGCTGAAGTTTGAAGAACTTTTTTTTCTTCAATTAGCAATGGCTAAGCAGAAAATTAACGTCAGAAGAAAAAGTAAAGGCTATAAGTTTTCTGTTGTTGGTGATTATTTTAATATTTTTTTTAACGATCATTTGCCCTTTAATCTTACAGGTGCTCAAAAAAGAGTAATTAAGGAAATTAGAAAGGATATAGGTTCTGGTTTTCACATGAACAGATTGCTTCAAGGCGATGTTGGAAGCGGAAAAACTCTAGTTGCTTTGTTGGTTATGTTGATTTCTATTGACAATGGTTTTCAAGCCTGCTTAATGGCTCCCACTGAAATTTTAGCCATTCAACATTATAATACAATATCTAAGATGTTGTCTGCTATGGATTTAAATGTTGAAATTTTAACCGGCTCAACTAAAAAGGCTCAAAGAATCATTATTCATGAATCTCTTATGAATGGTAGTATTGATATCTTGATAGGTACTCATGCTTTGTTGGAAGATGTAGTTCAATTTAAAAATTTAGGTTTATCTATTGTTGATGAGCAACATAGATTTGGAGTAGCCCAAAGAGCTAAGCTTTGGAGAAAAAACATAAACCCTCCTCATGTTTTAGTTATGACAGCTACCCCAATACCTAGGACTTTAGCCATGACATTTTATGGAGATTTGGATGTTTCTGTTATTGATGAGCTTCCACCTGGAAGAAAAAAAGTCAAAACAGTGCATAGATTTGATTCAAGTAGACTTCAGGTATTTCAATTTATTGAAGATGAAATTAAAAAAGGAGGACAGGTATATGTAGTTTATCCACTAATTGAAGAATCTGAAAAACTAGATTATAAGGATTTAATGGATGGCTATGAAAGCATAACTAGAAGATTTCCATTGCCAAATTACAAGGTTAGTATTGTTCACGGGAAAATGAAACCCGAAGCCAAAGATTACGAAATGAATGCTTTTGTAAAAGGACAAACACAAATAATGGTGGCTACCACAGTAATTGAAGTTGGAGTAGATGTTCCAAATGCTTCTGTAATGGTTATTGAAAGTGCTGAAAAATTTGGTTTATCTCAATTGCATCAATTAAGAGGAAGAGTTGGTAGAGGAGCTGATCAGTCTTTTTGTGTTTTGATGTCTGGCTATAAACTTTCTGAAGATGCTAAAAACAGGCTGGAAACAATGGTTAGCACAGAAGACGGATTTGAAATTGCGGAAGTTGATTTAAAAATGAGAGGACCAGGTGATATAATGGGGACACAACAAAGCGGAGTTTTAGATTTTAAATTGGCTGACTTAGCAAGAGATGGACAAATAATACAACTGGCTAAATTAAATGTAGATGAACTCCTTAGTTTTGATCCTGACCTAACAGCACCAAACAACAAGACTACAAGACTTGAATTAATCAGGCAAATGAGATTAAAACCCAACTGGAGCAATATTAGTTGAGTCTTTAATCAACAAAATTTTATATTTGTCACTTAATTAAAACAAATGGCATCAACTTCAGAAATAAAAAATGGATTGTGTATTAAACATAATCACAAACTTGTTCAGGTAATAGAATTTCAACACGTAAAACCAGGTAAAGGGCCTGCTTTTGTGAGAACTAAGCTAAAAGGTATTGAAGATGGAAGGGTAGTAGATCACACATTTCCTTCTGGCCATAAAATTGAAATTGTAAGAATTGAAAACAGAAACTATCAGTATTTGTATAAAGAAGCTGATGGGTATCACTTTATGAATAATGACACTTACGAGCAAATTTTTATTGAAGGGCACATGATTTCTAAACCAGAGTTCATGAAAGAGGGGCAAAATTGTACCATTATTTTTCATGCTGAAGAAGAGCTGCCATTATTGGTAGAACAGCCTCAGTTTTTAGCTACAGAAGTTACTTATACTGAGCCTGGTGTAAAGGGAGATACTGCAACAAATACTATGAAACCAGCTACTATTGAAACAGGAGCTGAAGTTCGTGTTCCATTATTCATAGACACAGGAGATAAAATTAAAGTAGATATTCAAAAAGGAATATACGTAGAAAGAATTAAATCATGAGTTACACAATTCACGGCATTCAGCATTTAGGTGTTGGAGTACCTAATCATGCTGAAGCATGGAAATGGTATAGAAAGTTTTTTGGAATGGACATTCCATTATTCAATGACGAAGCAGGCGCTCCTCTTATGACTATTTATACCAAGGGAGATGTCATTTCTAAAAGAGCCGCAATGGTTTTGAACATTAAAGGAGGTTGTGCCATGGAGGTTGTTTCACCAACAACTTTTAAAGCTACTCATGCTGATGTTGATCATCAATTGGGTGATTTGGGTATATCTGTTGGTTTTGTAAAAGCACCAGACATTAATAAAGCATATTCTTTTTTTAAAGACAATGGAGCTAATGTTATTTCAGAAATTGTTAAAACACCTAACGGCTGGGAATCTTTTTATGTAAAAGATTTGAATCAGCTGATATGGCAAGTTGTTCCAGCAAATGATTTTTATACTAATCATGCACATCCAACTGGAGGAACAGCCGGCTGTTCAACTGGAGTTTCAAATGTTGAAAAAGCGATTTCTTTTTATACGTTATTGGGTTATGATGAGGTGGTTTACGATCAGTCCGATGTTTTTGCAGATTGGGCGAATTTACCAGGAGGTGAAGGTAAGTTTAGAAGAGTATTGCTTTCTCAAAAAAACCCTTCAGGTGGAGGTTTTTCAAAGTTAGCTGGTAAAAGTTATATTGAGTTAGTACAGGATTTATCTGAAAGAAAACCTTTAAAAATATACGAAGATCGATTGTGGGGGGATATTGGGTTTGTTCATTTAGGTTTTGACGTTAGAGATATGAAATCTTTAGGTAAAAAATTAAATGACGCTGGTCATGGTTTTACTTGTGATACTAAAGATGTTCTTTCAATGGGGGAGAGT
>JBELEU010000170.1:0-4798 GCA_042093455.1 Crocinitomicaceae bacterium | reverse complement strand
GATCTCTATCCCAATCACAAGAGGCTCCAATTTTTTTCAATTGATCCAAAATTATTCCTCCGTGTTTGTGTGTCCAATCCCATGCATGCTGAAGAAATTCATCTCTAGATAAATCACTCTTTTTTACACCTTCTCGTCTTAGTTTTTGAACCACTTTTGCTTCTGTAGCAATTGAAGCATGATCAGTACCTGGCACCCAACAAGCATTTTTACCTAGCATTCTAGCTCTCCTAACCAAAACATCTTGTATTGTATTATTAAGCATGTGCCCCATGTGAAGAACACCAGTCACATTTGGAGGGGGTATTACAATAGTGTAAGATTCTCTATCATCAGGTTTTGATGTAAAAAGTTTGTTGTCCATCCAAATTTTATACCATTTATCTTCAGATATATTTGGATTATATGTTTTTGAAATACTCATTGATTTATCTATAAACTACCACAAAAGTAAAGTTAGATTCTGATAATAAAAGTATTATTAAAGTATTTTTCGACAACTAAATTTTGATTTCTATTTATTTCAAGAAAATATCAAGAAATACATAACCAATTTTTAAGTATTTTTTTCCCATTTTCTGTTAATATACTTTCAGGGTGGAATTGAATACCAAACAATTTTAATTTATCATGGCGAAAAGACATTAACTTTCCTTCATCATTTAATGAAGAAGGAATCAAGGGTGATTTAAGATTTACTACTTCCCAAGAATGATAGTGACCGATATTGAATTTTTCTGGCAAATTCTTAAATAAGTAATCAAAATTTAAAACTTGAATTTTTGAAAACATCCCGTGTTTAACTTCTTTCATATTTGAAAGTTTCATTCCAAAATATAAAGCCAAAGCTTGATGACCTAAACAAATCCCAAGTATATTATGTGTAGTATAATATTGATCTATAACCTTCATCAAATCATTTGCTTGATCGGGTAGTCCTGGACCTGGGGATAAAAGAATGAAATTAACACTGTTTATAATTTCCCAATCTATTTCATCGTTTCTAAAAACATACAATTCGTCTACCATTGGCTCAAGGTAATGAACCAAATTATAGGTGAAAGAATCGTAATTATCTATAATAGCAAGTTTTATCAATGAATAATTATTTAATGGCTAAATTAAATTATGATTTCATAATTATCATAATTCGAAAATATATATTTGCTGTTAATGAGATCTAAGATACTTTATTACGTAATTATTCTTCCTATTTCAAGTCTACCATATGTCTTAATTTATGCTTTTTCTAATTTTATATTTTTCATACTATATAGAGTTTTAAATTATCGAAGTAAAGTAATTGAAGAAAACCTGAAGAACTCTTTCCCTAATAAAAACACAAAAGAATTAAAACTCATAAAAAAACAATTTTATAGGCATTTTGCAGACATCATAACTGAAAGCTTAAAAGGTTTTACCATTTCAAAAAAAAATATTAAAAAGAGGTTAACTGTTCAAAATCAGGAAATTGTAGACCATTACTACAAGCTAAATAAGAATATAATATTAGTTGGAGGCCATTACAATAATTGGGAAATATGTGGTCAATGCTCACCAATTCATTGCAAGCATGATCTTATTGCAATTTACAAACCATTGAGCAACAAATTTTTTGATGAAAAAATGAGAAAATCTAGAGAAAAGTTTGGTTTATCAATGGTACCAATGAAGCAAGCAAAAAGACATTTCAATACTAAAAAAACTAAACCTTTTGGAATTATTTTTGGATCTGACCAAAGTCCTTCAAATCCAAAGAAAGCTTTTTGGACAAAGTTTTTAAATCAAGAAACTGGGGTTTTGTTTGGAGCAGAAAAATATGCAAAGGAGTTTGATTGGCCTATAATATATGTTGGTATAAGTAAAGTCAAGCGTGGTCATTACACAGTAAATTATCAACTTGTTTCTGAAAAACCTAAATCTGAAAATCATGGATTTATCACTAAAAAATTTACTGATTTATTAGAAAAAGACATTCAAAATTCCCCTCAATATTATTTATGGACTCATAAAAGATGGAAACATAAAAAACCATAAACATCTATAAATCAATCAGTAATTCATTTTTAAACGTTTTTAAGTGAAACTAAACGAATGTTAATTGATTAATGTTCGGATATATATTTTTTTCATGTTTTTATTTGCAATGTCAAATCCGGAATACGACAACAATTATTAACATTTAAATTAAATTATGAAAAACTTAAGAAATCAAGTACAACTAATAGGTAACATAGGAAATACACCTTTATTAAAAGAAACAGTCAATGGAAAAAAATATACAACGCTATCATTGGCTACAAATAATACTTATATAAATAAAGACGGTGAGCGTATTAAAGACACACAATGGCACAATGTTGTAATGTGGGGTAAGCAAGCAGAAATAGCTGAAAATTATTTAATCAAAGGTCAAGAAGTGTGTATTGAGGGCAAATTAAATTATAGAACGTATGAGGACAATGATGGAAAAAAAATAAATATTCATGAAATAGTAGCAAGTGAATTCTTAATGCTTAAGAAATAATAAATTTCAAACCCAAACCAATTCAATGTCATGAGTTGGTTTGGGTTTAAATTATTTTAAAAATCTTTTTTCAAACTTGTCAACAAAATTAGACCAACTTAGCATTGACTTTCTTTTTCTAACAGATTCAACCATTTTGTCTTTGTCAACTTTTTTATAAAAATTAAGAACTGATTTTGCTATTTCTGATGAATTGACTTTGCAAATAAGGCCCTCTAAATTATGTGTTACTATTTCAGGTAGGCCACCAACATCAGTTAAAATCATTGGTTTTTCAAAATGATAGGCAACTTGTGTAATTCCACTTTGGGTAGCTGACAAATAAGGTTGTAATACTGCATCAGCAACTGCAAAGTAATTAGCTACATTTTCAGTTGGAATAAACTCTGGATATAAGATTATATTTTCCAATTGAAGTTCGTCAATTAAATCAGTGTATTTCTTTTTATTTCCATAAAATTCGCCTGCTACTACAAGTTTTATATTCAACTCTTTAATTTCAGGATGACTCATTGCTTCTAAAGCAAGATCTAATCCCTTATAATCCCTTATTAAACCGAAAAAAAGTAAATACTTTCCATCATTAAGGTTTAAAAAATTAAGCCCATTTTCTCTGGTAACTTTTGATCCAAAGACATCATAAACTGGATGAAATAATGTTTCAACAACTGCATCATTTTTAAGAGAATTAATATCCTTTGTAACGATTGAACTTAGCGAAATAAATTCATCACAATATTTAAAAAAATATTTTGTTAAATTTTTGTCCCCTACCCTTTTTTCGTGGGGAATAGCATTATCAACTAAGGCAACTACATTTAAATTATTTTTTTTTAATCTTTTAGCTATTGTCCCAAAAGAAGGAGCAAAAAATGGCATCCAGAATCTAAATAAAACGATGTCAGGTTTACGATTGATAATATACTTTGAAGACTTAAACCAGGTAAATGGATTTACTGAACTTATTAAAGGAGTAACCTTGAACTTATAAATAGATGATTTTGATTTACTGTATTGTGTTTTTCCAGGAAATAGAAAAGATGGATATTGAAGAGTAAATGAAATTATTTCAACTTCGTGGCCAACTTTTGTAAGAGAATTTGCAAATGCTTCATTAAAATCTGCAATACCTCCTCTAAATGGTGGAGCAGGACCAACGATGATAATCTTACTCATTGAAATTGATTCTTTCTTTAATTTGATAGATATTTCTTCTCGGAGATAATCTAGCAATCATTTCACCAAGAAACCCTGCTAAGAATAATTGAACTCCAAGTATCATAGCAACAAGTGCAACATAAAATTCTGTTCGATCGGCAATTAGTTTTGCTTTTTGATCCAAAAATAATTTATCAACTCCAATCCATATTAAAAATAAGAAAGCAATAAAAAACATTAAAGTGCCTAACGTTCCAAATAAATGCATAGGTCTTTTGCCAAATTTCCCTGTGAAAGTAATACTAAACAGATCTAAAAATCCAAAAATAAATCTTTCCAAACCAAATTTGGATTTTCCATATTTTCTCTCTTGATGAAAAACAACTTTTTCACCAATTTTAGTAAATCCAGCCCATTTAGCAATTAGTGGAATATAACGATGCATTTCGCCATAAACCTCAATATTTTTAATAACATCACTATTATAGGCTTTCAAACCACAATTCATATCGTGTAGTTTAATACCCGAAACCTTTCTAGTTACAGCATTGTATAATTTTGTAGGAATGGTTTTTGAAAGTGGATCTTTTCTATTTTTCTTCCAACCCGAAACAATATCATAACCCTCATTTACAATCATATCATATAGTTCAGGAATTTCATCTGGGCTATCTTGCAAGTCAGCATCCATTGTGATCACAACATTACCTTTACAAATTCCAAAAGCTTCATTTAAAGCTGCTGATTTACCATAATTTCTGCGAAATGAAATACCTTTAATTGAAGCGTTTTCTTTAGTCAAAGATTGGATAGTAGGCCATGAATTATCATCACTACCATCGTCTACAAATATTAATTCATAGGAAAGATTATTTGCTTTACAAACATCATTAATCCAATTGGCTAGTTCTTTCAAAGAATCTTCTTCATTGAACAATGGACATACTATAGATAGATTAATCAAATCCATAAAAACAAATATATTGAAGTTTATCAATTCGTATAGCGAATTAACGCTATTTATGATTTTAACAAAGAGTATTTGATTAAAATAAAAGTTCTAACATAGATTTATTGAAGGTAATAATTATGTTTGCAATCTAGTTATGTACC
>JBELEU010000169.1:0-4821 GCA_042093455.1 Crocinitomicaceae bacterium | reverse complement strand
CAGATCTCAACTCAACATATGTAGTGAAATAATTAAGGACCTTTGATAAGTTTCCATCAAAATTAATTTTTTGGTCAACCAAAAAACCATATTGAATACGAATTACTAAACCGTAAAAAAAGTTTTTCAAAAAATCCCAAATCAATAGAACGATTAAAAAAACCAATGAACCAACAATAACATAATTATCACTTAATGAATGAGCTAGTTTTAATAACACAAAAACCATCCAGATTATGGATTTAAAAACATCAAAAAAGAAGAAAAGCCTTTTTTGAGAAGGGTGATTTTTTAAAACTAAATTCAATAAGTACTTTATGGAAAGGATTATTCCAAAAAGAATAAGGAATTGTAAAACAGCTATTAATATGTAAAATAAAACAGTCATAATTAATTAATAAGCATATCCTTTTCTTTAAAAAACTTCACCAAATAAGGCAATACAACAGGGTTAATACTTATTAAGTTTGATTCAATTAATATTAATTTTTTACTATCTAATGATCCAATATTAGTGTTTATTTGATCTGCAGTCATGTACGACAACACACTTTCTAAATCATATTTATATAATTTTTTGTGTGAGAATATCATGAGCAAAATAAACTTCTCATCAGCACTTTCTATCAAAGGAATTTCAAGATCAAAGTCAGGATCAAAAATCAAAACTCCTTCATCATCAAATACCAAAGAGGACATCCAAATCAAATTTAACCATCCAATATTTTTTCCTGAAATATTCGACAATTGATTGTAAAGAAAAAAGTTAGAGATAAAGGATTTCCTATTTATGTCAACTCCCTTGTAATTAACTATCTGATTAGCGAGTTTGTTTTTGTAAACTATTACTTTTTCAACTTGCTTTCCAGAAAAATAAGGAGTTTCTATAATTTGAATTAAAACATCCTGTATGTTCGAGACTTTAAGCAATAAATTTAGAAAGAAAGTGTTGCACTCAACAATGAATAAAATATCATTGGAGTACTTCTGAAAAACATCCAACCACTGTTTAACCTTATCAAAACCTTTGTCATTTTTTCTCCACCATAATTCAAAATCGTCTAGCACAACAACGCTTCCAGATGGCAAACTACTAAGAGATTCTATATTGTTTTTTTCTTTACTAAAATCTATAAATAAACTTGGAATAACATTTTCAACTTTATCAAATTCTAAATCTTTTGGCGGATAAATATATTTTTTTTCAATTTTATTATTGTGTAAAAATTGATTTATTAGAAAGGTTTTACCACTCATAGGATCACCAGAAACGATCAAGACATTGGGCTTATGCGAATTCATTTTATTCAGAGCACTATTCATTTGTTGAAGCTGTGAATTAATGAAAGAGGCATAAAAATCATTGGGCTGATGATAACCAATGAACAGCTGCGAATAAAATGACGGAATATGATTTATTAAATCTGGGCGAATACTTACCCTATCAAAAAAGGATCTTGATTCATCCATTTTGTTGCTAAAACCTTTGTATTGTTGACTATCTATTTTTGGAGAAACTCTATTCAAAAAAGAAACTATTTTTTGAGAAAATATTTGTTGCACCTCTTTGAATTTAAAAACAAAACCGTGTTTCTTTTTTGAATTTGCTAATTGTGATTTTCTAGTATTATTGAGAACTACAAAATCTACTTGAGATACTTTCTGTAAAGTATCTTTAACTTTATCAATACTAATGTCAAATCTTGATAAAGTAAGTTCGTATTCTTTTAATATCTCCTTTGCTGAAAGTTCTACCTTTCCTAATACCTCATTTAATATTTTTTTATCGGATTGATTTTGATTAGTAAAAACAGCCAATTGAATTGAGTTTAAAATAATATCCATATTATTTTTATACCATTGAAACTCATTTTGTATTAAATCAAACATAAGAGGATCAATTTCTTTTCTATAAATAGACAAAAGTGTGCTTTGAGGATAAACACTTAATTCGGGAAGTTGTTTTTGAGATACCTGAAAACCATTAAGAGTTTTAGAACTAAAAACATTCAGCTCATCAGGAATATGAGTAAGGTGATGTTCTAAGTCATGTCTTTCATACTTTTCCAAATAAGATTCATTGTGTGAGATCAAATCTTTTTGTAATTTCTTAATCAAGTTATTTAACAGATTTAGATCATTCAAACCAATTAATTTAATTGCCTCATTAGCATACTTACTCAAAGGCTCAATTAAATCTTTTTTAACATTCTTGGAAATAGTATTAATTTTTAGATCAACAATTGACTCAAACAAAAGTGTTGAAACATTTAAAATTTTCTGCTGATGAATTACGTAGTTATTTGAATTCATCCAATATGAAAAGTTCAAAATTTCATTCCATTTCTTTTTATAAACCTTAGGATTAAAATTTTCTTCTCGATTAGCAGAAATGGTTTTATTATCTATGTGTATAGTATCTTTAATAACAGAGTTAACAAATTTATCTGACAAATTATTAATCATTGTTAGTATTGAATCAAATTCAAGATTTAGCTTAAGATCTAATTCCTCTTTATAAAATTCAGTTCTTTTAGCATTGTTAATTGATAATTTGAATTCTTGATGAAGAGTTAAAGCAAAATAACCGAAACTATTCATTATTGAATTGAAACCGTCAGTAAAACCATGTTTCAAATGATGATTAAACACACTGATTATCTCAATTTTTTTTGAAAAAACAGTTTTACCATTATTCAGAGATTTAATTATTTTTTGTTTCTTTCTGTTGAGTCTTGCATTGATAAAAATGTTTTTATTGAGTAATTTTTCATTCCACTTAAATTGTATTGATGCAGGAGTATCTTCAATTAAAAGGTTAATTTCTAAAAAGTATTTCTCTATTGCATTTGATATAAGCTGCTCAAATGATTGATTAAAAGTTAAAAAAGATGTTGGATCTTTAAGCTCTTGTAGCAACTCACTTGTGCCTTTTGAATTCTTAATGCAATTGCTGTAGAAATCTGCTTGGGATGAATAGATTGATTTAACTTTATTGATTAGATCAATATTTTTCTCGTATAAACCTTGTTGCCACTTATGAGTAAGTTCGTCCAAAACTTCATCATCAGTAATGAAAATTTGTCCTGAAACCTTGGTTTTTGAAGTTTTAATTTGGTTTTCATCAATAACAACTTTATTTAATATTTTATCTTCAGCTACAAATTTTGATGATGCGTCTATAAACAATGTTGAACCCAAATTATTTAGTAATTCATTGGTTTTCTCAACAAATGATTTTTCATGACCTTTAATAAGTTTAGGTAAATCCAATATTATTAAATCTGCATTGAAACTGTATAGCATGACTAGATCATTGATTGATTTTTTTTCAATTTTATTATTTATCAATTCAAGATTTATGGGTAATCTCATTTTATCAATTAACCTTTCAATTTTTTCAATATCAGAGTCTAAAACCTCATTATTATTAATGTAACAAAGTCTTATTTTTGTGTTTTTCCATCCATTTGAATTTTTTAAAAACTTAATAAGTTGAAGACCTAATTCATTTTCCTTTGAAAAACCCGTCCACCATAAATCAATTGATGAATATTCACCAAAACCCTTCTTTTTGTCATAATCTAAATACAGGATATTATAATCCAATTGATTTAGCTTTTTGGTCATTTCTGCAAACCATAATGGATCTTTAGTATTCTTAGCCCAACCCATTAAAATTGTATTAGGATCTATTCCAGAAAATCCGTAAGTATTGGCAATTGATTCAATGCCTCTAAAGGTATTTTGACAGTACAACCTTCTATGAAAAATACTATCGTCCTCAATTTGACTGTCCACTACAATTTGATTTGCCTTTGGAAATAAAATATTGGCAGATTTTTGCTCAATTAAATCAAAATTTGAAACCATTCCTCCTCTGCCTGAAATAGACTTACTGAACTCGATAAGATGAGGACGATTTTGTGAACCTCCACTAAATAGAAGAATATTGGGTTGCCAATTTCTTTTGTGTGCAGATTTTTTATGCAGATTTTTTAGTGCTGTTTTGACAATTGATGTCCAAACACTTATCCAAACATCACCAGTTCCTAGTACAAGATCTTTTCTAGATAACCATAAAAAAACAACAAGCATAACAATTACAGCTATTAAGGTAGCTGCTAGATTGAGTTGAATCATTAATAAAAATGTTGATACTGCTCCAGTCAAAGAAATCCAAATAGGTATTTTAAATTTTGGTCTGAAGTCAGGGCTTGACCATTGCTCAAGAAAACATGAAACATTAATAAATAAATATGCTGCCATGTAAAACATAGCAACTAACTCTGCTATCACATTTAATTCCCCAATTAGAATACCAAGTTCAGCAATAAAAAAAGTAAGAAACAATGCATTTCTTGGCTCATTATTTACTCCAAATCCTTTTGAAAAAACTTTTGGAGTAATTCTATCCAATGACATTGCTTGTAAAATTCTTGGACCACCTAATATCCCGCCTAAAGCAGAAGATAAAGTTGCTCCCCAAACTCCTCCAATAACAAGCAGTGGGATAGCTCCGAACTCAATAAGTGCACTATTGTTAGATTGAAGAATTTCAGAGTCAATGTTGTAAAATATAAAAATAGCAAGGGTTACATACACAATAAAACCGATAATTATTGAAAGTAAAGTTCCCCAGGGAATAGATACTCGTGGATTTTTTAAATCCCCGCTCATAGCAACCCCAGCAGTAAAACCAGTTACAGCTGGAAAAAAAATACCAAATAGAACCGCAAAACTTGGGTTTTTAAGTTGATCTGTTCCTACAGTAACATTTTCAGAGCTTCCTGCAAATATTGAGACCAAGATCGGAAGAGC
>JBELEU010000168.1:0-4834 GCA_042093455.1 Crocinitomicaceae bacterium | reverse complement strand
ACTCAACCACATTTAGCCCCACAAATAGCGCTGACTACAGCGCTCGAATTATAGACCTAACAACTGGGTGCAAATACTTCACAGACCCCTTCACCTATTCAGTAGGCATTGTTGAAAATAAGCCTGAATGGTGGTGTTTTCCAAACCCTGCAAAAGATATAGTTTCTATACTTTGGCCTCAAAGTATGGATCTTTATGCAGTTGACCTATTTGACATGACTGGAAGATTAATTTCTCAATATTCAGCAAATCAATCTCCACTGATTATCGATGTCAATGAACTACAAAATGGTCATTACATAATTATTGGGAAGTCAAATCAACAGATCATACAACAAAAAATAGTTATTCAACACTAGATAAATAAACAACTTAATGAGACTACTCAAACAAACTATTCTATTAAGTTTTATCTTTTTAAGTGGTTGTTTAAATCACGTTTTATCTCAAGAATATAAATGGTGCAACTCAATAGGAAGTTACAGTGTTGAGCATGCTAATGCAGTTGCAACTGATGCAAACAATAATAGCTATGTAACAGGATCTTTCAGAAATACTGTTGATATCGATCCTGGAACGTCAAGTTCTGTTGTAACCTCTGTCGGTGAAAGCGATATTTATATTCAAAAATTTAATCCAAATGGCGACTTAGAATGGGCAAAAAGTATTGGAGGATCTAATTTTGACTACGGGAAAGATATTGCCGTTGACAATTCTGGAAACGTTTACATAACTGGTGTTTTCAAAGGAACTGTTGATTTTAACCCTGGAACTTCATCAGCAAATAAAACATCAAATGGACAATACGATGCTTTTATTTTAAAACTAGATGCAAACGGAGGGTTTATATGGTGTTACACTTACGGTGGAAGTAATTTTGACTACGGCAATACTATTTCAGTAGATTCATTTGGAAATGTATGGGTAGCTGGATCTTTTAGAGGAACAGTTGACTTTAACGATGGTGCTGGAACAAGTTCAAAAACTTCATCTGGTGGTTCAGATATATATGTCTTAAAACTAAACTTCCTTGGCAATTTTTCAAGTGTTAACACAATGGGAGGAAGTGACAATGATGTTGCAACAAGTTTATCAATTGATGAATTTGGATTCGTTTATATTACTGGAACTTTTGAGGGAACAGCAGATTTTAATCCAACCAATAGTGTTACCAATTTAACATCAAATGGTGGCGAAGATATTTTTATTGAAAAACTTAATTTTTCTGGAAATATGGTTTTTACAAAATCAATTGGTGGAATTGGAAATGATGGAGCAACATCAATTGAAACGGACAATTACGGAAATGTATATGCAACTGGCTATTTTAGTGAAACAGTAGATTTTGATCCTAGTAATTCTAGCTTTAATTTATCTTCAATTGGATATGAAGATGTATTCACCCTAAAACTATCAAATCTTGGAAATTTAACCTGGGTAAAAAGTTTTGGAAACAACAATTTTAACAGAGGAAATTGCATCAAGGTTGATGCATATGGAAATGTAATAACAGCTGGCTTTTTTAGGGGAGTTTCTGATATAAATCCTGGAACAGCTTCACAAACTATTACCAGCAATGGATACATGGATATAATAATCCAAAAATTAGACGAATATGGTAACTTTATTAATGCTATAACATTGGGTTCAATTGGAGATGACTGTATTAATGATTTAGCACTTGACTCACAAGGTGACTACCTAATTTGTGGAGATTTTCAAAATGAAGTTGACTTTGATCCTGGACCAAATGCAAACAACAATACTTCGATTGGAGATTTTGATGCCTATGTTTTAAAACTAGGAACACCTTCTTGTACTCCAAATGCTACATCTCCACTTAACCTAACATTAACTTTGGATGATAATTGCAGCGAAACCACATGGGAAGTAACAGCCCCTAGCGGCCTAATTCTATATAGCGGTGGACCGTATAATTGCGATCCAAATGGAGGTGGAATTGATGCCAATACCACGATTAACGTGGCGCTTAATTTGTTCTTATTTGAATGTTATGAATTTAAAATTATGGACAGCGGAAACAATGGTTTGGGGACAAATGGCTCATGGGAAATAACTGACTTTAATAACTTAACTGTATTTTCTGGAAATGGAAATTTTGGAAGTTCAGTTTCTGACAACTTTTTCATAAACAATGAGGTTACTGGTCTAAAAAATAATTTGGATAGTGAAAATATTATTTTTCCGAACCCCGCAAAAACCAATCAAACAATAAATTTAAATTATATAAATCAACCAGAAAGCATTAGATTATTTGACAGCAAAGGTCAACTTGTAAAAAGTGATATGGTAACATTTAGCACTGACCACACATTTCAAATTCATCAAAAAGGATTGTATTTCGTTGTTTCTTCAAATAAAAAAGAAACGTTAATTAAAAAGATAATTGTTCAGTAAAAGTTGTTTTTTTTATTAAGTTTAAAAATAAATAGGATTAAAGTAAAGTTTGAAACATCTTCATAAAATATATGAGTATAAGAAAGAGTTAAAAAACGACCTTGTTTCTCTTTTTTACGCTGGACTTTTTAGTGATAGTTTTACGGAGCTGCTGGTTCAACTTACTGATCATGAAGAACATTCAGACGTGAAAAAAAATCTCTCCTTTTTAATGGTTGAGGTTTTTCAAAATATTGTTAGATACAAAAAAGAAAAAGATCTTAATTATGAAATGTTTGGTTTGAGAAGTGTTGAAGAAAACTTACACATATTCTCATCCAATTTAATAAACCTAACAAGTTCAGAACAGTTAATTGATAAACTAAAAAATATCAACCAGTCCAATAAAGAAGAACTAAAAAAACTTTACATTGAGATTTTAAAATCTGGTATTTTTTCAGAGAAAGGTGGCGCAGGCTTAGGGTTAATTCAAATGGCTCGTAAATCAGGAAATCCAATTCAATATAAATTCAGTCCAATAGATGAAAAAAATAAACTATTTCAATATCAATTGGATTTTTCAGTCAATAGAAAAGAGAAAATTCAAGACTATGACAAGATAGATATTGTTGATAATATTGACTTATTTAATTCCATTAATAAAAATGATATCATTTTCTTATTCAAAGGTGACTTTAAAAAAGAAAATGCCAATGCTATACTAAGCATCATTCAATCCAATACACAAGCATCAAGTAAAAATCAAGAATTTAATGACTATAGAATATTTCATACTGCTGTAGAATTAATACAAAACATCTCAAGACATGGCAAGAGTATTGGAGGAGAAATTGAAGGTATTTTTTGCCTTATGAAAGATGAGCAGGGTTTTTATCTATCAACTGGAAATTATATTAAAAATGGAGAATTCAGTAAAGTTGAAAAACACTTTGATGAACTAAATGATTTTAACAAGGAGGAACTTCAATCAGTATACCTAACTACTCTGAAAGAAAATGCACTTTCAGACACAAAAAATGCAGGGGTTGGATTGATAGATGTTAGAAGATATAACCATTCGAATTTTGATTACGAAATTATTACGGACGACATTGGATTTTATTTGACCGCAGGTGTTTTAATTCCATTTTATATTTAAATTATTATGAACGAATTTAGTGAACCTATAATAAGCTTTGATGACAAAGGAATAGTATCAATTTCTGGAATTTCAATGATGGAAGATGCAATGGATTTTTATCAACCAACAAAAGATTGGATGGATAATTTTTTAAGTTCTAATTCATCCATCACTGTAGACTTTAATTTAAACTACTTTAATTCTTCATCTGCGAAGCAATTTATTCAGATTCTGTCAAAACTTGAAAACGAGAAAATCAATGGTAAAGTTCTTTGGAATTACCCAAACGATCACATAATAATGTTTGATAGAGGAAAAGAATTAGAGGCAATTGTTGATGTTCCTTTTGAGTTTGTTGGATCTTAAATTTTAAATCCAATTACTAAAACATCATCAATTTGAGGAATTGTTTTTCTCCAATCATCGTATTTTTGCTTTAAAACTTCTTCCCTACTTTTATTTTTTACAGAAACTGATTCTTGGATGGCTTCTAGGAAATGATTCATGCCCAAAGACCTCATTTGTGATCCTCCTAATTGGTCAACATATCCATCTGTATACATAAACACCCAATCATTTTTATTGATACTAATTTTTTGTTGGCTATACTTTCTTTCTATTTCTTTACTTTTTTTACTGTGAAATCCACCAACTGGAATTAAATCAGCATCATAATGTTTTGAATTATTATCATCAAGTACATAAATTCCATTTCTTGCTCCACTAAAATGAAGTTCTCCTTTAGCTTTATCAATTAAACATATAGATAAATCCATTCCGTCTTGCATAGATCCTTCAGACTTTTGACGAAGTACTCTAATAACCTCTGAATTTAACTCTGCCAAAATAGTCCCCGTATTGAGATTGTTTTTTTGTACTATTTTATCTAACAATAAACTACCCATCATACTCATAAATCCACCCGGTACTCCATGTCCAGTGCAATCTACTGCAGCAATTATAGCAATATCACCAAATGATCTAAACCAATAAAAATCTCCTCCGACAATATCTTTTGGTTGATAGTGAATGAAATGATCATCAAAAAAATCTTTCATCAATTGATTTTCAGGTAAAATGGAATACTGAATACGTTTAGCATAAGAAATACTCTTAGTAATAAGCTCATTTTGCTTTTCAACAGTTTTCTTTTCTTTATTTAACTGTGTAGTCCTGAATTTGACTTTCCTTTCCAGTGACTCGTTGATAAGCTTGAGCTGTTTTTCTCTAAAGTATATAAACGAGTAAAAAAGTAATCCTAATCCAATAACTATAGATATATAAAACCAGGGTTTA
>JBELEU010000167.1:0-4849 GCA_042093455.1 Crocinitomicaceae bacterium | reverse complement strand
TTGAAATCAGAGTTGTTTTCATCTTTTAATGTAAAATCGGGAAATATATCTCCTATATCTAAGTTCATTAAAAATAAGTTGAGGCTGTTATTTTTTTAGCGTTAATAATTAGGGCTGGTATTTTTGACTCATTGAATAACAATGATTGAGAAAATTTATCATTTGAAGCTAAAAACCTATCAGAATCATAGGAATAAGCGAACATATCAATTGAATTTTCAGCTGCATAATCCTGAACAGTTTTGTCCCAAGTTGAATGGTTTTCTAATAATTCTAAGTGAAAATCAACTGAAATTTTCTGCATATGTTTACTTAATACAGTAAGGTTGTTTTTAATTTTCTTAGCTATTTTAATATCCTTTTCCTTCTCTGCAATAATAAAAACTTTAGCATTGTAGGTTTTAGCTAAGTTACCTGCCAAGGACATTATTTGCATACTTTCAGAATTAGCTTCAATTGAAAAACAAATTTTATTAAAATCTTTTAATGTTGTTCCTTCTTGAATTACCATAAAAGGAACACTAGTACTTATTATGACTTTCATTGCAAAACTTCCAAAAACTTTTTGCATGCCTTTTGCACCATGAGTTCCCATTATAATTGCTGTTGCATTATGAGAATCAGCTAATTTTCCAATATCTGTGAAAATACTTCCTTTTTTAACCAGGTACTCGATTGATGGTTCTGTTGAATTGGAATCAATGATTTTTTGTAGCCTATTTTCAGCATTTTTGATCTCAGATTCTTTTTGCACAATATGTACCAAAATAATTTTGCTTTCAATTGATTTACTAAGCTGAATAGCCTGTTGTAATGCTTTATCTGCAACAGGTGTCAAATCATGGGGGACAATAAAAATTCTTTGTGTCATAATTTTTGTATTTCTTTATTTAAAACATAGGACATTGTATAACCCTGAACTGTTTCCCAGGTTTATGTATTTCAGGTAAATCAAAAGTAATTGAAATTTCATGAGAACCAGGTGCTGCGGATACCATGCTCGAAAGACTTAAATCGTAAGAATAACAAATTCTCATTGTAGAGGTTTCAATCCCTCCCATTAAAATTAAACCATCCTGTAATGCGAGACCACCACCATTTGGAATTGAAAAGCTTGTATGTCTATACCAAATTCCAAACCCATATATACCATCTAAAAAATAAGAACCAAAATTTATTTGCTTAAAGTTTGATTGAAAATCTAATAAGACATTTGGAGCTACAAATAATTCTTTATGAAATAACCCATTTTTTAAAACTCTTACTTTATAACCACCATGAATAGTAGATCTAATTGGAATCCTTGTATCGTTATTTGAATTAAAATACAATGACTCAGAAGGTCTAGTTAAATGGTTAAATGAAACACCACCAAAAAGATTTTCTGAATATAAAATCAAACCACTACCAAAATCAAAATAACTTGAATTATTACCTTGTTGCTGATTAGTTGAATAAATTTGACCTCTGCTGTTGTCAAATTGATCACCAAATGTAGCTAGGTTAAAATTTAGACTTTTTTGAACAAATGCACCTTTAAATCCAAAGTTCAATGACCAGTTTCTATTAATTTGTAACTGATACGCATAACATCCAGCAAATACACCGGTATTTAAAACTCCACCTCCTGTTTTGTCATATAGAAATTGGAAGCCAATTCCTCCATGTAAATCTTTAGAAAATTGATCGTATTCAATATTGTATGTTACATAGGCATCTAATCCAGGCCATTGATTTCTGTAACCAGAATGGAAACGAGGACTCATATCTCTACCTGCAAATGCTGGATTTAGATACAATGAATTTGCATAAAATTGGCTAAACTGAGGATCTTGACTGTACCCAGCAGATGTAAATATGAAAAGGGATATAATTAATAAAACTCTAATGACTTTATTTTTCAATAAAAATAATAAGAAATTTTGAGTTATCTAATTAAAACAACCGTTCCTGTTTTAAGCATCTTTTCGCCACCACTAAAGGCTTTAGTTTTTACTTTGTAAACATAAGTACCCATTGGAGCTGGATTCCCTTGGAAATCACCTGTCCATGCTGTGTTCATGTCTTGAGCATTAAAAACCATTTGCCCCCATCTATTAAAAATTTCAATTTTATAATCTATTGTACCTTGTCCAACGATATTAAATTCATCATTTATTCCATCACCATCGGGTGAAAATGCATTTGGAGCATAAATAGCCAATGGTTTTTCAACAGAAACAGTGTTTGATACACTCACTATTTGATCATTTTGATTTCTTACAGCAACAATACGATAGATATCTAAATTTTCATTATAGACAGGTTTTCCATTTTGAGCAATGAATAAACAAAAAGGAAGAGCTATTACAACAGCTAATGCAATTAAGATTGAATATTTTATATTTTTTAACATTTATATTTTTATCAATTTAGTAAAAAATCATTCATCAATTAAAATTTGGTTAACGTCATGATTAACTACTTTAAAAACTTCCCATTGACCATATTCGTTTAGTTTCTGAATTTCATATCTATTCACACCTTCTTTCCATTCTTTGTAAGAAGTCCATTTTAAAATAGTTTGAAAATCATTTGGTTTGTCATAACCAAGCAGTACTGAACTACTTATGTTTGAAGCATTTGAAGTTATGTTGCATTGGTTAACAGAAACTATATAATACGTATAACTATTTTCAAAAACATCAACGTTTTCATCAGTATAATGATTTATAGTATTATCCAATGTTGTTATGTATTCGTATTCCTCATTTTGACCATCGGATTTAAAGACAACATATTCCTTTACTTTATTAGTAGGTGACTCTTTAGGAAACCACTCAGTATAAACGTCTATATCGTCCAACACTGTAGATCTAATAATTTCTGGAGACGGTAGGGCAGTAGTATCGTAAATAATAACTTCTTCATTAATTAAAACTTCATTTTCACACATGAACTGATTTACAGCATGAATTTTAAATTGATGAATACCAATTGGTAGATTAAACACAGGGCTAAACTCATTAGAATACAATGAATCATTTATAAACCATGAATAATTTTCATTATTAGAATTAGTAGAATTATTTTGAATTTCAATAGGATAACTTATGCAAGGTAAAGATTGAGTAATATCAACATCGATATTAGGTTCAGGGTTAATAATAATAAAAGAAGTATCTGTATCTGGACAAACTGTGCCTAATGTATAATATACTGGATAAGAACCTTCGTCTAGTTGATCAACTTTAAATACTCCATTCCCCAAATGATTATTTGTTAATCCTGACCAAACACCATAATTCTTCATTGTTGAAACTTCAACTGTATCAGTACCTTCACATAGGGGTTGTGGATCAATAATTTCTGCCTCAATAAATTTATGCACCTCAATATCAAATGATGCAGAATCATTACAAAAGCCACTTATAACATGAGTATAGGTATGAGTTCCGGTTGTTAAATTTGAAACATCTACAGTTCCATTAGAATTAATACTAGTTCCAGTCCATATCCCTCCGCTATCAGATGCAGACAATTGAATACTATTTATATTATCACATATAGATGAAGGGCCAATTATTGAAGCGTTAGGTTGGTGCTTAATGACTATTGAATATTGCGATGTATCGGAACAGTTTTGGCTTTGAGTTATATGTGTATGATAATGTGTACCAACAGAAAGAAAATTTGTAATTGCTCCAGTTAAAGGATTAACATTCGTTCCACTCCAATTTCCATTAGGGCTCTTTGTTAAGGGAATTGGTATTGTTTGACCGTAGCAAAATGCTTCTTCACCAGAAAGAATAGTAGGGTCAGGTGGACTTTCAACTTGAATTTCAATAGAATCAATACTTGAGCATATATCATTACTGTAGGCTATAACTTTACTGTTTGATGAAATAGTAGGATTAAAATAACCACTAACAGAATCAACAATACCTTCACCAGTCCAATAAATATTATTGATAGATTGAGCGTTTGATGAGCTCAATTGAATATTTCCTTCGTTAATACATGTTATTCCTGGATCTAAAATAGAAACAGGAGGCGTGTAGTGACCAGTGACAAATGCAAACGTAGAATCTTTACAACCGTTTGAGTTTGATGCCAATAACTTTATTGGAAGGACACCTTGATTATTTACAGTAAATGAAGGCGATAAATTTGTAAAATTTTGAAGATCAAAACTCCATTCATAACTATCTGCATTAGTCGTCAAGTTTTGAATTTGAAAAACTTCATTGATACAAAAATCGGATCCTGGTAGGCTAAAGTTTATTGTAGGAGAAGGACTTATGACTACAGGATTAGGGTAAGTCAAAAACGATTGACAACCAGAGGAATCTTGTGCAACCAAAGTAATGTTAAATGTTCCACTTTGTGAGTAGGTATGAGAAGGGTTTATTAATTGGGATGAGCTACCATCTCCAAAATCAAAACTATATGAAGTTGTATTTAATGAATTATTAGAAATCGAAATGGTTAAAGAATCACAACCTGTAAGCTGATTAACATTAAAATCTACGATTGGACCAGGTATCAAAATAGAATCTGGATGTAAAAGAGTATCAACACAACCCATATTATTTGTAGCCATTAGCATTATCTGATAACTTCCAGAATTTGTATAAATATGAGTTGGGTTTTCAATTGTTGAATTTGCTCCATCTCCAAAATCCCAAATATAACTTACAGCATCAGCTGAGGAATTAGCAAAAGAAGTTACTACTGGTGGACATTGACTAGGTGCACTAAAAGTAAAGCTTGAGTTAACACCTTTTACTTGAACATAATCAGTTTTAATTACAGAATCTTCGCAACCCTGACCATCTGAAACAAATAGTGATACTGTATATATTCCGGT
>JBELEU010000166.1:0-4893 GCA_042093455.1 Crocinitomicaceae bacterium | reverse complement strand
AATTGAATATTATATTTATGCTGAAAACGATTCTTCGGCAAGGTTTCAACCTGAAAGAGCAGCTTATGAATTTTACACTATTAACAATGAGGTAAATTCTGGAGATTTAGTCATCAATGAATTACTTGCAATCAACCAAAGTAACAATGCAAACAGCAATGGAGAATACAACGATTGGATTGAGCTTTTTAATTCTAGCGCATTTGATATTTCAACTAATGGATTATTTCTCAGTGATGATTCATCTGATCTTCAAAAATGGAGTCTTCCAGAAAGATCAATTCCTCCCAACACATATTTAGCAATATGGGCAGATGACAGAAGCGAATTACTTGGGTTACATGCTAATTTTAAGCTAGAATCATCCGGTGAAACATTATTTCTTTCCTATGGCTTAAACAGCAAAATTATAGACTCAATAACATTTCCAAATCAATCTACTAATGTTTCCTATGGAAGATCACCAAATGGAAATGGACCATTTAATTACTTAACCCCTTCCTACAATTACAACAATGATTTTGCTTCAATTTATTCAAAGGAAAACTTAAATCCTAAAAGCTATCCAAATCCGTTCAACAACTCATTTACAATAGAATGGAATTCAACTTCACCTTCAAACATTGAAATATTGGACATCAATGGAAGAATTATTTACAAAAAAAAGTTATTAAAAGAAACAAATACTCATTCTATAAACAACTGTTTATTTCAAAAAGGCATATACTTTATTAAACTATACAACAACAATAATAATGAGATACTCAAAATCATTAAAATATAAATCATGAAAAAAACAAACCTATTAACACTTGTTGCAACATTCGTGTTTTCTTTTAGCAGTTTCCTATGTCAATCTATAACCAATTATCGTGTTTCAGATGGATTAATCGACAACAACGTATTGTGCGTGGATGTTGACAACAATGATAATTTGTGGTTTGGAACTCAAAATGGCGTATCAAAATTTGATGGCACAAACTGGGAGTCCCATTCAATGAGTTTGGATTCAGGAATGGTATCCAATACTATATCTGCTATTCATTCTGCTGGTAATGGTCAAATTTGGATTGGGACTGATTTTGGCGTTTGTGTGTACAACGGTTCATTTTGGACAAATTACAATACTGCAGATGGAATGGGAGACAACAGAATAAATTACATTACAGAAAGTAACGATGGTAGAATTTGGTTTGGCGACTACGATGGATTTACCATTTACGATGGGACAAGCTTTACTTTCTTCAACACTTCAGATGGATTACCTTTTGGAGGTGTTGAACACATAACATTTGACAACAATGGAGACGCTTGGCTTTCTTCCGGATTAGGAGGAATCATTAAATATAATGGAAATGCATTTAACATCTACAATACATCAAATGGACTTTTAAGTAATGTAGTTAGATCTATAGCAATCGACCAACAAAATAAAAAATGGACTGGGACTGCTGTAGGTGTTTCTGTATTTAACAATGCCAACAACTGGGTGACTAACTATACTCAAATGTATTTACTCCCTCCTCCTGATACTTTAAACCCAGTTGTTGACCTAGAATTTGATTCTCAAGGTCTATTGTGGGCAGGTATTTATGTGGATTATTTAACCGATGGTGGAGTAGCCATGTATAATGGTTTTAGCTGGATATATTTTAATGTTAACGACAGCTTAGCAGGTCCGGTAATAACCGACTTATCAATTGACTCACAAGATCAAGTATGGGTAACTACAAGTACAGGAATTTCAAAAATTAGTGATACTCCAGCAAGAATTTTAGAAACTAAAAATAAACCATTACATTTTTTTCCAAACCCATCCACCAACATCATCACAATTGAAATTGATAAAGTTGATTATAAAAAGTATGAAATATATGATTTATATGGAAAACTAATAGCAAAAGATAACCTTGAGAACAACATAAAAGAATTTTCTATTGATGTAAGTAAACTTTCAGGTCCAATTGTAATAAAAGTTATGGACAACACAGGAAACCAAACTTCAATCAATGCAATTAGCAATTAAAGCTAAAAAACAATAATACCATTCATAAAGTTTAATTGATTAAGAATCATTAGATTTACTATTCTAAAATTTAACGATGAAAAAAATCTACTATTTAACATTACTATTTATGAGTGCATTTGTTTTTCAAGCGAATGCTCAATATTATTACAACACTATAACTTCTTCAGGTAATCCTGGTGGATTAAATACAGACAATGAATATTCAAATACATGGTCTGCTGATGGCTGGACATCAATTCTGGGACCAGCAGTTGCCTCACCTACTTGGTCTGCTAACCAAACCATTCCTTTTACATTTAATTTTGATGGTAGTCCTGTTACTCAATATAAAGTTTCTTCAACTGGTGTTTTAACTTTCAACACTTCAGCAGCAACTGTTCCTGGAACTAGTAATTCTGCTTTACCTAGTTCAGGTATTCCAGATAAATCTATTTGCATTTGGGGCTTAATTTGCTCAGGAGGAAATGATGAAATTGTCATCAAAACTTTTGGATCTGCTCCTAATAGGCAACAATGGATCTACTTCCCTTCCAATACCTTAGGTGGAGCTGGATGGACTTACATGTCAATTGTTTTAGAAGAAACAACTGATAAGATTTATATTGTTGAACAAAGGAATTACAACAATAGTGGAACAATTTCAGCAGGAATTCAAGTTGACGGATCAAATGCATATTCATTGGCAGGCTCACCTTCATTTACACCTTCTGTTGGTAATAGCTTTGAATCAACTGACAATGTTTATCATGAATTCATTTTTGGAACTCCATCTGCTGTAGATATGGGTGTTACTGAATTGTCAATAAGCCCAACTGTTGTTGCTGGTGCATTGGATATAACAGGAACTGTAACTAGTTACAGTTCAAACAACATTACATCTTTTGACATTAGCTGGAATGATGGAACTGGAGCTAATTCTGAAACTTTTAGTGTAAATATGAATTACGGAGACACTTATGATTTCACACATGGAACAGCGCTAAATACTGTAGCTGGTCAAAACTATACTATTGATGTTACTATAACAGCAACTGGAGATGCAAACTCAGCAAACGACATGCTTAGCACTTCTGTGTCAACCGTTTCTTCTCTTGTAAGTAAAGTTGTTGTGGGTGAAGAAAAAACAGGTGAATGGTGCGGATGGTGCCCTAGAGGGGGTGTTGCATTGGCTGAAATGTCACTTTCAAATCCAGATGATTTTATTGGAATAGCAATTCATAACGGTGACGGTATGGCTGTTGCTCAATATGATGGAAATATTGGAACATATATTTCTGGCGGTTATCCAGGTGGTGGAGTTGACAGAGTTGCTAGTGGAAACCCAGCTTCATTTTCAACTATGCATAATGCCAGAAAAACACACGTTCCTCCAGCTTCTGTTACTGCAAGTGGAACATATGATGCCAATACTATTACAGTAAATATTACTGCTGACTTTGTAGGTTCTGTTTCTGGAGACCATAGATTAGCTGCAGTTTTGATACAAGATAGTGTAACTGGCGCTGGTCAAGCGAATTACTATGCAGGTGGCAATAACGGTGCAATGACAATGCCTAACACTGGTTCAATGCCAAATTATGAGTTTGGTGCGACAAACGCTCCTCAAACAGTAAATCCTTACTACCACGATCATGTTGCAATAGCACTTGGTAACAATCAAATTAATGGTACATCTGGATCACTACCTTCATCAGTTTCTGTTGGAGATTCAGAAACCTACACTTACACTTTTTCAAGAAATTCAGATTACAACATGGGAAAAGTTCATGTTGTAGGAATGTTAGTTAACGGATCTACTGGAGAAATTTTAAATGCAGGTAAAGGAAATTTAACGTCAACAGCTGTAGGTACCAATGAAATAAGTTCATCAACTTTTGACCTAAATTCATATCCAAATCCAACAAGTGGAATAACCAATCTATTTATTGATATTCAAGAAGCAGGAAATATTGAAATTACAATACTTAATATTCTTGGAGAAATAGTATACCAAAATAAATCAGAAAAAGTAAATGTGGGTAATTACACAACATCAATAGATCTATCTAATGAATCTAATGGTATTTATCTTGCTTATGTAACTGTAAATAATCAACAAAAAACCTTAAGAATAAACTTAAATAAATAATCTTAATCAGTTATTTATCAAAGGTGGTTTTTCTAAAAAAGCCACCTTTTTTTTTGCATATACTTTTTCATTTGTTTTATGAAATCCCAAATTTTTATGAAATGCCAATGAAACCTTATTTAAGGGCTTTTCATTCACCTCACAGCATACTGTTAAATTTTCAAGTGCAGCAATTTTAAACACTTGATTATACATTAACTTTCCTCCTCCTTTTCCAGTAAAACTTGAAGCAACAACTACTCTATCAACATATAGAAATTTATTGTACTTATTTTTAAAGTGTAAATAATTTGGAGAATCATAAGAGCTATCTTCTTTAAACAATAAACAAAAGCCTATGATTTTATTTATTTCTTTAAGAATTAAAATTTTAAAAGATTTTTTAATTAATGAATCTAAACCAGCAATGCTCTCCAAAGAACCCAGTTCAGGAACATTTTGTTGATTAAGTTCATACAATAATTCTAAATCAGATTCGTTTATTGAACTTGAATACAATCTCATTATCTATTGATTAATTTATTGATACATTTGCACCCTTAAATTACAATTTATTTAAAATGAAAAAATTAACAAACACATTATTACTTGCTACAGTATTTTCTTTAACGTTCATCTCATGTTCAAAAGATGGCTGTACAGATCCAAATGCATATAACTACAATACTGAGGCTGACACGGATGATAACTCATGTACATACCAAGGTTGTACAGACCCTGCTGCAGCAAATTACAA
>JBELEU010000165.1:0-4946 GCA_042093455.1 Crocinitomicaceae bacterium | reverse complement strand
TTCTAAACTAATAGAATCTTCTGAATCAACAATAACTACTATGAAAGAAAGGTCAAAAAGTATTATATCTGAGCTATATACATGGGATAAAATTTCCTTATTATTTGAAAATAAAATTTCTGAAATTGAATAGTATCTCCAAAATATCAAGTGAGTTTAAATTATTTTGGCTTTTGTTCATAGTTCTTTTTTCTAGTGGTTATGTTTTTTTTAAAGTACCCTTTGAGTTTTATTTTCACTATATCTTTTTTTTGACCCTTATTCCAATTTGGATTCTTAGATATGGAATTCCTAAAATAATTATTAAATTACTTTTTATTCCCTTAATTATAGGATTAGTTCATATAGGTTTAGGAAACAACAACCCTTTTACATTCTTTAAAATTTTTGGTGGTTTATCTATTACAATTATGTTTTTTTATCATATTCTTTTAATTAAAGATTTTGATTTTAAAAAATTATTTAGTTGGTATATAAAGTTTTGTTATTTTTTAGTGTTGATAGGGACTGTTCAGGTCATTTCTTTTTTGATTGACTTTGAATATGGATATAATTATAACTGGATTTTAAACAAATGGAGTTTAGTTAAAGGGGGTATAGTTGGGATTCGAGTAAATTCAATACTTTCTGAACCAACATATTTAGCTACCGTTGTTTCACCATTAGTTTATATATCAGTTAAAAATCTAATTTCAAAATCTAATTTATACATTAAAAAACATCAATCCATTTTAGTAATTTTAATTTCAATTCTAACTACGTCTTCAATTGGTTTTTTTGGAATTCTTTTGTCTTTATTATTGGCAACTAATACAATACGTTTAAGATATCTTTTTATTGGTTTATTTATTTCTATATCAGGATTTTTAATTACTTATAATAATGTTCCCGATTTTAGAGCAAGAGTAGATTCTGCTTTTGGTTTATGGATTGAAGATGACTTCAGTACAAAAAACACTAATAATTCAAGTTTTGTTTTATATAATAACCTTCATATTGCACTAGAAGGCTTAAAGAATAACCCTCTTTTTGGAACAGGGTTAGGTTCACATGAAGTTGCTTTCAAAAATTATACTTTAACTAAGTCTGTAATTAAATATGATTTTGAATTTAACATTAAGGATGGTAATTCTTTGTTTATAAGGTTGTGTACTGAAACTGGATTGTTAGGATTGTTTTTTATTTTACTTTTAACTGTTAGAGGCTTTATTTACAGAGTTCCTTCTGTTGATATTTTTCAAGAAAATAAAATAATTAGTCAATCTATTTTTGTTTTATTGATACTTACATTAATTAGACAAGGAAACTATATGCTTAATGGATTGCCTTTGATGTTTATTATTTATTATTATAATTACGTTGATTATAAGAACTTGAACTTAAAGCTTGTAAATGATGATACATAAAAAAAAAATAGTATTTCTATTTACTGAATTATCAGGTTACATGCTTAACTGTTTTAATACTGCTATTGAAAACGGTTATGAGGTTCATGTTGTTTTTTATCCTATAAATAAAGAAGCTCCTTTTAAGTTTCCGAATGAATTAGGATTTTTTATATATGAAAGATCTGATTTTCAGAACTCCAACTCATTGGTTTATTTATTAAATAAAATAAATCCTGATTTAATATTTATCAGCGGCTGGATTGATAAGGGGTATTTAAAAGCAGTTGAAAATTTATCATTGACTTGTAAGAAAGTGATGATTATGGATACTCCATGGAAAGATACACTCAAACAGCACATTTGGAAATTTTTATTCAAAAATAAATATCTTAAAATATTTAATGGAGTATGGGTTCCTGGGGAAATTCAAAAAAAATATGCTATTAGATTGGGCTTTACTGATTCAATGATTTTTGAAGGATTATATACATGCAATAGCAATTTATTTGGGTCTTATTTTGTTGATGGGTTTCCTTCAAAGCAGAAATCTTTTCCAAAAAGATTTTTATTTATTGGAAGATATATTGCTGATAAAGGAATTAACAAATTATGTGAATTGTTTGCTGAAATAGTTGATGAAAATTCTTTAGACTGGGAGTTATGGTGTGTTGGCAATGGAATTTTATGGGAAAAAAGAAAAATACATCCAGCTATTAAGCACTTTGGTTTCGTTCAGCCAAATCAACTTTTAGAAATTATCAATGGAACTGGAGTTTATGTGTTGCCAAGTAAGTATGAACCATGGGGTGTAAGTTTACATGAAATGGCAACAGCAGGAATGCCAGTTTTAGTTTCTGAAGATGTTGGTTCGCATAATTATTTTGTAAAAAATAGAATAAATGGGTTGGTTTTTTCTCATAAAGTTAAAAACGATTTTAAAGATAAATTACTTCAAATGATGCAATATTCTTCAAATGAATTATTAAATATGGGCAAAGAAAGTGTACATTTATCTAATAAAATAACAACAAAAACTTGGTTAAAAACACTAAATGAAATCTATGATTAAAATCTTAATAACAGGTGGTGCTGGTAACGTTGGAGGGGCACTTGCAAGAAAATTAGTTGAGAATCAAAAATATTTTGTTGTAATAGCTGACGATTTATCTACGGGTTCAAAAGATAAATTACCATGTGATAGTTATACCAATTGGTCCTTTGTTTACTGTGATGTAAACAAATATGAAGAAATATCTCAGATTATGTTAGTTCATCAATTTGATTATGTATTTCATTATGCTGCAGTAGTAGGCGTGAAGAGAACTCAAGAAAATCCAATTATGGTTTTAAATGATATTCAAGGGATTAAAAATATTCTTCAATTGTCTAAAAACACCTCAGCAAAGCGTGTTTTCTTTTCATCGTCTTCTGAAGTCTACGGAGAACCCGTTGAATTGCCTCAAAATGAAGAGACAACACCATTAAATTCAAGAGTCCCTTATGCAGTAGTCAAAAATGTAGGAGAATCTTATTTTAGATCGTATTTCAAGTCTTTTGGATTACCATTTACCATTTTTAGATTTTTCAATACATATGGGCCAAATCAAAGCGAAGACTTCGTTGTAGCTAAGTTCTTGAAAGCGGCATTAAACAATCAAGATATTACCATTTATGGAGATGGTACTCAAACAAGAACTTTCTGTTATGTCGATGACAATGTAAACACTTGTATTAAGATCTTTGAAAACAATTTAATGCTTAACGATGTTGTTAATATTGGAGGAGCGGTTGAGTACGAAATCAAAGAATTGGCACAATTAATTATCAAAAAAACAAATTCAAACTCTAAATTAATTCATCTTCCTGCTTTAGAAGAAGGCGATATGACAAGAAGAATGCCAGATAATTCTAAGATGAAACAAATATTGGATGGTAAACTTATACCTATTGAAAAGGGAATAGATCTCATGTTATCTCATTCAGATTTTAAGTATTAATGTGTGGTATAAACGGTATTTATAATTACTCAAATCTTTCAAGATCACTTGAGAATGTTGAGGTTATGAATATGGTTTCAGTTCATAGAGGACCAGATTTTAGCGGTGTCTATAATGATGATAAAATTATTCTTGGTCATAATAGATTATCAATAATAGACTTAGCTAAAGAAGCAAACCAACCTTTTGTTAGTTCAGACGGAAATGTTGTTCTAGTTTTTAATGGTGAAATATATAATTTCAAAGAATTAAAAGAAGAGCTTAAGGTTAATTATCAGTTTATTACTAATTCAGATACTGAAGTTTTACTTGCTGCTTATTTAAAATGGGGAAACACATTTGTTTCCAAGTTAAATGGAATGTTTGCTTTTGCTATTTGGGATAAAATTAAATGTCAATTTATTTTAGCAAGAGATAGAATGGGTATTAAGCCTCTCTACTATACTGAACACGATCAAGCTGTTTATTTTTCTTCATCTGTTAAAGGATTGATGCAGAATAAAGAACTTTCATTTTCTGTTGATAGAGAATCGATGGTTGATTATTTAAAATATGGAACTGTCCATTCTCCAGAAACTATAGTTAAATCAATAAAAATGCTTCCTAAGTCTTCAATGCTCATTGTTAGTGAAGACGAATGGAAAGTAGATAATTACTACAACTTAATTGATGAGGCTCAAAATCGTCCTACAAATTTCAACTATGAAGAAGTAAAACAAAAAATTAGAAAGTTAGTGCGCTCTTCAGTCAATAAAAGATTGAATTCAGATGTACCTTTTGGTGTTTTTTTAAGCGGAGGTATTGATTCTAGTATATTGGTTGCCGCAGCGGCAAAAGAATCAGAAAAACCTATTAATACATTTTCAGTTGTTTTTGAAGAAGAGGCTTTTAATGAAGCTAAATATTCTCAACTAATAGCTCAAAAATATAAAACAAACCATACTGAAATTAAGCTTACTGCTAAAGATTTGTTAAATGAGTTGGAATCTTCTTTGAGTTTAATGGATCACCCTAGTATAGACGGTTTGAATACCTATGTTATTTGTAAAGCAGCAAAAAATCAGGGATTAACAATGGCAATTTCTGGTCTTGGTGCGGATGAATTATTTGCAGGTTATCCTGTTTTTAAACAAAGTTTGTCATTAGAATCAAAGAAATGGTTGTATTCATTTCCGCCAATTGTCAGACGTATTTTTTCTTCTTTATTAAATACACTTAAGCCCTCTGTTCAAAATCAAAAAATTGCAGGCATTTTAAATCAAAAGCTTTTTGAATTGCCCTATTATTATCCCTTTTTTAGGCAAATTTTCACAGACAATCAGATCAATAATTTAATAAGTTCTTTTCCAAAATACAATTATCCAAATGAATGGGGTATTGCCCATTTAGAACCTGGCAATAGGGGATATGATTTACCTTTTTTAAGTAAAATTTCTATTTTAGAAATAGAGACCTACCTTCAAAATGTACTTTTAAGAGATGTTGATCAAATGAGTATGGCTAATTCAATGGAAATAAGGGTTCCTTTTTTAGATCATGAACTAGTGAGAGATCGGAAGAG
>JBELEU010000164.1:0-4954 GCA_042093455.1 Crocinitomicaceae bacterium | reverse complement strand
TTTTTGTAATCTTTTTGCTTTATTTAGTTTCTTTATTTCTTGATAAATTACCTTCATGGATCACATGGTATTATACAAGCTAAATTGGTAGCTCTTTTTGTAGGTTTTATTTCTTTTGATTCAACTTGAGCTATGGAAGCATTAAGAGTAAAAAGTAAAAATAAAAAAATGGATAAGAGCTTCATTTTTCAAAACTATCTAAGATCCTAGTAAGGTCTTCTTCATCTTTGAAAGATATTACAATTTTACCGTTACCCTTAGTTGATTTAGAAATTTTAACTTTTGAATTGAATTGAAATGATAAATCATTTTGCATCCGCATTTCATATCTGGATAATGCAATTGGAATTGATTTTTGATTTTTACTTTTTGCAGTTAAATTCTCAGTTGCCCTTACAGAAAGCTTTTCATCAAGAATAGTGTTAAATACCTTAAAAATTTCATTTTCATCATCAATGGCTAAAAGTGCTTTTGCATGCCCCATTGAAATGTGTTGATCTCTAATGGCTTTTTGTATTTCTACAGGAAGCTTAAGAAGTCTTAAAAAGTTAGAAATGGTAGATCTGTTTTTTCCAATTTTAATACTTAATTGTTCTTGAGTTAAATCACATTCTTCAATAAGTCTCTTAAAACTAAGTCCAATTTCTATTGCATTTAAGTCTTTTCTTTGAACATTTTCTACAATGGCCATTTCAAGCATTTCTTGATCATTTGCAATGCGAATAAAACAAGGAAGTTCATCTAGTGAAGCTAGTTTTGAAGCTTGAAATCTTCTTTCTCCTGAAATAATTTGAAATTGATCTCGCCCTAACTTTCTTACAGTAATTGGCTGAATTAAACCGTGTTCTTTTATAGAATTTGTTAATTCTAAAAGAGGTTCCTTCTCAAAATCTATTCTTGGTTGAAATGGATTAACTTTTATGTAGTTTATTGGAATTCTTGAAATTGACCCAGCTAAAAAATTAGAATCAGAAGAACTAGAACTGCTTGTAATGTCAGTATTTGAGTTTTCCAATAAGGCGCTTAGTCCTTTACCTAATGCATTTTTTTTGTTAGTCATTTATTTCTGAATTGCTAATAATTGTTTCAACAGACTTATCATGAGCTTGATTTTTTCGAATTACTTCTTTCGCAAGATTCAAATAGTTGACAGCACCTTTGCTACTTACGTCATGCATGATTATAGTTTCGCCATGGCTAGGAGCTTCACCAAGTCTAGTGTTTCTGTGAATGATTGTTTCAAAAACAATTTGCTGAAAATGGATTTTAACTTCTTCTACAACTTGATTGGATAGGCGTAATCTAGTGTCATACATGGTTAATAAAATTCCTTCAATGTCAAGATCTTTGTTGAGTCTGTTTTGAACAATTTTAATTGTATTTAAGAGTTTTCCAAGACCTTCTAATGCGAAATATTCACATTGAACAGGAATGATAACGCTATCTGATGCAGTTAAGGCATTTAAAGTAATTAAACCAAGAGAAGGCGAGCAATCAATGATTATGAAGTCATAATCATCTTTTATAGAAGAAATAAAGTTTTTGACAATGTGTTCTCTTTTTTCAAGATGAATCATTTCAATTTCAGCACCAACTAAATCAATGTGCGAAGGAAGTAAACTTAAATTAGGACTGTTTGTCTCTAGAATTATTTCCTGAGGAGGTGTAGCATTAATGATACAATCGTAAATGCCATTTTTGATTTCTCTAGGCTCAAAACCAACACCAGAAGTTGAATTTGCTTGGGGATCGGCATCAATTAAAAGTACTTTTTTATCAAGAACTCCTAAACAAGCTGCTAAATTTATAGCAGTTGTAGTTTTTCCAACGCCTCCTTTTTGATTTGCTATCGTAATAATTTTACCCATTTATATATTTATTTTATTTCCAACATCAATTAAGTGGAGTTGAAGGTTGTTTTTTTCAAAAGAATTTTTTGTTTTGTTGTGGTCAATCTCAATGAAACCAAAGGTGTCATAATGTAGACCTATAACTTTTTTTGTTTCTACAAATTTTGCAGCATGAATAGCATCTGTTGTACCCATTGTAAAATTATCTCCAATTGGTAGTAAAGCAAAGTCAATAGTTGTGTTTAAAGGAATTAATTTCATGTCCATATGAAGTGCTGTGTCACCTGAATAATAAAAGTTTCCATGTTGTGATGTTATCACAAAACCTCCAGGGTTGCCACCGTTTGAGCCGTCAGGCAAAACACTACTATGTATAGCATTTACGTATTTTACTTTTCCAAAGTCAAAATTCCAATTACCACCGTGATTCATTGGATGACAATTGGTAATGTTAAATTGTTCAGTTACCCAGTTAACTATCTCAAAATTAGAGATGATTTTAGCATTGGTGTTTTTTGCAATTGTTTCTAAATCAGCTATATGGTCTTCATGGCCATGTGATATCAAAATATAGTCTGCTGAAATTGAGTTGACATCAATTTTTTTAGCAAGAGGATTAGCACTTATAAAAGGGTCAAACAACAAATTAACACCATCAATGTTGGCGTTAAAACAGGAGTGTCCATAATAAGTAATTTCAATCATAGTGCTAATTATCAATATATCAAAAATACAAGATAAGTAGCCATAAGATTTAACGACTATTTACACTTTTAAACAAAGCTGTGTTTATTCACTTTCAAATGGTGATTTTTCAACAAAATAAAAGAATAATTTCCAATCAATTTTTGACAAAAAACTGATAAACAGACAATTATGAAATAATTGTTGATTGTTACTAGTGTTGAAAAGATATTGACTAAAAATAAATAAATTTAAGGAGTTAATCTAAATCTTCAAATTCAATATTATCAATGGATTGATCTTGCGAGTCAGAACTAGGTTGTGTTTGCTGGACTTCTTCACTAGTATTTCCTTCATTTAATTCAGCTATTTTATTTAGCACATCGGATAAACCATCTGAAAACTTCTCAAAATCTTCCTTGTAAAGGAAAATTTTATGTTTTTCAAAATGAAAATTACCTTCTTGATCAAACTTCTTTTTACTTTCTGTTAAGGTTAAGTAGTGATCTCCTCCACGAGTTGATTTAACATCAAAAAAATAGGTTCTCTTTCCAGCTCTTACAGATTTTGAATAAATTTCATTTCTGTAATTATCGTTTTCGTTGTTATTTTCCATGATTTAAATAGCTTCTAAATTGATTAATTTCTTGCAATATAAACAACTCTTAATTATGACTCCTAATTTTCACATTAATAATCTTCTAATTGTTGTTTTTTGAAAATGTGTTGATAAAATCCGTTTTTTGATATCAATGCATTGTGGTTACCTTCTTCTACAATTTCACCATCTTTTAATACTAATATATGATCGCAATGGATAACTGCGTTAACTCTATGACTAATATGTATTGAGATTTGCTTACTATTTTTTGATTGAATAGTATTCAATATTTTATTGGATGTTTCAGTATCAACAGCTGATAAACAGTCGTCAAATAG
Source organism: Crocinitomicaceae bacterium (assembly GCA_042093455.1). Taxonomy (GTDB): domain Bacteria; phylum Bacteroidota; class Bacteroidia; order Flavobacteriales_D; family Parvicellaceae. Next base: position 1,481 of record JBELEU010000164.1, on the reverse strand, counting down.
AATCAACTCAGGATCTCTAATTAATGCTCTTGCAATGGATACTCTTTGTTTTTGACCTCCTGATAAAGTGACGCCCCTTTCGCCAATTTTAGTTTCAAACTTATCAGGTAGTTTATTGATTTCTTTTAAAATGCCAGATTTTTTTGCAACACTTTCAATTTGTTCTTTAGAAAATTCATTCTTTTGAAGGCCAAATGCTATGTTGTTTAAAACAGTATCAGAAAATAAGAATACATCTTGAGGAATGTATCCGATTTTTTTCCGATAATCACTCAGCTTGTAATTTTTTATTGAAGTGTTATTTAATAAGATTTCGCCTTCTTGAAAATCATAAAGTCTTGAAAGCAGTTGAGCAATTGTTGACTTACCAGACCCTGTCTTTCCAATTATCCCTAAACTTTGTCCAGCATCAAGATGAAAATTAATGTTAGATAAAGTTTTTTTAGTTTCATTCGTGTTATACTTGAAATTAAGATTTCTAAAAGTAATTGAGTTAATCTTAGAAATGGATTTTTCACCTTCATCAATTATTTTATCGTCAAGCAACAAAAATTCATTTATTCTTTTTTGTGATGCAGCAGCTCTTTGAACAAGTGAACTTACCCAACCAACAGATGCAAAAGGCCAAGTAAGCATGTTTATGTAAAAAATGAATTGAACAATATCTCCATAATCTAATTCTCCATTTATTGTTTTTAATCCTCCAACATATATAGTAGTAATGGTGCTAATTCCAATTAGAAGAATTATTGCTGGCAAGAACATTGCGTTAACAAAAGCCAAACTTAAGGACGCACGTTTGTAGTTTTCCGTTTCTTCTGCATATTGATCTTTAAAGTGGTCGAATCTATTGTATGCTTTTAAAACTCTAATTCCTGAAAAAGCTTCTTGAACAAATGATGAGATTTTCGATTGTTGTTTTTGTGTTATTTCACTTTTCTTATTAATTGTAGAACTGACTTTATAAATTATTATTGAAAGAATTGGTAATGGCAATAGCACATAAATGGTTAACTCAACATTTTTAAACAACATGAATGACACAACCATTATAAAAAGCACAATAACATTTAGAGTATACATTATTGCTGGCCCTAAATACATTCTTACTTTTGAAACATCTTCACTTATACGGTTCATTAAGTCGCCTGTTTTATTTTTCTTGTAAAATGAAATATTTAGAGATTGGTATTTTGCGAAAATTTCATTTTTTAAATCAAATTCTATAAGTCTTGACATTACAATTATTGTCTGTCTTGTGAAGAATAAAAAAATCCCTTTTAAAATAGCAAAGCCCATAAATGTTAAGGCTAATGAAATACCAAGTGACCATATTTCAGATTTAAAATCAGAATTTATTAGGTTTTGGCTTTCAGCAAACATGGTTAGGTTGTCTGCAGCTTGATCAATTATTTTTGGCATGTAAACACCAAAAAAATTAGAGCATATTATGAACGCCAAACCCAATAGGATGTAGTACT
>JBELEU010000163.1:0-4963 GCA_042093455.1 Crocinitomicaceae bacterium | reverse complement strand
CATAACTGATTTTAATTTAAATACAACTCAAATTGATACACAATTTGAGATAAACAGTTTAAATGATCATATAACATATGAGATTGAAACAAATGAAAATTAACCAAAAGCATTAGAAGTTGATGATAATACAGGTATTAATGAAGTTCATATTGATCCTGAAAACCCAAATATAATGTATGCTACTTCACATCAAAGAAGGAGACACGTTTTTACTTACGTTGGTGGAGGGCCAGGCTCTAAGATGTATAAGTCAAATGATGGCGGTGAGCATTGGGTTGAACTTAATAACGGATTGCCGAGTTCAATAATGGGAAGAATAGGTATGGCAGTGTCTCCTGTTAATGCTGATGTTTTGTTCGCTATAATTGAGGCGGAAAAGGAAAATCAAGGTCTTTATAAGTCTTTTGATAGGGGAGCTAGTTGGTCAAAAGTTAATGAGTATGTTACAAGTGGTAATTACTATCAGGAAATAGTTTGTGATCCTAAAGACGAAGATGTATTGTTTTTCATGGATACCTGGCTTCATCATAGTGTTGATGGAGGGAAAACAATAGTTAAGTCTGGAGAAAAGAGTAAACATGTAGACAATCATTGTATGTGGATAGACCCTGTTAATACTAAACATTGGATTGTTGGTTGTGATGGAGGTGTTTACGAAACTTGGGACCAAGCTGAAAATTGGAGTTTTAAGCCTAATTTACCGATTACTCAATTCTATAAAGTAGCTGTTGATAATGAATATCCATTTTATAATGTCTATGGGGGGACACAAGATAACAATAGCTTAGGAGGTCCTTCAAGAACAATTAATAATCACGGTATAAGAAATGCTGATTGGTACATAACTAACGGTGGAGATGGCTTTGAAAGTGCAGTTGATCCAGAAAATCCAAATATTGTTTATGCTCAATCACAGTACGGGTGGTTGGTGCGATTCGATAGACTTTCTGGAGAGAAGGTAGGTATCAAGCCAATGGTAAAAAAAGGAGAGAAAGCACTAAGATGGAATTGGGACGCACCGCTCATAATAAGTCCACATGACAATGAAAGGTTATACTTTGCCGCAAATAAATTATTTGTAAGTGATGACAGAGGAGATTCTTGGAAGTGTATAAGTCCAGATATGTCAAGAAAAATTGATCGTAACCTATTAAAGGTAATGGGTAGGGTTCAAAGTTCAGATGCGATAATGAAAAACAAGTCTACAACAATGTTTGGAAATATTGTTGCTTTAGATGAATCTCCTTTAAAGCAGGGTATGTTGTATGTTGGCTCAGATGATGGTTTAGTTCACGTTAGTAAAGATAATGGATCATCGTGGTTTACCATTTCAAAAATCAAAGGTATTCCTGATACAACTTATGTAAATTCATTGGTTGCTTCTCAACACGAAGAAAACAAGGTGTATGCTGTTTTTAATAATCATAAAAGAGGAGATTTTAAACCTTACGTTCAGGTTAGTTTAGATAATGGAAGTAGTTGGAAATCAATATCTTCAAGCCTACCAGTTAAAGGAACAGTTTATGATATTATTGAAGATCATATTGATCCAGATTTACTGTTTGTAGGAACAGAGTTTGGTGTGTATTTCACTATTGATGGAGGTAAGGAATGGAAACAACTTAAAGCTGGATTACCCACTATTGCTGTTAAGGATTTAGAGATTCAAAAAAGAGAAAATGATTTAGTTTTAGCTACTTTTGGAAGAAGCTTTTATGTTTTAGATGACTACTCAGCTTTGAGGTCTCTTAAAAGTAAAATTTCTGAGAAAGCTCATATTTTTCCTATTAAAGACGCATTGATGTATGTTGATGCAAGACCTTTAGGATTAAGAGGAAAAGGCTCTCAAGGTGAAAGTTACTATACGGCTGACAACCCTCCGATTGGAGCAGTTTTTAGCTATTTATTCAACGATACTTTAAGATCAAATAAAGAAATAAGACAGAAAAAAGAAGAAAAGTTAATTGAAAATGGTGACGATGTAGAATATCCAACATTAGAAGCGCTAAGAACGGAAGATAGAGAAGAAGATCCTTATCTGCTTTTCACGATATATGATGAAAATGGAAATGAACTAAGGAAGCTAATTGAGAAACCTAATCTTGGAATTAACCGAATTGTGTGGGACTTTAGATTAGCTGCACAAACTTCTATTCAGCTTAATGTTTCAAAGCCAGGTAGATATGGTGAAGCAAAAAAAGGACCTTTAGCTCTCCCTGGAAATTATAGTGTTAGCATGCACAAAATAGTAGACGGTAATCCTACTTTAATGGTTGATAAAACACCTTTTTCTTGTATTTGGTTAGATGATTTATCAACACCATCTGATAATAAATCAGAACTTTTGTCATTTCAAATTAAAGTAGATAAGTTAAGAAAGGCAGTTGATGCATCAGGCAAAGTGTTAAATGACTTAAACAATAGATTAAAATTTATTGAATCAGCTATTAATTCTTATCCAAATCTTGACTTAAATAAATTAAAAGTTATTTATAATTTAAAACTATTAAAGGATAGTCTAAAAACTGAACTCTACGGTGATCAATCTTTGTCTAAGAGAGATATTGAGCAACAAGAGAGTATTTCTAGTAGAGTAGGTATTGTAATTTGGAACATGTGGAGGAGTAGATCAAATCCGACAGAAACAAATAAAATGCTATATAATTCTGCTGGTTCTGATTTTACAGCATTGGTTCCTAAATTTTTAAAATTTACTCAAGGAGTTGAAAATTTAGAAAAGTATCTTGAAGACAATGAAGTACCTTTCACACCAGGAAGAAGTCTGATAATTGATTGGAAAATGGAGAGATATTAAAATCCTGCTTTGTTGTAAATATTGTATTGGTCGGTATCAAACTCATAAAGTATTGATTTCCTTCCTCTTTTGTTCAATTGTACTTTAGTTACCTCTTTGACTATTTCTAAATCAAATATTTTTCTTCTAAAGTTTCTTTTATCAAACTCTTTTCCCAAAAAAGATGAATAAAGACTTTGAAGTTCATCCATTGTAAAACTTTTAGGCAACAAGTTGATTCCAATAGGTCTATATTTAATTCGTCTTTTAAGTCTTTTTTGCGCCATATCTATGATTTCATTGTGATCATAAGCTAACTGTGGAATTTCATTGATCTCAACCCATTTATGTTTTAATTTTTCTGGAATTTCATTGATGTCTGTTTTTTTGTTAAGTAATCCGCAAAATGCTATGTCAATAACTCTACCGAGAGGATGTCGGTAAAGTTTGCCAAATGCATTCAGCTGCTCAACATATAGCTTTTGATTATTTATTGTTTTTTGCAGAATGTCATTGCAAGCATCTTCAAAGGATTCATCTGGTTTAACAAGTTTTCCAGGTAGTTTTTGAGCATTTTTAAATGGTTCATCAGTATTGTTGATTATGAGTACTTTTTGCTTTCCATCTTCAAAAATGAATAAGGAAATGGTAACTGAAAATGCAGTTTTGAAATATTCGTCAATTGGCTCATTCATTTTATGCTGTTTAATTTATGAAAGTGTAAATATAACACTTAGTCCTAAAATTACTATGCTTGCACACTATATTTTTAATTTAAATTCATAAAATATTGTTAATTTATATTTGGTTAGATTCTTTGAGTTAATGAATCACCCCAGAGCCTATAAGCTCATCGTTGTTATACCATGCAATAAATTGTCCAGGCGTAATACCTCTTTGGTCTTCATTAAACAATACCTCCATACCATTTTCTTTGAGAGTAAATGAAGCTTCGGTCAAAGCTTGTCTATATCTTATTCGACACAGATATTTTCTGGATTCATTGATCTTCATTTCAAGGTCTTCTCTTATCCAATGAATGTCATTTTTCTTTATTGTTAACCCTTTGCGAAATAATCCTTTATGGTTTTCACCTTGACCTACATAAATAACATTTCGTTCGGTGTTGGTTCCAATTACAAATAAAGGCTTTGGAGTTCCGCCAATTTGAAGTCCTTTTCTTTGTCCAATAGTGTAGTAGTGAGCACCATTGTGATTTCCAACTATTTCACCTTTTGCTTGATCCAGTTTATATTCATTAAAAAAGTCTTTTTCATTAATGTTTGAAAAAATTTCACTTTCAGAATTTAACTCAATTACATTTCCATTTTTAGGTTTAAGCTGTTGTTGTAAGAAAACAGGAAGTTTTACTTTGCCTATAAAGCAAAGTCCTTGTGAATCCTTTTTTTCAGCTGTATTTAAATCAATTTTACGTGCAATATCTCTCACCTCACTTTTTTTTAGTTCTCCTATTGGGAATAAGGCACTTTTAAGTTGTTTTTGATTGACTTGACATAAGAAATAACTTTGATCTTTATTGTTGTCTCTTCCAGCTAATAGTTGGTGAGTTTCAACCCCATCTTTTGTAAAAGTTTCTTTTCTGCAATAATGTCCAGTTGCAACATAATCTGCTCCAAGTTCTAAAGCTTTTTTTAAAAAAATATCAAATTTTATTTCTCTGTTGCAAAGAACATCAGGATTGGGAGTTCTTCCAATTTTGTATTCCTCAAACATATAATTGACAATTCTATCTTTATATTCACTGCTGAAATCAATTACTTGAAAGGGGATACCTAGTTTTTCAGCAACTTGTAAAGCATCATTACTGTCTTCAATCCAGGGGCATTCATCATTAATAGTTACAGACTCATCGTTCCAGTTTCGCATGAAAAGTCCAATAACATTGTAACCTTTCTCTATTAATAAATGAGCAGCTACACTTGAGTCAACACCTCCGGATAAGCCAACAACTACTGTTTTCATGATGCAAAAATAATTGTATTAATGGTTTCTTCATTATTAGATTTATAATTGTTTAATATTATCTCTTATATTTAGAAGAAAATACATTGTCTTGAATTCAAATTACCCTCACTTACTTGAACCGCTTGATTTAGGTTTTACTACTTTAAGGAACAGAACTCTAATGGGTTCAATGCATACAGG
>JBELEU010000162.1:0-4974 GCA_042093455.1 Crocinitomicaceae bacterium | reverse complement strand
TTGTTATTGGAGATACAGTACTTACACCTAAATCTTCAGATACTATTTTGGATGGAATCACTAGGAAATCAGTTGTTGACATAGCAAAAGACTGGGGGATGAAAGTTGAAGAAAGAAAAATTGCTGTAACTGAAATTATTGAGGCTTTTGAAAAAGGAACTATTAAAGAAGCATTTGGCGCTGGAACTGCAGCAACAATTGCTCCAATCAAAAGCATAAGTTATGAAGATGTTAATTATGAATTGCCTGAACCAAACTCTGAAAGTTTTTCTTCCAAAGTTCTTTCTTACATCGACTCTTACAAAAGAGGAGAAGTAGAAGATAAATTTAATTGGATCGAAAAGGTTTAAGTATTATTTACAAAACAATTATTTTATAATTAGTCATTGTTTTTAATTCTTACTTATTTTTTGAATTGCCCTTAAAGTTTCAGTTTAAATTCAACCAACTGTTGTTATTTTTAATAATTTAGATACGTTACAAATAGACGTATTACATGAAAACTTTAATTTTCACCCTATTTACTATATTCCCAATTTTTCTTAAAGCAGGTGATAATTTATCCGAAGACATTACTCATCAGTCCATGGATATGTCTCCACTTTTTTTTATAATAATTGCTCTATTTATTGGGATAAATACCAAGAGGTTTTTACGTAAAATACCTATTCCATACACAGTTATATTACTTTTAATTGGTATTGGAATCGGTTTGGTTAACCGATTAGAATGGGTTCATGATTTCCATCTGTTATCCAATGCGATTGACTGGGCTGGACACATTGATTCAAAAATTATTTTATATGTATTTTTGCCCACTCTGATTTTTGAAGCGGCTTTTGATTTAGATGTACATACTTTTAAAAAGTCATTTTGGAATGCTTTTTTGATGGCTGTTCCTGGAATTGCTATTGCTATTTTCATTACACTTTTAATGGTGCTTGGAATTAAGCATCTTGGAATTGGCTTTGAAAACTGGGATTGGAAAATTGCAGCTATGTTTGGTGCGGTGATTTGTGCCACAGATCCTGTTGCTGTAGTTTCCTTATTAAAAGAACTTGGTGGAGGTAAAAAACTAAGAACTTTAATTGAAAGTGAGTCTTTGTTAAATGATGGTACTGCTATTGTTATTTTTATGGTGTTCTTTACCATAATAACAGGAACTGCAATTGATGATAATTTTTCTCATCCAATTCTTGATTTCTTAATTGTTACTCTGGGTGGAGTAGCTATAGGAACTGGTATTGGATATTTTACTTTGTTTTTGCTTAAAAAGGTGTTCAATGATCCGCTTTTTGAGATTACAGGAATTATTGGTTCTGCTTATTTAACCTTTTTTATTGCTGAAAGCTTTCATCTGTCTGGTGTTATTGCTTTGGTAACTCTTGGTTTATTAATGGCTGGTAGAGGCAAGACTAGAATTAGCCCAGAAGTTTCTCATTTTATGCATGATTTTTGGGGGTTGTTTGCCTTTATTGCGAATACATTAATTTTTATTATTGTTGGCGTAATTATATCTCTTCGTTCAAAATTTCAACTACATGACTTTATTGATTTAGGTTTAATTTACATAGGTATTCACATAATTCGTGCTTTTGTGATTTTTATATTCTACCCAATAATGAAGAAAATTGGTTATGGTATAAATAGGAAAGAGGCAACAGTGCTTTGGTGGGGTGGATTAAGAGGTGTAATTGGTTTGGCTATGGCTTTAATTGTTGTGGAATATAAAATGACTGATTCTGAATTGCAATTTTTAGCAAATTCCTTAGGAATAGATTTTCAAAACAATCCTTTGTTTTTTGATGCTATAAAAGAGCAGTTTCTTTTTATTACAGCAGGTATTGTGCTGCTTACATCATTGATTAATGCAACAACAATAAAAGCACTAGTCAATGGTTTAGGTCTTACTAAAATACCATATGGGAGATCTGTTATAATCGCTCATGCAGTAGATAATTTAAGAACCAATTCTGAAGAACGAATTACTCTCCTAAAGAAAGATCGTTTCATGAGTGGGGCAAATTGGGAATCTGTTGAGAAGTTTTTGCCAAAATTATGGTCTAAAAATGATTCAGATTTATCAAAGAACTCATCAGAGGGTAGTTTGTCTCAATTGAGAACTGTTCTTTTAAATAAAGAAAAAAAATCGTATTGGAATCAATTTAGCGATGGATTACTTGGTAGAAAGGCTTATAATCAGTTAACTAAAATAACAAATGAATTTTTAGATGCAGGTGGAGAAGCTTCTTTAGCTGATTCTAAATACATTGATGACTTATGGAATACCTCTAAGTTTTATGGTAAAATACAATTGTGGTCATTGTTTCAAAAAACTCCTCACAAAGAGATTTTTTCTAAAGTCAAAAGTAGTTACGATGCAGCAAAAGGATTTATTAAAGCTCAAGAACAGGTTTTGTCTTTAGTTAATGAGTTTAATTCTGATTCAAATAATACAGAAGAGGAAATTAAATTTCTCAAAATGATTAAAGACGAAGTGAATGAGAAAAAAATTCAAGGCTTAACGTTTCTAAGAAATCTAAAAAATGCTTTTCCTGAAGTCTACAAGTCCATTGAAACCAACCAAGCAAGCAGGGCAACATTAAACAGCCAAAAATCTGATATAACTAATATGCTTAGAATGGGTAGGTTAGATGAGGATGATGCAGTTTTATTGTTGAGTAAAATTGAATTACAGATGCAAGAGGTTTTAAACCATCCTTTTGATTTTACATTACCCTCTGTTTCAGAGCTTGTTAAGGAAGTTAGTTGGTTAAAAGATTTGGGCAATAAAGAACTTAAAGATTTTATACAATTGACTGATGTTAAAATTTTTCCTTTAAATTTTGAATTCATTAAAGAATTGAATTTAAACAATGACCTTGGTATAATTGCAAGGGGAGGAGCTAAGTATTTTTCTGAGGGAGATGATGGTGAGCCTACTTTTTTAAAACAAGGGGATGTTATTTCTAAATTTACTCATAGTTTATCAGACTCTAGTAAAATTATTTCCATTACACCACTTACTGTTATATGGATAAAGGAGAATAAAATTGATAGAATCAAAGAGCTTTCGTCAGGTTTGAAAGAAAGCTTACAATCAACTTAATGTTTTGGGGCTGTAATATTCTTTAAAAATGGCAGTTTCATTGCTTATATGACTCCATTTATCTACTACTATTTCTAATTCAACAACACAACATGTTTTTAAATTCACCCATTCGCTAGTTAACTCATTTATTAAGTTACTAACACCAGGATTGTGACCAAATAGAAAAACAGTATCGTACTGTTCATCTATTTTATTGATAACACTTATAATCTCATGACTACTTGCATTATATATTTTATTGTCTACAACAATTTCGTTCTTGTAATCCATACTTCGTGCAATTGATTTAGCAGTAGTGATGGCTCGTTTAGCTCCTGATGAAATAATTAAATCTGGAAAAAGTGCGACCTCTTTTAAATGTAGACCCATTTTTGGAGCATCACTTAAACCTCTGTTATTAAGTGGTCTTTCAAAATCTGAATCAGATAAGGAGTCCCAATCTGATTTGGCATGTCTTATTACAAGAAGCCTTTTCAATTTATTTTATATGTTTTCTATAACCATAGCAGAAGCACCACCACCACCATTGCATATACCAGCAGCACCGTATTTTCCGTTATTTTGCTTTAGAACATTAATAAGGGTTACTATAATTCTTGATCCACTATTTCCAAGAGGGTGTCCTAAAGAAACAGCACCTCCGTTAACATCAACTTTAGATGGGTCCAATCCTAGTTTTTTAGTGTTGGCTATACCAACTACTGAAAAGGCTTGATTTAGCTCCCAATAGTCTATGTCATTTACAGAAAGATTGGCTTTGTCAAGTGCTTTAGGTACTGCCAAAGAAGGAGCAGTGGTAAATAATTCTGGATCTTGAGCAGCATCTGCGTAACTAGTTAATTTCGCAATAGGTTTTAATCCTAATTCTTTTGCTTTTTCAGCACTCATTAATACCAATGCTGAAGCACCATCGTTCAGCGTTGAAGCATTGGCAGCTGTTACTGTTCCTTCTTTAGAAAAGACAGCTCTCAAAGTAGGTATTCTATCTAATTTAACATTACTATATTCTTCATCTTTGTGAACAACTATTGGGTCACCTTTCCTTTGTGGAACTTCAACAGGAACAATTTCATTTTCAAATTTTCCACCTTCCCAAGCTTTTGCTGCTCTGTTATAGGATTCAATAGCGAAATTATCTTGATCTTCTCTGGTGATATTGTTATCAGTTGCACATTTGTCAGCACAAACACCCATGTGAACCTTGTTGTAAACATCAGTTAATCCATCTTTTACCATACCGTCAGAAAGTTTTACATCACCTAGTTTAGCAGCGTTTCTTGCCATGTAATAGTGAGGCACTGAAGACATGTTTTCCATTCCACCAGCAATTGCAACGTCTATATCTCCACATTTTATGGCTTGAGCTGCCATGCTAATGGCTTTCATTCCTGAAGCACAAACCTTATTAACGGTTGTGCATGGTACGTTTTCACCAATACCTGCAAACATTGCAGCTTGTCTTGCAGGAGCTTGCCCTAAGTTGGCTTGAAGCACATTGCCCATAAATACCTCCTCAATGTGTTTAGCGTCCATTTTTGCTTTATTTAAAGCACCTTTAATTGCAGTTGCTCCTAGTTGAGTAGCACTAACTTTTGATAAAGAGCCCCCAAAACTTCCTATTGGAGTTCTAGCTGCAGATATAATAACAACGTCTTTCATAATAAGTTTATTTAACGAGTGCGAATTTAGGAATACTTTTTAGGTCATTTTGTACAAAAACAGAAAAAAATTAAAAAATATCATATTAAAAAAACCATTAATCGAATATCTTGTTGCTGAATTCAAAAACTGTATTATTTTTGCTATCCATTATTAGGAGAGGTGGCAGAGTGGTAATGCAACAGCCTGCTAAGCTGTCAACG
>JBELEU010000161.1:0-4949 GCA_042093455.1 Crocinitomicaceae bacterium | reverse complement strand
CACTGCTTTGCTCCTATTGTTTTCAACAATACCATCCTTGTAATGCCTAACAGGACTAACAGTAAAAACAAAAGTTTGATTTTTACATTTATTAATTATGTCTTTCCAACGTAAAACAACTTCTTCAACAGACAATCTTCTTTTGTTAAAATGACTGTGAGGTTGTTTGTGACAATTTCCTACTACTTGGTTGTTTAATTCATAGACTATTGAAGTTCCAAATGTTAAAAGTAAAATTGGATTTTTGGAAAATGAATTGTTTAGTGCATTAATTTCATTGTTTAAATCACTCAATAGTTTTGATTTATTCATGCTAAAGTAATTCTTACTACTATGACTCCAACTGAAAAAAACGTTATTCACTTTCACCAAATCTTCTTCATTAAAATACTTTCTATTGACTATTCTTAATAAATTATCAGCAATGGTAATTGGATTAAAAATTGTACCAAACGGTTGAGTGGTAGAAAAGCCTGTGTTTTTTAAGCATTGTCCAATCTTATTAGAAAAACAAGAACCTATTAAGATTAAAGTTGAATTATGTGTTATGTCAAGATTATCATTTTTGTCTATTTGAACTATTTTTCTAAAAATTTTATCGTTTTTCATTTTATGAAATATGATTTTGATTATGTATTAAATACTGAAATTAATTTGTGTATAAGTTGACATTTTGTGAATATTTAAAACTTTAAAACGGTTAAAACATATATACAATTAGTAAATTTGTAGTATTCATTGATAAACTAAAAGTATGAATGTTAAAGGTATTCAACCTAACACTGACAACCTAAAAGACTTAGGTTTAAATCAATTATCAACTATATATTGGAATTTAACACCTGCACAATTGGTCAAAGAATCAGTTGACAGAAAAATGGGTGTTATTACAGATACTGGGGCTCTCGCTATTGATACTGGAGAGTTTACAGGAAGGTCTCCTAAAGATAGGTTTATTGTTTGTGATAATAAAACTGAAGATGCAGTTTGGTGGGGAGATATAAACATTAAGTTTTCAGCAGATAAATTTAATGGCTTATACAATAAAATGATTAAGTACTTTGAAGGAAAAGATGTTTTTGTCAGAGATGCCTACGCTTGTTCATCAGATGAATTCAGACTTAACCTAAGAGTTATAAATGAATACCCTTGGTCCAATCATTTTGCAAATAACATGTTTATTGAACCGACTAACAGTGAATTAGCAGATTTCAATCCTGAATGGCACATATTAAATGCTCCAGGATTTTTAGCTGATCCTGAAACTGACGGAACAAGACAACATAATTTTGCTGTAATTGACTTCACTAAAAAAATGATATTGATTGGAGGAACAGGATATACTGGAGAAATTAAAAAAGGTATTTTTTCAGTTCTTAATTTTATTCTTCCTCACGAGAAAAACACTCTATCAATGCATTGTTCTGCAAATCTTGGAAAAGATGATGATACAGCTATTTTCTTTGGCTTATCAGGGACTGGTAAAACAACTTTATCTGCAGATCCTGAGAGACAACTTATTGGAGATGATGAGCACGGTTGGTCAGGAAATACAGTTTTTAATTTTGAAGGTGGTTGCTACGCGAAATGTATTGACTTAACTGAAGAAAAAGAACCACAAATTTGGAACGCTATTAAAGAAGGGTCAATTCTTGAAAATATTAACTTCATTGGAGACAGTAAAACTGTAGACTTTGAAGACAAAACAAAAACTGAAAACACAAGAGTAAGTTACCCAATTGATTACATCGACAACATAGCTCCTGGATCAAAGGGTAAAAACCCAAAAAATATATTCTTTTTAACTGCTGATGCATTTGGTGTTTTACCTCCAATATCCAAGCTAACTAAAGGTCAAGCAATGTTTCATTTTATTTCTGGATATACAGCTAAAGTTGCTGGTACTGAAGCTGGTATAACTGAGCCAGTCACTGCTTTTTCTGCATGTTTTGGTGCACCATTTTTACCCCTGCATCCAACAGTTTATGCTGAAATGCTTGGAGAAAAAATGACGGAAGCAAATGTAAATGTTTGGTTAATAAATACTGGTTGGACAGGAGGTCCTTACGGTATAGGAAAAAGAATGAAGCTTTCTTACACTCGAGCTATGATAACTGCTGCACTTAATGGAAAGTTAGACAATGTTGAGTACAATAAACACGAAGTATTTGGTCTTAAAATGCCTTTAACTTGTCCTAATGTTCCAACTGAAGTTCTAAACCCAAAGAATACTTGGAAGGACTCATTTGAATACGATGCGAAAGCTAATCACCTAGCTGATCAGTTTAATAAGAACTTTGAGAAGTTTGCTGAATTTGCTAATGAAGAAATTTTAAGTGCTGCTCCTGTTGTTAAAGTTGAAGCATAGTTAAAATCTATAAATTAGGTTAATATCAAAGTAACCTAATTTAAAATCTGCATAATTTATGGGATCAGCATATTCATTTGCTGGATCAATTAGTGTAGAATTATTCCTAAATATGTAGTAATTAAATTGTGGGGTTATTTGCATTGTGAAAATAAAAGCTTCATTTAGAACCCAGTCTATTCCAAATGATACGTCAAGACCAGTTATTAAGTAATTACTAATTCTTTCACCATCATTTGTTAAGTCAATATCAGTTGGTATGTAATTCCCAATAGAATCTCTAGTGAAAACCTTATTGAAATAACCTAATCTTTGACTGCCTAAGCCAATTATACCATCTAGACCAACATGAACTCTACTTCCAGAAAACCCTCTTAGCTCTTCAAAACCAAACCTAAAGTCATAGTGATAATAGGAAGAGTTAAAATATCTTCTTGTTATGCTTGTATCAGTTGAGCTAGTTGGCTGATAGTAATCATATTGTAAATCATTGCCTTCAGTTAGGTGATTTAGACTGAAACGAAGATTTTTTTCACCATAATTTCTCTTGTACAATACATTAACTTTAATATCATAATTATTTCTTTCTGAGATAATTCCGGTCATCAAAGGAGATATGTTAGCGCCAAAATAGTTTCTTTGACTTTCTATTGGAACTATTGTGTCGTCTTCATAATCAATATTTTCTTGAGCAATTGATGTGAAAGTTAAAAGAATAAAAAGTAGTGTAATATTGTATTTTTTCATTTTAAAATATTTTCATTTGTCCTTCTTCATCTAAATCATCATCGTTTGTTTTATTATCTATTGACCATTCAACGTTAACTGATTTTTCTTCATTTGTATTTTCTTTGACATCTTCATGAATTTTTTCTTTTATGGAATTATCATCCACATTTGAATTCATTTCAGCTTCAACTATTGGTTTTTTGATATTTCCTAATGGATTTTCGTCACTTAGCTCAGGCCATTCTTCACCTTCTTCAGTGGGTAACAAAGCAATGTCTTTAATTTTTAATTTTGACAATTGATTTCCCTGGGCTTTTACACCTTTTACATCAATTATTCCATTTAGTTCATATATCTTATCATCAAGATCTTTTGTCTCTTTTAATCTTTTATTGAATGTTACAGATACTTTTGGATTAAATTGTGTGCTTACAACAATTAAATCTGTTCCATTTTCATCAGGGATAAATAAGTGTTTTTTTGTTTGATTCTCAATGTTGAATCTTTTAACATAAAAAAGTTCTTTTTCAGCATTCCAATAGACACAAGAAATGGGCCTATTTGGATGATACTTTTCAATATGAATTAAATCATCCGAAAATCTATTTGATAATTCAAATCCACTAATTAAATAATGACCAGATTTATAAATTGACAATATTTTATCTTCACCTTTAAAACTGCCAAGATGTTTGCCTCTCTCATCGTTGTTTAGTCGACAAACAACTTCATCCCACCAGATTTTTCTTGCTGCCAATGTTGATCCGCCAACCTCTTTTTGCTCTACTTTTGAAATAAAATGTTTAGTGACAGTATTGCCTTTTGACGTTCTTGATTTTATTAATAGTTCTCCAAAGTCAATGTCAATCTTCAGCTTTTTCAGCTTTGGTCTCGGTCTAAGTTTGATTTGTACTGTTTCTCTTCTTCCGTTAGGGTTTACAGTGAAGTAATGAATTTTGGGATCTTTTGCATTACCAGTAACATTATAATCTCTATCTCTTGTTATTGAACTAACTGAAAACCTTTTCATGTAAGATGGAGCTGATTTACCAGCTTGATAAATCATATGATAAATGGTTCTTTTGTCACCTTTTTTCCAAATAGCAGCGTGAATTATTCCTTTTCCAACAAATTTTTTATCCGCCATTTTTGTGACCATCATGTTACCAGATTCAAAAAATAGTATAACATCATCTAAATCTGAACAGTCTTCAACGTATTGATCCTTTTTCAATGACCAACCTATAAAACCTTCTTCTTTATTTACATAGAGCTTTTTATTGGATACAATTACTTTACTTGCATTGATGTTATCAAATACCCTTATCTCAGTTTTTCTTTCTTTGCCTTCTGAATATTTTGATTTGATATTCTTAAAATAATCAATTGCATAATTAATTAAATTAGCTAAATGATCTAAAACTTCTTTGATTTGATCTTCGATTTTGAAAATATTATCATCAGCTTTATCACTATCAAATTTTGAGATTCTTTTGATCTTTATTTCTGTAAGTTTTATTATATCTTCTTCCGTTACTTTTTTCTTAAGGTTTTTGATGTAAGGTTTTAATCCTTTGTCGATCGCTTTAATTACACCTTCCCAAGTCTCCTCCTCTTCAATGTCACGATATATTCTATTTTCTATAAAGATTCTTTCAAGAGATAGCCAATGCCATTGATTTTCAAGTTCTTGTTTTTTTATTTCAAGTTCTTGTTTTAGTAATTTAACCGTATTATCTGTATTTCTTTTGAGAATTTCTGTTACTCCAATAAAGACTGGTTTATTTCCATCAATTACACAAGCATTTGGAGAAATAGACATTTCACAGTTGGTAAAAGCATATAATGCATC